>JADJVV010000001.1:2183264-2490955 GCA_016710435.1 Hyphomicrobiales bacterium | reverse complement strand
GGCAAAGACCTGCGCCAGGGGCTTCGGTATCATGCCAAAAGAATGTCGCATTTGGCTCGCCCCGACAATGGCGAATTGCGTATAAATCCCGCCATGACCGAGCAGAATCCCCTCATTGTCTTCACGCCTTCGGGCAAGCGCGGCCGCTTTGCCAAGGGCACGCCGGTGCTGCAAGCCGCCCGCGCGCTGGGCGTCGATATCGATTCCGTTTGCGGCGGGCGCGCCATCTGCGGGCGCTGCCAGATCACCGTGGGTGAAGGCGAGTTCGCCAAGCACGGCATTTCGTCGGCGACCGACCACGTCAGCGGCGTCACACAGGTGGAACAGCGCTACGACCGCATCCGCGGACTTCCCGCCGGCCGCCGCCTGTCCTGCCAGACGCAGATTCTCGGCGACCTTGTCATCGACGTTCCGCCGGAAAGCCAGGTGCACAAGCAGGTGGTGCGCAAGGAAGCCGACACGCGTGTCATTGAACTCGATCCGGCCACGCACCTCTACTACATCGAAGTGGAAGAGCCGGACATGCACAACCCCTCCTCCGATCTCGAGCGCGTCTACATGGCGCTCAAGAGCCAGTGGGGCGTGGACAACGTGACCTGCGATCTCTCCATCATCACCGACTTGCAGAAAACCTTGCGCAAGGGCGAATGGAAGATCACCTGCGCCATCTATTCGCGCGCACCCGGTGGCGGCAACCGCCTCTCCGCCATCTGGCCCGGCTTCCATGATTCGCTCTTCGGCCTCGCCATCGACGTGGGTTCCACCACGATCGCGGCGCATCTCACCAATCTCTCCACGGGTGAAGTGGTGGCTTCGGCGGGATTGATGAACCCGCAGATCCGTTTCGGCGAAGATCTGATGAGCCGCGTCTCCTACGTGATGATGAATCCCGGCGGCGAAAGGGAGATGACCACGGCCATCCGCACGGCGTTGCAGCAGCTCGCCGAGGAAGTGGCCACCCGCGCCAATCTTCCGCTCACGGACATTCTGGAAGTGGTGCTGGTCGGCAATCCGGTCATGCATCACCTGTTCCTCGGTGTGGACCCCACGGAACTGGGCGGGGCGCCCTTCGCGCTGGCCACTGGCCTTCCCCTCACCTTCCCGGCGCGCGAGATGGATTTCAAGTTGAACGCCGGCGCCTGGGCCTATGTGCTGCCCTGCATCGCGGGCCATGTGGGCGCGGATGCCGCGGGCGTCGTGCTGTCGGAAGCACCGCACACGCAGGATGAATACATGCTGTGCGTCGATGTCGGCACCAATGCGGAAATCGTGCTGGGCTCCAAGCGCCGCCTGCTCGCCTGCTCGTCGCCCACCGGACCCGCCTTCGAGGGCGCGCAGATTTCATCGGGTCAGCGCGCGGCACCGGGCGCCATCGAGCGCATCCGCATCAACCCGGAAACACTGGAGCCGCGCTTCAAGGTGATCGGCTCCGACCTGTGGTCGGATGAACCGGGCTTCGAGGAGGCGATTGCCTCCACCGGCGTCACCGGCATTTGCGGCTCCGGCATCATCGAGGCGATTGCGGAGATGTATCTCGCAGGCATCATCAGCCAGGATGGCCTGATCGACGGCGCACTCGCCGCGCAGAGCCCGCGCATCGAACCCTACAAGCGCACTTTCAACTATGTGATCCGCACGCCCAAGGAAGACGGCAACGAGCCACTGATCCGCGTCACCCAGAACGACGTTCGCGCCATCCAGATGGCAAAGGCGGCGCTCTATGCGGGCGTGCGCCTGCTGATGGACAAGCTCAACATCGACCACGTGGACAAGATCAGGCTGGCGGGCGCCTTCGGCTCCCACATCGACATGAAATACGCGATGGTGCTGGGCCTCATCCCGGATTGCGATCTGGCGCGCGTGCAAAGTGCGGGCAATGCGGCGGGTACGGGGGCGCGCATCGCGCTCCTCAACAAGAAGGGTCGCGATGAAATCGAAAGCGTCGTCCGCCGCATCGAAAAAATCGAAACGGCGGTCGAGCCCAAGTTCCAGCAGCACTTCGTGGAAGCCATGGCGCTGCCGCACAAGACGGCGGACTTCGTGAACCTGAAAAAAGTGGTGACACTGCCGCCGCTCAAGACGGTGGTGGTGAGCGATGAGGATGGTGGCGGGCGGAGGAGAAGGAGGGGGTGAATTAGGCTATTTTACTTCCTGAGAAAACGGTCATCAAAAGTGGACCGGTACTCCTCCAGGACTTCTTCAAACCGCGTAAAGCCTTCCGAACGCATTTCTTCGGCAAAACGGATACTTCTATCGGTACCCTGAATTGCCGACCAAAAATATGCGACCATTCCCCTTGCATCTCGTTGGGACATTCGAGGGATCGTAAGGCGTATGCCGGCCTTCAACCGTTGAGACGCGTTGGGTGATTCCAGGATCGGGTCAAACACCTGGTGATGCAAGAAATCCATGATCTGAGATTCTTTGTGTCCCAATCCAATCCTCACACACCACGACATGTGGCGTCACAATTGTCTTCACCTCACCAATTTCACCTCAACGCCGGCATCGAATTTCGACCAGCTCTTGTCGGCGGTGCAGGCGGGCAGTGAGAGGCGTGCGGCCAGGGCGAGGCAGGCGCGGTCGCCGATCGAGAGGCCCAGGTGTCTGCTCCTGACGCGAAGCGCGCCAGCCGCAACAGCCAGTTCGCGATCAAAGGGGATCACGTCAATGGGCAAGTCGGACAGCATCGGCACGGCGGCGTCAATATCAATGCCGCGGTCCTGCAGTTTGGAGACGACTTCCGCCCAGTTCACCGCGCTCATGACCGCCTTGTCCAACGCCTCCGACACGGCGTCTGCACCCGGTTCCTGCCAGATCAGCGCCAGCAAGGCGGATGCATCCAGCACCACAGCCATCAGCGGTTCGCCTCGGAGCGGCGCT
The DNA here is from genome assembly GCA_016710435.1 of Hyphomicrobiales bacterium. NCBI lineage: Bacteria > Pseudomonadati > Pseudomonadota > Alphaproteobacteria > Hyphomicrobiales > Hyphomicrobiales bacterium. The sequence continues at coordinate 2,488,072 of JADJVV010000001.1, read as the reverse complement.
GCGCGATCAACTCGTCCACCACCGACCCCCTGCCCTTGTCCTGTTCTTTCACAAGATCCTGCAGCCGGGAGAAGGCAAATTTCTGTGGCGTGATGCGCAACTCGCCATTTTCGACGCGGGCTGTGAGCTTTGTCGCTTCATCCAGTCCCAGCGCCTCGCGCACTGCAAGCGGCAAGACAAGCCTGCCGTCGCGCGCCATCTGCAGGACGACGGAGTCAAGCCGCTCCCCACCCGAGGCTTCGGCACGGTGCTTGCGCCATTCATAATACTGGGTGGCCGCCGTATTGACGTTGCCTCCTTCGGCAACAAAGGCGTCGATCACTTCCTTGCGGGTGGCGCGGTGACCTGACCGGCTTGAGATGGCGTCGGCGATTTCCCAAACCCGTCCGATCACGGTTCCGTAACCGGGTCGCTTATGTTGCGCTGAATGCACTGCGAAACTCCTGACAAATGTCAAAATGCATATACTATGCAAATATATATATTGTCAATTCATATATCGCGCCATTGGCATTGGGAAGCCGTGGGTCCGGCGGCCGACATTTTGCAATGCATACCCAGCAATCCGCCGCCTTCTCATGTCTCCGGCACGAGGCGCATTTTCCAGTCTTTCATTTCACCTGCCAGCGAGGCGAAGAACGAGCGGGCGGGTTTGCCTTTGAGGGTGCAGTCGTAGTTTTCGAAGACCACGTCTGCTTTCACGTTTGGCAGGGTCTTGAGCGTGTCGCAGTCAGGGATGGCGAGATAGATGCCGTCGCCGCGCACATCGGCGAAGAAATAGATGTAGGGGTCCTTGCTCTGCTTGTGATCCTGCGTCTGCACCACGTAGCGCGCCTTGCCCAGGTCGACGAACAGCATTTCCATCACGTCCTTATCCTTGCTGTTGGACATGACGTAATGATTGCCTTCGCCGGTGAAGATCGCGGAGCCGTCCTGCCGTTTCCAGGCATCGTTCTCATAGACTTCGGCGCGGTAGGATTTGGCGAGCGGTGCGAGCGCGGGCGCGCCGTCCCCTTCCGCAAACAACGGCTCCGGCGATTGCAGCACACAGCCCGCCAGCAGCAGCGCAGTGGCAATCACTGCAGCACAGCGTTTCAGAACATTTCCATTCAGCATGATGCGACGACTCCAGCCCATACCCCGCGCGTGAAGGTTAACAGAAAAGCTGATGATGATGCAGGGGGCCCGCGCGTGGCGATGATTGCACGCCTGATCATGCACATTTTGCCGCACCCCCCTCGCTTTGCGGCAGCACTGTGGCGGCGCAGCATTTCCGTCAGACAGTTGTCAGCGTGTGCAGGGCATCTCTCCACCCGCGATGCAAGCAGATGCTGCACCGGCCCTGACAAACACAAGGAAGTTTTTCCATGATCCGTACGCTTATTGCCCTTCCCTTCGCTGCCCTTCTCGCCACGCAGGCCTTTGCCGCGGACGCCACGAAGATCACCAACAACAGCGGCCTGCCGATCGACGAGCTGTTCTCGGCCGCACCCGGCACGAAGGATTGGGGCAAGAACATTCTCGACGGCGTTGCCGAAGGCGCGCTCGACTCTGGCAAGTCTGTTGAAATCGCCGGCCTCGCCGATGGCACCTATGACCTCCGCGTCTCGGCTCCGGATGAGGGCGTGCTGTGCTACATGAGCAGCATCACCGTGAAGGACCACCAGGTTGAGCTGACCGCCGACGACGGCAAGGCCTGCAAGTAATCTCGCCGCCAATGGGGAATCAATCCGCTCCGGCCATCGCGCCGGGGCGGATTTTTTATGCGGGCCGGTCCTCGATGTGGCGCGAGGCCACGTAGAGATGCCAGGTCGCATGGCCGAGCACCGGGAGCACCACGAGAAGCCCGAGGAACATCGGGAGCAGCGCCAGGAAGGTCAGCACCGCAACGATGAGTCCGAACAGGATCATCGGGGCGAAATTCTCGAACACGCTGCGCCAGCTGGTGATGAGCGCTGTGATGAAATCGACGTCCCGGTGCAGCAACATCGGCATGGAGATGACGGTGGAGCAGAACAGCACAAAGGACAGGCCAGCGCCGATCACGGTGCCGAGGGCGAGGAAGGTGAAGCCGCTCTGCCCTGTCAGCGCAACGATGAATCCGTCAAGGCTGGCGAAACCCTTGTAGCCCATGAAGAAAGCGACGAGCAGGCGTACCTGATACATCCAGACCCACAGGATGAAGAGCACAACAAAGGCCATCCAGCCGAACTCGCGGCGGCTCTGGCGGATGGTGACGGTGAGGATTTCGCCCCACCACAATTGCTCGTGGCGGGCGAGCCTGCGGCTGATTTCGTAAAGCCCCGCCGCCACAAATGGGCCGATCAGCGGGAAGCCGATCGCCAGCGGCAGGATCAGCCAGACGCTGCGGTAGTAGGAGAGCAGCAGGTACAGCAGGATGCCGGCACCGGCGTAAATCGCGCCGAAGAACAGGCCAAAAAGCGCAGCGCTGAGAAAATCCCGCCAGCCCTTGTGAAGGGCCGCGAAAACATCTGCGAAGCTGACGGGATGGGAGATTCGGGCGGGTTTCGGCATTGTGCGGCGAGGTTGATGCAACCTGGGATACAAATCAAGACGCAGCGCAACAGCAGACACTCAGTTCTGTTTCGCGCCTGCACGCAAGGCCAGCAGGCCGGCAATGGCAATGAGCCCCATGCCGATGAAAGTGGTGATGCGGGGCACTTCGCCGAAGAACAGGAATCCCCACAGGCTGCCCCAGACCATGCCGAGATATTCAAATGGCGCGACGACGTTGGCGGCGGCCTTGCGATACCCCTGTGCCAGGAAGTTCGACCCGAAGACGGCGATGACGCCGCACAGCGCCATCCAGCCCATGTCGCCGGGTGTCGGCACGGACCAGGCCCGCACGAGGAAATCCAGGCTCGGATGGCCAGGCGGCTTCACCTGGAAGGCCATCATCACGGTGGCGATGATGATCGCACCGAGAAGATAGGCGAAGTTCAGGTAAAACGTCATCACGGTGGTGGGCACGGTGCGGCCATGCTTGCGGGCCAGGATCATGGCGTAGGCGTAGCTCCCGGCACTGATGAACGACAGCAGCGCTGCCGGCTCGAAGATGCCCATGCCGGGCCGGAGGATCACCACCACGCCCACAAGCCCCAGCGCCACCGCACCCCAGGCCGAGGGCGACACGCGTTCGCCCAGCAGCGGGCCGGACATCATGGTCACCAGCAGCGGCACCATGAAATACAGCGCAATCGCCTCCGCCAGCGGCAAGGCCGGGAAGGCCATGAAATAGGAGGTGTAGGAAGTGAGCAGGATGAAGCCGCGGCCAAGGAGGACCGGCCACTGTTTCGTCTCCAGCTGTTGCAGCCCGCCTGCCATGATCACCATGGCCACGATGATCGGGAACGCCACGACGGCGCGAATGGCAATCGCCAGCGTCACGGCATAATCGCCACTGATCGACTTGATCACGGTGTCCTGCAGCGAGAACACGAAGCTGCCAGCCGAAAGCGAGGCGATGCCGACGAGATTGTTGCGAAAGTGGGAGGAGGTCATGGGAAGGTGGCACGGCATATCCTGCGGCGTTGCTTTCGACAATGCCTCCTGAACTCACCTGCCCTGCCGCAATGTCACCGCTCCCATCTCGACGGGCGGGAGGCGCAAGGCTAGAAGGCAGGCATGATTTCGCTCGCTCCCCTGCATGACGTCATGGCCCGCACCGGGCTCGATGCCGTCGCCCTCGTCCCCGGCGCCAACTTCCTGCGCATTTTCGGCAAGGACTTCCATCAAATGGAGCGGCCCCTGGTGGTCGTCGTGCCACGCACGGGCGCTCCCGTCGCCATCGTCCCCAATCTGGAAATGGGATCATTCACGCCGCTGGGCTTTCCCGGCGAGGTGTTCGACTGGCGCGATGAGGAAGGCTACATGGAGGCCTTCCGCAAGGCGGGCACTGCCTTGACCCAGTTGGGCAAGGGTAGCCGCGTCGGCGTCGAGGGACAGCGCATGCGGGTGTTCGATTTCCAGGCGCTGCAGAGCGTGCTGCCACAGGCGCAACTGGTGGACGCCCATGCCGGCATTTCCGCCGTGCGCCTGCACAAGACGCCCGGCGAGATCGATGCGTTGCGCACGGCCATCCGCATGTCCGAAGCTGCACTGGAGGCAACCGTGCTGCAGGTGAAGGTGGGCATGACGGAAAAGCAGGTGGAAGCGATCCTGCTCAGCGAATTGTTCAAGGCGGGATGCGACGGCTTGTCCTTCGATCCGATCGTGGCGGCGGGCGACAACGCCGCACGGCCCCATGCCTCGGCGCGGGCCGACTATGCGATCAAGCCGGGCGATGCCCTGCTGTTTGATTTCGGCGGCCGCTACCATCATTTCAGCGCCGACATCACGCGCACGTTCTTCGTGGGCCACGTCACGGACCATGACCGTGCCTTCTACGACACGGTGCTTGCCGCCAATGCCAAGGGCCGGGACATTTCAAAACCGGGCATGACTGCCTCCGACGTGGATGATGCGGTGTGCACGGTGCTGGAGCGGTCGCAGTTTGCCGCCTTTAAGCGCCACAAGACGGGGCATGGGCTGGGCCTTGATGTCCACGAGGCGCCGCAGATCATGCGCGGCAACGGGCAGAAGCTGGAGCCGGGCATGGTGTTCACCATCGAGCCGGGCCTCTATCGCGACGGCGAGGCGGGTGTGCGCATTGAAGACGATGTGGTCGTGACCGAAGCGGGCATCGAAAGCCTCACCACCTACCCGCGCGACCTGCGCGTGATCGGTTAGGTCCTGGCGTAAGCCACGGCAATTTCCGCTGCCACGCGCGCGTTGTTCATGACGAGCGCGATGTTGGCGCGGAGCGAGCGGCCTTCAGTGATTTCCGTGATGCGCTTCAGCAGGAAGGGCGTCACATGCTTGCCGGCCACGCCTTGCGCCTGCGCCTCCGCCAGCGCGCGGGCGATGTGCGGCATGATTTCCGATGCCGGGATTTCATCAGCGGATGGAATGGGGTTGGCGATGACGATGCCGCCCTTCAAACCGAGACGCCATTTCGCCTGCATCATCGCGGCAACGTCTGCCGGGGTGTCGAGCCGCATGGGAACGCCGAGGCCACTCGCGCGCGAATAGAAGGCGGGGAATTCGTCGGTGCCGAAGCCCACCACCGGCACGCCGTTGGTTTCAAGAATTTCGAGCGTCAGGGGCAAGTCAAGGATCGCCTTCGCACCTGCCGTCACCACGGCCACATCGCTGAGGGCGAATTCGTGGAGGTCGTTTGAGATGTCAAAGGTCGCGTTGGCTTCACGGTGCGCGCCGCCGATGCCGCCCGTGGCAAACACCGCAATGCCGGCCATGGCCGCGAGGCGCATGGTGGATGCAACGGTCGTGGCACCCGTCGCCTTCCGCGCCATCACATAGGGAATGTCGCGGGTGGAAACCTTGGGAATGGACGGGCCAGTGCGCGCGAAGTGCGCCAGTTCATCGCGGGAGAGACCGGCGCGCAGTTCGCCATCGACAATCGCTATTGTTGCCGGAATGGCGCCTGCCTTGCGCACCACGTTTTCGACGCGCTCGGCCATGTCCAGGTTCTGCGGATAGGGCATGCCATGGGCGATGATGGTGGATTCAAGTGCAACCACGGGCGCGCGTTTCACCACGGCCTCACGCACCTCATCGGTCATCCTGACTTTCATTCACCTACTCCAGCGTGGAGGCCGCACCGGCGATCACCTGCCCGGCCAGTCTTTGCCCGCGCGCGGCTGCGGCGGCAAGGGGTTCGCCTCTGAGCAAGCCAAACACCAGTCCGGCCACGGCCGCATCACCCGCGCCGGTCACATCGACAATCTGCTCAGGCGGAACGGCGGCGACATGATCGATCTCGCTGCCATCGGACACGAAGGCGCCCTCTGGACCGGCGTGAATGACGACATTGCGCAGCCCCTTGGCGTGCATGAAAGCGAAAGCCCCCTCAATGTCGCGTGTTCCCGCAACCTGCTCGATCTGGTCGAAATTGGGGGACGCGAGGAAGACAGGGCCTCGTTTCAGAACCTCCATCAGCTTTCTGGATTTCGGAACTGAGACAGGCTCGATGACCAGACGCTCGCCCACAAGCGCCGCGACGGCATTCAGCGTCTCCTGCGGCAGGTTGCAGTCGGCGACGACAAGCGATGCGGATTTGATCACGCCCGCGTGCGCTGCCACGATGGCGGGGACGAATTCCTCCATGGCGCGCATGTCGTTCAGCGCCGTGATCAGCTCACCATCGTGGTCGAGCAGTGCCACATATGATCCGGTGCTGGTGGCGCTGCGCACCACGCGGGACACATCGACGCCTGCCCGCCTCGTCTCTGCCAGCACGGCATCGCCATGGACGTCATTGCCGACAACGGAGATGAGCGCCACGTCTGCGCCCAGCCGCGCCAGGTTGTGGGCTATGTTGCGGCCCACGCCGCCCGCGGAGGTGGAGACGATGCCGGGATTGGAGGTTCCCAGCCGGTTGGGTGCCGTGACCTTGGCCTTGATGTCGATGTTTGCGCCGCCGAGGACGACGATGTCGGGCATACTCAGAAGTCCGTCTTGACGCCGCCCTCCTTCACGCGGCGGTCGACGAACGCGTCGAGTTCGGCGCGAACGGCGGCAGGCATGTCGGGCTGCACGTAATTTTGCAATGCCTGCTTATAAACCTGATTCGCGCGCTTGTAGGCATCGGGGCTGCCAGCGGCGGTCCACTGCTGATAGTTGCGCCAATCAGAAATGATGGGCTGGTAGAAAGCCTCGGAATAGCGGGCCAGCGTGTGCTGCGCGCCGAAGAAGTGCCCGCCCGGGCCCACTTCACGGATCGCATCCAGCGCCAGCGCATCGGGGCTGGTGTCGAGCGGCTTGAGGAAGCTCTTGACCATCTGGATCAGATCACAATCGAGCACGAATTTTTCGAATGAGGCGACGAGTCCGCCTTCCATCCAGCCGGCGCCGTGCATGATGTAGTTGCCACCGCCCATGGTGACGCCCCAGAGGGAGAAGACACTTTCATAGGCGGCCTGTGCGTCCACGGTGTTGGCGGCGCAGGTGTTGGACGTGCGGTAGGGAACGCCGTAGCGGCGGGCCATCTGGCCGCCGAGAATGGTGGACTTCATGTATTCGGGCGTGCCGAAAGCGGGAGCGCCGGATTTCATGTCGACGTTCGACGTGAAGCCGCCGTACACGACCGGTGCGCCCTTCTTCACGAGCTGGCAGAAGGCGAGGCCGGCGAGGGCCTCGGCGTTCTGTTGCGTGACCGCGCCCGCGATGGTGACGGGGGCCATGGCGCCAGCCAGCGTGAAAGGTGTCACGCACACGATCTGGCCGCGCGACGACAGTTCCATCATGCCCATCAGCATGTTGTTGTCGAGTTTCAGCGGCGAGTTTGTATTGACGATCGTCATGAGGCAGGGGCGCTTCTCGAACTCCTCCTCCGTGACGTTGTTGACGATGCGGGCAATCTCGATTGCGTCCAGCACGTTCTGGCGGCCGAGCGAATAGCACTTCAGCGGCTTGTCGATCAGGATGGCCTTGTCACGCAGCGCTTCCAGGTGACGGATCGAGGGGTGCAGGTCGATCGGTTCCACGCTGTAGCCGCTGGAGGCATCGATGCAGTCGAAATACTGCGTGAGCTTCAGGAACTTCTGGAAATCGGCGCGGGTGCCGGGTCGGCGTCCGCCTTCCATGTCATGGCAGTTGGGTGGGCTGCCCACGGCCACGAATGCCATGTAGTCGCCCCCGATGGGAAAGCTCTTGGCCGGGTTGCGGGCGTTGAAGGTGAACTGCGATGGCGCGTGGCTCACCATCTCCTCGACGAAGGCGGGATCGAAGCGCACGCGGTCGCCGGTGATGGTGACGCCACCCGACGCCCTCAGCAGGTCAATCGCCTCAGGGAGCAGAAAGTCCATGCCGATTTCCGAAAGGATCTGCAGCGAGGCGCGGTGGATCGCTTCAACCTGGTCGTCGGATACGATCTTGGTCGGCGGGAAAGGGCGCTTGGCCACGCCCGGCGGCAATTGGGGAATCGTCGTGCCCGCAGGCGCGCGGCGCGCTGTATCGCGGCGGGTGCGGCGGCCGGACTCGATGGGGGCGTCGGAATGAATGTCGGTCATGCGGCTTTGCCTGTGTCCTTGATGGGTTCGAGAGCGGGATCGGCGGCCACCTGTTTCACGAGCCAATCCTCAAACCGCTTGATCTTGGGCTTGTTGCGATGCTCGCTGTGACAGGCGAAGTACCATTGGTTGCGATTGGGCGCGCGCATGGGAAATGGCTGCACGAGACGGCCCAGCTTGATCTCCTCCGAGGCGAAGGGGCCGATGGTCATGGCGACGCCGCGTCCTTCAATCGCAGCTTCCTGCGCGAGGATGTAGCTGTCCACGGAGAGCCGGTTGGCGGGCTTGATACCCTTCACGCCGGCCGCATCCAGCCAAAGCTGCCAATCCTCCTCCGCCGTATAGACATCGATCAGCTTGTGCTTTTTCAGGTCTTCCGGCTTCTTCAGCGGCGTATCGCCCTTCAGCAGCGACGGGGCGCAGACGGGCACGAGATAAGACTTGAACAGCGGCCTGTAGAAATGTCCCGGCGACTTGTTGCGGGCAAGGATGATGCCGAGGTCGACATTGCGGTCATCAAAGTCCCAGTCGAAATAGGAGGTGGAGAGACGCACCTTCATGTCCGGATAGCGGCGCTCGAAATCATGCAGGCGTGGGATGAGCCATTTGAGCGCAACCGTGACATAGACCTGCACGGTCAATTCATTGTCGGTGACGGAGGGGCGGATGGCGCGTGTCTGCGCCTCGATCTGGTCGAAGGCATCGCGGATAGCCGGAAAATAGGCCTGTCCCGCCTGGGTGAGTTCGGCGCGCCGTGCATCGCGGCGGAAAAGCTGGGTGCCGAGACGGTCCTCCAGCAACTTGACCTGATGGCTGACGGCGCTGCGGGTGATGCCCAGTTCATTGGCCGCCATGCGGAAAGACCCAAGCCGGGCAGCGGCCTCGAATGCAGTCAGGGCACGAAGTGGCGGAAGGTCACGTCTGGGCAAGATGGCTCACCATGGTCTGGAAGTTGCACACACTAGCAGCCTGTTTTCACAGGCGTTAGGGGACAGATGCCTCCGAATGCCCGATCCAGCGTGAATTATCCTCACCAGCCCCTGCGCCAAAAGCGGCCTTCCGGCAAACCGGGATTGCGGGCATCTTCCGGCCATCACAGAGAGAGACGACCATGAGCACAGTCGAAGACCTGAGCCGCCGCCGTGGAGGCCGTGACGCCCGCCGCGCGCTCCGTTCCCGCGCCATTCCGATGGATGAGGCGGCCGTTCGCCCCGGCATGACGGGTGGGCAATACAAGCCGCTGAAGGACAGCGACCTGCCCCGCATTCATGAAGCGGCCCTGACGCTTCTCGAAACCGTGGGCCTTGGCAGCGCCATTCCCTCTTGCGTGGAGGCCATGTCGGCTTACGGCTGCTGGGTGAACGACAAGGGGCGGTTGTGCATTCCGCGCGCACTTGTGGACGACACCATCGCCAAGGCGGCGCGCAATTTCATCTTGCCGGCGCGCAATCCGCTGCACGACATGGAACCCTCAGGCAAGCGGGTGTACTTCGGCACTGCGGGTGCAGCCGTCCACATCGTTGAGCCTTCCACCAAGGAATACCGTGAGTCGCTGCTGGTCGATCTCTATGACGCGGCTCGCATCGTGGATACCTGCGAACACATCCATTTCTTCCAGCGCCCGCTGACGGCACGTGACATGATCACGGGCCACGACCTCGACATCAACACCATGTATGCCTGCCTTGCGGGCACGCAGAAGCATGTGGGCACCTCGATGGTCGATCCGGATCATGTGACGGAATGCCTGGAGATCCTCCATGTGCTTGCAGGTGGCGAGGACAAGTGGCGGGCGCGGCCCTTCGTGTCGCAATCCAACTGCTTCGTGGTGCCGCCCCTGAAATTCGCGGAAGATGCCTGCCGCTGCCTGGAGACGGCGGCGCGGGGCGGCATGCCGGTGTTGCTGCTGTCGGCGGCACAGGCGGGTGCAACGTCGCCCGCTGCCCTGGCCGGGACAGTGGTACAGGCCGTGGCGGAGTGCCTTGCCGGTCTCGTCTACATCAACTGCATCGTGCCGGGTGCGCTGGCGATCTGGGGCCCCTGGCCATTCGTGTCGGACCTCCGTACCGGTGCCATGTCGGGCGGCTCGGGCGAGCAGGCGCTCATCACCTCGGGCTGCGCGCAGATGGGCCATTACTATGATCTCACCGTCGGCTCGGCCGCAGGCATGTGCGATTCCAAGATGCCGGACATGCAGGCAGGCTATGAAAAGGGCGTGACCGCCGGCATCTCGGCCATGACGGGTATCAACATGCTCTACGAGTCCGCCGGCATGCATGCCTCGCTGCTCGGCTTCTGTCTCGAAAGCCTGCTGATCGACAACGACATGCTCGGCTCGATCAACCGCAATGTGCGAGGCATCGAGGTGACGGACGAGTCGCTTTCGATCGACGTGATCGCGGATACCTGCCTCAACGGGCCGGGGCATTACCTCGGAAGCGAGCAGACGCTGACGCTCATGCAGAAGGATTATGTCTATCCCGCCATCGGTAACCGCATGAGCCCCAAGGAATGGGCCGAGGCGGGCAAGCCGGATATCGTCGAGCGGGCAGCGGCGCGGAAGCGCGAAATCCTCTCGACCTATTATCCGGACTACATCCCCTCTGACATCGACCAGATCATCCGCGCAAAGCATGATATCAAGCTGCCGCGCCAGGTGATGGAACCGGGCGATCCACGCTGGGCAAGATGACATGGACCATCCGATCCTGACTCGCATCCGGCGCGAGGGCTTTGCCGTCCTCGGCTGGTTTGCACCGCGAGCGGATGACACGGTGCCCGAGGGCACGGCCTTCATGGTGCTGATTGGCAATGCCGGGCCGGACATGTTCCGCCGCTTTGCCCGCGAGCGCGATCCACACCGCGACCTGATGGACGACTGGACGCGGGACACCGTGGATGTGCTGGCGCGCGATCTGCACGCGCGAGCGCTCTACCCTTTCGACACACCTCCCCTGCCGTTCCTCACCTGGGCGCGGCGGGCGGGCGCGGGGCATGTGTCGCCCCTCGGCCTCAACATCCATGCCGACTATGGGCTGTGGCATGCCTATCGGGCCGCCTTGCTGTTTCCGGTGGCGTTTGACCTTCCCGCTCACCGGAGCGGCCCTCACCCGTGCGAGACATGCATGGACAAGCCCTGTCTCGGTGCCTGCCCCGTGCAGGCGTTCGATGGCAGATCCTATGACGTGGCGGCGTGCGGGCGGCATGTCCTTTCACCCGCCGGAGAGGATTGCCTGACGATGGGCTGCCATGCACGCCGGGCCTGCCCCATCGGCACCGCCTTCGCCTATGCTCCGGCCCAGATGCAATTCCACATGCGGGCCTTTGCCGAGGCGCGCAAGAAAGACAGGCAATGAGCTACGACATCATCCGGCAGAAGCTGGCACGGGGTGAAACCATCATTCTCGACGGTGGCACGGGCACGGATATCCAGCGGAGGGGTGCCGCCATGAGCGGCGACACCTGGTGCGCCGATGCCAACCTCACCAGCCCCGGAATCGTGCGCGAGGTCCACCGGGACTATGTGGCGTGCGGAGCCGACATCATCACGGCCAACACCTTCGCGACAAGCCCCCTGCTCTTCAGCCATATCGGCCGTGCGGCCGATGTGAACCGGATCGATGCCGTCGCCGTGGAGCTGGCACGAGAGGCTGCGGCGGGCACGCGCGTATGCGTGGCTGGCTCCATGTCGACAATGCGCCCCATGCAAACGGGATCAGACCGCAACAATCTCGCGCATGAGTGGCCGGAAGCCGAGGCGCGGCGCCTATTTCAGATGAAGGCCGATGGATTGAAGCGCGCCGGTGTCGATCTCATCATGATGGAGATGATGCGGGACACCGACTACGCCGTATGGGCGAGCGAGGCCGCCATGGCCACAGGTCTGCCCGTATGGATTGGCATGTCGGCTGAAAAGGCGGAGGGCGGCGGCCTGCAGGGCTGGGGCCGCGCCGACAGCACATTCGACGACATCACCGCGCGCCTGGCAGCGCTCAAGCCTGACGTCATGAGCATCATGCACACCTCGCCGAACGACACGGGCGAAGCCATTCGCATCCTGCGAAAATATTGGACGGGACCGATCGCCACCTATCCTGAATGCGGCTATTTCAAATCGCCCGATTGGGAATTTGTCGACGTGATCGCGCCCGCCGACCTCGTGACGGCCTCGCGCGGCTGGCAAGCCGATGGTGCAACGATCTTCGGTGGCTGCTGCGGTATCGGGCCGGAACACATCTCGCACCTCAACAAGGAATTGCGCACATGATCACAGGATCCTGCCTTTGCGGCGGCGTGGCCTTCGAGATTGCGGGGCCTCTGCGTCCCGTCATCGCCTGCCACTGTTCCCAGTGCCGCAAGCAATCTGGCCATTACGCCGCCTTCACCTCGTGCAAGGAAGCGGAACTGCATTTCAGCAAGCGGGATACGCTGGCGTGGTACAGGGCCAGCGACAAGGCCGGGCGCGGCTTCTGCAAGACCTGCGGATCGCTGCTGTTCTGGAAGGGCGATGCCAGTCCCACCATCTCCGTGGCTGCGGGTTCGCTCAACGGCAAGACCGGCCTCAAGACCGAGGGACACATCTATTGCGCCGACAAGGGCGACTACTATGCCATCTGTGACGGCGAGTATCAGACGGCCCAGTGGTGAGCGGTGGCAGGATCAGGCTCGCTTCGCCATCTCTGATTCAAGTTCACCGTAGCCGGTGAAGCGGTACTCATAGCCCAGTCCCAAGCGGACTGCGGCCGCCTTGGCTTTTTCCTCCAGCGCGGCGTCCTTCGTCTGGGCGAGATACACGATCTTGGTGTAGTTCCCGAAGTAGAGCGGCAAGAGATCCGGGTGACGGTCCATGCCCAGGCCCTGCCACACCAGCTTCTCGAAATGCCGGGCCAGGTAGTCGGTCAGGAAAAAAGCGCTGATGTCATCGTCGGCCGTCTGGGCGAAACGGTCGTTGCCGCTGAAGAAGGCGTAGCAATGGGGACCGCCGATGCGCTCCACCTTCTCCTCCGCCAGCATGGCGTCGAGCAGGCCGCCGGTGCCGCAGTCTCCATAGAGTACGTAAAGCTGCTCATATTGCGGCCGGTTCGCCCTGATCTTTTCCCGCAGGGCCGGCACGATGAGTTCGGGCGTGTTGTGCCACTTGGCGGGCAGGCACTGGATGTCGAAGGCCTGCCAGTTGTTGGCCTCCACCAGATCGACGATCTCGCGGCCCAACGCCCCGCACGCCAGCAGCAGGACGCGGGCGCGCCCCGTGGTGCGCTGCATTTCATCCGATGGCGCAAGGTCAACGGGAGTCCGGACCGTCATTCGATTTTCCTTCTGCCCCTCTTCAGTGGAGCGCAGCAGCACCGTGAACGCTTTGCCAGGTGCGCCGCATTAGGCCCACTTTAACCACAACATCCAACCTGTCCAAAATTTCATGTTGTGCCTGCAATGCTGCAGATTTGATTCAGTTCTCATTAAAGCGGGACTTATAGGTTGTGCCCATGTTCACGCGGCAATCGGCAAGATGCCTGGAGCTGGTCGTGAATGGTGCAGTAAGTACATGTTGGAGTTTCAAATGAAGAAGTTTTTCCAGAACGAATCCGGTGCCACCGCCATCGAATACGGCCTGATCGCCGCTGCCATGGGCCTCGCCCTCGTCACCGTCATGCCGACGCTGGCTTCCGCGATCACGGGTTCGTTCTCGTCGCTCGCCGGCCACATCTCGTCTGGCACGTAATATCTCCGGTGCGGGGCGGCTTTGGCCGTCTGCACCGCCCGAACGGAAAGCGCCGCTTCATGCGGCGCTTTTTTTATGGGCGGAGCACAGACGGGATTAACCCCGCATTCACCACGTTCTCGCTCCTGTCCGTAATTTCATGAACTGGTTTTAATGTTGGGTACGGAATTCAGGTCTCGTTAAAAGCTCAGGCATATCTTGTGCCCATATTCACGAGGCAAGACGCAAGTCGCAGACTGCAGATCGTGGATAGGTGCAGTCAGTAAAATCAGTTGGAGTTTCACATGAAGAAGTTTTTCCAGAACGAATCCGGCGCAACCGCCATCGAATACGGCCTGATCGCCGCTGCCATGGGCCTCGCCCTCGTCACCGTCATGCCGACGCTGGCCTCCGCGATCACGGGTTCGTTCTCGTCGCTCGCCGGCCACATCTCGTCTGGTACGTAATACAGGTCCGGAACATCAGGCTCCGGCCTGATGGTCCCTCCAACAGAAAAGCGCCCCGCCAGGGGCGCTTTTTTGCGTTTGGGACAGGCTGCGCTGCCTGACGATTTTTAACCTGCAATTCACCACAACCCGATGTGACCGGCGATTTTCATGAACTCCATTTAATGTTCGGGTTTGTCTTCAGTCCTCGTTAAATGCTCAACTGTAGTTTCACTCCATATTCACGAGGCAACCAGCATCAGCTGAACGGCGATCGTGGATAGGTGCAGTCAGTTAGTGAGTTGGAGTTTTCACATGAAGAAGTTTTTCCAGAACGAATCCGGCGCGACCGCCATCGAATACGGCCTGATCGCTGCCGCCATGGGCCTCGCCCTCGTCACCGTCATGCCGACCCTGGCTTCCGCGATCACGAGCTCGTTCTCGTCCATCGCCGGCCACATCTCGTCTGGCACGTAATATCTCCGGTGCGGGCGGCTTTGGCCGCCCCCACCTCCCAAACGAAAAGCGCCGCTTCATGCGGCGCTTTTTTTGTTCCGGAAATTGAAGCCTGGGCTCAGGCGAGCTGGTTGTGCTTGCGGGCCATGAAGCTCTTGGCGGTTTCCACAGCCACGGCCGCATCGCGGCAGTAGGCATCGGCGCCAATGGCCTTGGCGAAATCCTCGTTCAGCGGCGCGCCACCGACGAGCACGGTGTATTCGTCGCGGATGCCCTTTTCCTTCATGGTATCGATAACGACCTTCATGTAGGGCATCGTGGTCGTGAGAAGCGCCGACATGCCGAGAATGTCCGGCTTGTGCTCTTCCATGGCGGCCAGGTACTTCTCGACCGGGTTGTTGATGCCGAGGTCGATGACTTCGAAGCCCGCACCCTCCATCATCATGCCGACGAGGTTCTTGCCGATGTCGTGGATGTCGCCCTTCACGGTGCCGATGACCATCTTGCCAAGGCGCGGGGCGCCCGTGGCAATGAGGAGCGGACGGAGGATGAACATGCCAGCCTTCATGGAATTGGCGGCGAGGAGCACTTCCGGCACGAAGAGGATGCCATCACGGAAATCGACACCGACGATGCGCATGCCTTCCACGAGGGCCTCGGTCAGCACCTTGTAGGGCACCCAGCCGCGACCGAGCAGGATGTTGACGCCCGCCACGACCTCTTCCTTCAGGCCATCGTACAGATCATCATGGATCTGCTGGACGAGCTCTTCATCATTGAGGGTGTTCAGGTCAAGATCACCAGCGTCGCTCATCGGGGTCTCCACATCAGACGGTTGTCCTCCAGACTAACGGCTTGGCCATGCGGCGCGCCGTCCCGGGACGACCTCCACTTGCCGGAAAGCGACGGAGGTGGCAAGGGCAGTTCATCTCACCGGCAACGCAAACGAGTCACATGACCAGCATCTTTCCGATCGATTCCGTCCGCCAGCAATTCCCTGCCCTCGCCCTAGGCGATCACGGAAAAGCCCGGTGTTATTTCGATAATCCCGCAGGCACGCAGGTGCCGCAGCGGGTGATCGACCGCACCGTGGAAGCGTTGCTTGAGAAAAACGCCAATCTCGGTGGATTTTTTTGCACGACCCGGGCGGCAGGCGAACTGGTGGATTCCGCCCACGCCGCGGTCGCCGCACTCTACGGGGCATCGGCCGACGAAATCGTGTTCGGGCAGAACATGACCACGCTGACCCTGCACATGTCGCGCTGCCTGGGGCGTTCGTTCAAGGCGGGCGACGAGATCGTGCTGTCGCGGATGGACCACGACGCCAACGTGGCGCCCTGGCTGCTGCTGGCCGAAGACAAGGGCCTGGTGGTCCGCTGGATGGATTTCGATCCGGACACCTTCGAGTTCCCCGATGATGCGTTGAGCAAGGTCCTCTCGCCCCGCACCCGCCTGGTGGCATTGGGCTATGCCTCAAACTGCACCGGCACCATCAACGACGTGAAGCGGTTCTGCGCCGAGGCGCGCGCGGCTGGCGCGCTCTCGTATGTGGATGCCGTGCAGTTCGCACCCCATGGCCTCATCGACGTCATGGACCTGGGTTGCGATTTCCTCGTTTCCTCCGCCTACAAGTGGTTCGGTCCGCACATGGGCATCCTGTGGGGCCTCCGCGAGCGCCTGCAGCAGACGTTCGGCTACAAGGTGCGGCCCGCCGGCGAAGACCTTCCGCACAAGTTCGAAACGGGCACGCTCTCCCACGAGGGCATGGCAGGTTGTCTCGGGGCGGTGGAATATCTGGCCTCGCTCGGCACCGGCGCCTCGCAACGTGAACGACTGGTTTCCGCCTGGCGTACCATGGAGGCTTACGAGCAATCCCTCACGCAGCGGCTGATCGATGGCATCGTTCCGCTCCGTGGCCTCAAGGTGCGGGGCATCACCTCCGCCAATGCCGTGCACCGCCGTGTGCCCACGGTGTCATTCACAGTTGACGGGATGGACCCCGCAAAGCTCGCAAAGCATTTCGCCGACTTGAACACCTTCGTGTGGTCTGGTCACAACTACGCCATCGAGCCCTGCGCCCGCATGGGCCTGATGGACAAGGGCGGCGTGCTCCGCGCCGGCCTTGCGCACTACAACACGGCCGCGGAAGTGGACCACTTCATCGCCAACCTTTCGACCGCACTGAGCTGAGGACATCATGGCCTACAAGATCGCCGTCGCCGGCATCGGCAAGATCGCCCGCGACCAGCACATTCCCTGCATCGGCAAGAACCGGAATTTCAAGCTGGTGGCGGGCGTCAGCCGCCATGGCAAGATTGATGGCGTGCCTTGTTTTGAAAGCATCGCCGATCTCCGCAAGAGCGGAGTCGCGGTGGATTGCATCGCGCTCTGCACGCCGCCTTCGGTGCGGCTTGCCATGGCGCGCGAGGCGCTGGATGCAGGCTGGCATGTGCTCATCGAAAAGCCGCCGACGCCGACCGTAGGTGAACTGCTGGCCATGGAAGCCTATGCGAAGAAGAAGCGGCGGGTGCTCTATGCGACCTGGCATTCGCGTTACAACGCGTCCGTCGATGAGGCGAAGAAGCGCCTCAAGGGCAAGCAGGTCACGCATCTCCGCGTCACATGGAAAGAGGACGTGAACAAGTGGCATCCAGGACAGGCGTGGATCTGGCAGCCCGGCGGTTTCGGCGTGCTGGATCCGGGCATCAATGCGCTGTCGATCGTCACCAAGATCATGCCGGAACCCATCTTCGTCGAGAGCGCCACGATCGAGGTGCCTGCGAATGCGGCGACACCCATTGCGGCCGACATCCGATTCAAGCGCGGTGACGGCACGCCCGCCGACATGACAGCGGCAATGGACTGGCGGCAGACGACGGGCGAGACATGGGAAATCGAAGTCGGCACGGCCGATGGCGTGCGGCTGCACCTCAAGAAGGGTGGTTCTGTTCTGGACGTGAACGGCAAGACCGTTCGCGAGGCGGAACTCCACGAATACGAGGACATCTACGCCAAGTTCGCGCGCCTGCTCAAAGCAAAGAAAAGCGACGTTGACGCCTCGCCCCTGCAACTGATTTCCGATTGCTTCATGCTGGGCAAGCCGGTGGTGGTTGCGGCGGTCTAGGCGGCAGCTTCAACCACTCGCAGCAATCGCCTGGGATCAGCTCCTGCGGCGCTCGCGGCGGGCGGCGCCATCGGCGGCCTTGTCGACGCCCTTGGCGAGTTCCGAGACGGGGCCGAGTTTCGTTTCGATCAGTTCCAGCGTTGGCCGGACACCCTTGTGGTGTCCTTCGAGGGCCTTGCGCATGGAGGCGAGATGCTCGGGGGAGGTGCCGCAGCAGCCGCCGATGATCCGGGCTCCTGCATCCAGCGCGATGCGGGCGTAGTCGGCCATCAGCTCCGGCGTGCCGGTATAGTGGATGGCGCCGTTCACATACTGCGGGATGCCGCAGTTGCCCTTGGCGACCACGGCGGCATCGGGCCGCGCTTCAGTGATGCCCATGACAGTGGCTACCAGTTCTGATGCTCCAACGCCGCAGTTGGCGCCGATGGCGCAGGGTTGGTGCGGCAGGGCCGCTGTAAGCGCACCGAAGGCCTTGGGCGTGATCCCCATCATGGTGCGGCCGTTGGTGTCGAAGCTCATGGTGGTGACGATGGGCAGGCCTGCCTCGGCCGCGCCATCCACCGCCGCGCGGAGTTCTTCCTCCGACGACATGGTCTCGATCCACAGCACATCAACGCCGCCGTCCTTCAGCGCCATTGCCTGTTCGGCGAAGGCTGCAACGCCCTCTTCATAGGGCAGCATGCCCACCGGCATGAAGATTTCGCCCGTGGGACCGATGGAACCGGCGACATAGACATCGCGGTCCACGGCGTCGGCCTCGGCGCGTGCGTTCCGGGCGGCGGCGACATTCACCTCATGCACCTTGTCCTGCGCATTGTGCAGCTTGAGGCGATGACGGTTGCCGCCGAACGTGTTGGTGAGGATGATGTCCGCACCCGCTTCGATAAAGCGGCGGTGCAGGTCGCGGACTTTTTCCGGATGCTCGAAGTTCCACATCTCGGGCGCATCGCCGGAGACGAGGCCCATCTGGAAATAGTTCGTGCCGGTCGCACCGTCGGCCAGCAACCAGGGACGGGTGGCCAGTGCTTCGGTGAATGACTGTTTCGGCATGGGCGACCTCGCGAAAATCATATAAAGAATTCTTTATATAGATTTGCGACCCTTCTGCCAAGCCTCATATGCATGCGGGCCGATCAGAAGATACATGCGCTCATTGACTTCGGCACGGCTGGGCATCTCGCCCGATTTCTTGAGTCTATTCAGTACATTTAGCAGGGCTTCTGCATCCGATCTGTCAAGCTCCGGAGCGGTGTGCTTGCCAGCTGCATCCGGCTGGCCATGAGCACCGAAGATACGCGCACCGTCCCGGAGTTTCGGAAGGAGGGCCTCGCAGGACCGGGCGTAGTCGGCGAGGTTGGAGCCCGGCACCTGCGCATAGAGCGCGCCGAGATAGAGCAAGTCGGCAGCGAGGAGGATGCCGTGCCCTTCATCCCACAGCGCCACATGGTCCGGCGAGTGGCCCGGCGTGGCGATGATTTCCAGACTCCGCCCGCCGAGCTCAATGCGATGGCCGGGCTTCCACCACTTGCTCACGCGTACCGGCGTCCATTTCATTCCCTCGTAGTGGCCGAGGTAGAGGTTGCCGGGTTCCTGCAGCATCCCATTCTTCTCGAAGGCGCGCAGCAAAGGAAGGTCTGCAATGGCGATGTCTTCGAAGCGATCGAGGTTGCCGGTGTGATCGAAGTGCATGTGCGAAGGCATGGCCGTCACGGGCAATGTTGTGAGCCCCCGCACCACGACGGAAATATCCCGCACACCCGGCCCCGTATCGAAAAGCAGCGCCTGCGTCGTTCCCGTGATCAGATAGTTCCAGTTGATCTGGTGGAAGCGCGGTTCGCCGATAGCATGCACGCCGGGTGCCACTTCGCACACGGCAAACCAGTCGTCGAACCAGCTTACGCCATCAGCCAGCATGTTGGGCATCGTTGCACTCCCGATTGTGCCGCACAGTATCAGCGCGGCAGAAGGGCGCAAGCAGCGCTATTTCGGAAGGTCGAGCGAGATGCGCATGGTGGACACGGCCTTGCGGCGCTCCACCTTCACATGCACGGCTTCCTCCGGCACGGCGATGTGACGCTTGATGGCGGCCAGCACGTCCTCCTTGATGAGGCTCAGCAGGTTGGACTGTCCCGTCTTGCCACGTTCATGCGAGAGCAGGACCTGCAGGCGCTCGCGGGCCACGGGCGCGGTCGACGGTTCCGGCTCCCTTGGCTTCCACCAGCGGGTGATGAAATTCATGCAGCCCTCCCGCCGAAAATGCGCGAGATGAGATTGTAGCGTTCGTGGGGAACGTTCATCGCAATGGTTTCGCCGAGAAGGCGCCGTGCCGCATCCGAATAGGCCCGCGCTGGCGCGGACATGGGATTGGCAAGGGTGACGGGCTGGCCGATGTTGGAGGCGCGCAGCACCTGCTCGCTTTCCGGAATCACGCCGAGAAGCGGCACCAGCAGGATTTCCAGAACGTCATCAATCTTGAGCATGTCGCCCCGCCCTGCCCGCGCCTGGTCGTAGCGCGTGATGAGCAGGTGCTTCTCCACCTTGGCGCCCTTCTCCGCACGCTCCGTCTTGGAATCGAGAAGGCCGATGATGCGGTCGGAATCGCGCACCGATGAGACTTCCGGATTGGTGACGATCACGGCTTCATCCGCATGGCGCATGGCAAGCACCGCGCCCCGCTCGATGCCCGCGGGACTGTCGCAGATGATGTAGTCGAACTGGGCGCGCAATTCCTTCATCAGTCGGGCAAGGCCCTTTTCGTTCAGCGCATCCTTGTCGCGGGTTTGCGAAGCCGGCAGCAGCCAGAGGTTTTCCACGCGCTTGTCGCGGATGAGTGCCTGGTGAAGTTTGGCCTGGTTCTGCGTGACGTTGATTAGATCATAAACGACGCGGCGCTCCGCCCCCATGATGAGATCAAGGTTGCGCAGGCCGACATCGAAATCGACCACCACGACAGATTTGCCGCTGAGCGCCAGCGCGGAGCCCAGCGCTGCTGTTGACGTTGTTTTTCCGACGCCGCCCTTGCCGGACGTGACGACGATGACTTTGGACATGTTTCCCACTCCTGGAGTTGATCAGTGAAAGGCTTCGACGCTCAGCACGTCGCGGTCGAGGCGCGCCTGCACCTGCTCTCCGCGCAAGGCCGGGTCGAAGTCGTCTGCCGTCTTGTAGAGGCCGTCGATCACCAGCAATTCGGCATCGAACCTGTTGCAGAAGATGCGCGCACGGGCGTTGCCGCTCGTCCCCGCGAAGGCGCGCCCGCGAAGAGCGCCGTAGATGTGGATCGAACCACCCGCCGCGATCTCCGCGCCCGAGGCCACGGAGCCGATCACCGTGACGTCCCCTTGCGGAAAGATCAGCGACTGGCCGGAACGCAACGGCTCCTCCACCAGCAGGCTGGCAGGCTCACGCGGATCGGGCCGCGCGGACACCGAATAGCGCTGCTGCCGGGGTGGAGGTGCTGGAGCATCGTGGTCTTTCGGATTGAACATGCCGAAGGGCATGGGCGTCCCCGGCAAGGGCGCCAGACGCGGGCTCACCCAATCGGCGTTGACACCTTCAACGGCGACAAGCCTCAGGCCCCTGCTCTCCACCACGGCGATGACCTTCGCCGTCTCCGCCAATGTCGGCGAGAGCGGCGCAAGGTCGAGGATGACCGGGCGGTTGGAGAAGAATGAGGACTGGTGGAGGAGCCGCTGATCCAGTTCGGCGAGCCACTCGTCGAGTGGCGGTTCGGGCGCTAGCACGAAGGCCAGATAGGAACGGCCCAGCAAACGCAGCGACATACGTGACGAAGCAATGACTGACACGAGACACAACCCTTCTACGCAACGCACCCCAGCGAGCGGGATTAGGGCCGAACATGGTTAACAAGGCGTTAACGAGCTGTCACGAATTGAGGCAGAAAGGTGGCGGTCAGGCCTTGTCGAGTCCGTAGTAGAGATTCACGACGTGGGTTGCTTCCGCGAAGAACAACCAGCGCTCGACGGTGGCCGCAGCGAGTGCAGCTACGGCAAGCACCAACGACAGCCAGGGCGTGATGAGCCAGCTCAGCAGCGCTGCGATGGCTGCAATCACCATGGCAATCTTGACGAGACTGCGCAGCGTTTCCGCATGCTTGCGCGCCACCACATAGCCCATCTCCTTCTGGATGAAGTTGATGTTGGTGTGGGGCAGTTCCCATTGCTTCACGGTGCCGCCAAGGCCGGTTGCATCCGCGATGGTATGACGGGCAATCGCCGTGTCGATCGAGCGCCAATACAGGCTCTTCAAAACACCCGTGATGGCCAGGAACACGATCGCGAGCAACACCTGAAACACTTGAAAGCGGCCGAACGGCGTGGCCACCGCCGCCAGCACCGCGCATCCGGTCATTGCGGCAAAAGCAAAATAGACCGGCACCGTGAGAGGGTGATGCCATTGCGGAATGGTCTTGAGCGTGGCGTAGATTTTTCCCGTGCAAAGAACGGTCACGGCACTCATCACCATGCTGGCGAGGGCGAGCGGCGTGATCCACTGCGGAGCCACGACGATGCCGCTCCACACAAGTCCGAATGCCAGCGCCACCGGATAGGTCAGCACGGCCGCGACACCTTCACGCGACAGCCACGACGAGCGCCACTGCGAGAGCGCACGCCAGGCCCGTTCAGGATGGCCAAGGTGCAGCGTGGACGAGAGCAACCCCACGGTGATCAGCGCCAGTGAAACAAACATGGCCGTGATGCCGAAGGCCAGCGACGAGGCCTGACCGTGATTGATGCCCACAAGCCCCAGCAGCGCGAGAAGGCCATAGCCCGCACCGGAAGCCGTGGTGAAGAGAATGACGGAATAGGCGGGATTCATGGGGTGTCAGCCTTCCAGCCTGTCGGACAGGTCTGTTTCGTTCACGCCCGCCGTCGCCTTGGCGCTGGTCATCAGCTTGTCCGCCCAGGCGAACAGGCGCTCCATGGCAGAGCCATCGG
Organism: Hyphomicrobiales bacterium; assembly: GCA_016710435.1. Taxonomy (NCBI): domain Bacteria; kingdom Pseudomonadati; phylum Pseudomonadota; class Alphaproteobacteria; order Hyphomicrobiales; species Hyphomicrobiales bacterium. The sequence continues at coordinate 2,465,300 of JADJVV010000001.1, read as the reverse complement.
GTTTCGGCAGCGGATCGACCACGGCCTGATCGCGGCGCGCCCGCGGTGGCAGGTACTTGTTGGTAGGCTTGTATCCCATGTCCGGCATGAGATCGTAGCCGCCGCGTTGCTTCACCAGTTGCGAGACGGCGGAATTTGCATCGCCCAGATCGCCGAAGCTGCGCGCGCCCGTGGGGCAGGCCTTGACGCAGGCGGGCACCCGGTCTTCCTCCACGAAATTCTGATTGTAGATGCGGTCGACGCAAAGCGTGCACTTCTTCATCACGCCGGTGGGGTAATCATATTCTCGCGCGCCATAGGGACAGGCCCAGGAGCAGAGCTTGCAGCCGATGCAAGTCTCCGGATTGACGAGAACGATGCCATCCTCGGCGCGCTTGTAGGAGGCTCCTGTCGGGCACACGGTCACGCAGGCCGGTGTCTCGCAATGGAGGCAGGAACGCGGGAAGTGCACGATGCGGGTATCGTCGCGGCCGGGCTCCTGCACCTCGTAGCCGTGAATGCGGTTGAGCCACGTGCCCATCGGCTCATCGCTGCGCGGCTTCGCGTCGGAGAGCGGCGCGGACACACCTTGCGTGTTCCACTCCTTGCACGACGTGGCACAGGCCTGACACCCGACGCAGATGTCGAGGTCAATGACGAGGCCGAGTTTCTTCTGCGTCGCGGCGGGAAGCGAGGTCATGCCTTCACCCCCACATCCTTCAGCACAGCAAACTGCGGTGCGCTTTCGGCGCTCTGGTCCATTGCCTTTTCCACGCGCACCTTCAGGTCATACCAGGCCGCCTGCCCGGTCACGGGGTCGCTGTTGGAATAGCGGTAGCCGCCTTCGCGTTCCGGGAGAAGATCGCTGATCAAGTGGTTGAGCAGGAATCCTTTTTTTGCTTCTGGCGCGTTGGCATCGAGGCCCCAGGTGCCGCTGCGTTTGCCGATGGCATTCCACGTCCACACCGTGTCCTCGTTCTGGCCGTCCATCAACTTCGCCTGGCACTTGATCTGGCCGTGATGCGACGTCACCGTGACCCAATCGCCATCGCTGATGCCGAGTTTCGCGGCGCGCTTGCGGTGCATGTAGAGCCAGTTGCGGCCGAGGATCTGGCGGAGCCAGGTGTTCTGCGATCCCCAGGCGTGATACATGGCCATGGGCCGCTGCGTGATGGCGTGCATGGGAAATTCATCGCCGCTCACCTGCTCGCCTTCGAACGGCGCATACCAGAAGGGGATGGGATCGAAATAGGTTTCGATCCGGCTGCGGTGCTCCGCTGGCGGCGTCACTGCGCCGAAGCCACGTGCGGCAAGGCGGAACTTCTGCAGGGGTTCCGAATAGAGCTGGTGGATGATGGGTTCGGGCCGCGCCAGGAAGCCCATGAAGGTCGCCCAGTCGAGATAGTCCCAGTTCACGTGCTTGTAATATTTGGCGCGGTCCGGAATTTCCTGGAACCAGTGGCAGCCGTTGGCGATGTATTTCTCCAGCTGCCCCGGATTGACGGGGCCCCTGCCCGACATGCGGCCTTCGGGTCCGCGGAAGCCGGCAAGCGGGCCAAGGCCTGGCGCGCGTTCGTGGTTCACGAGATAGTCGGAATAGCCGCCGGGATAGCGCGCGTTGCCATCCGCCGTCACCATGGCGGGAAGGCCAAGGCGCGCGCCGAGGTCGAGCAGCACATCCTGGAAGGGGCGCACATCGCGGTCCGGCGCGACAACGGGCTGGCGGATTGAATCGGCAGGCCCGTCGGGCTCGGAGACAGGACGGTCCAGCAGCGAAATGCAGTCCCAGCGTTCCAGATAGGTCGTGTCCGGCAGGATGAGGTCAGCGTAGTGCACCATCTCGGAAGCGTAGGCATCCGAATAGATGATGCGGGGAATGACGTACTCGCCGTCATCGCGCTTGGCGGTGAGTGCGGCCATGGTGTCCGGCACGTTCATGGCCGAATTCCAGCTCATGTTGGCCATGTACATGAACAGCACGTCCACCGGATAGGGATCGCCCTTGGCGGCGTTGTTGATGACCATGTGCATCATGCCGTGGGCGGCGATGGGGGCATCCCAGGAATAGGCCTTGTCGATGCGCTGGGGCTTGCCGAATTCATCGACGAGCAGGTCGTCCGGCGATGTCACGAACCCAAGCGGCGGGCCGGGCAGCGGGGTGAGCGGCTTCACCTGCCCCGGCTTTCCCGCAGGTTTCACGCCCGGCGGAATGGGCTTGGGGAACGGCGGCTTGTAGCGTGTGCCGCCGGGGCAATCGATAGTGCCCAGCATGATCTGCAAGAGGTGAATGGTGCGGCAGGTGTGGAAGCCGTTGGAATGGGCGGAGATGCCCCGCATGGCGTGAAAGGCGACGGGGCGGCCCCGCGTCTTCTCATATTGCCGGCCCAGATAATCCGTCCACGGAATATCAAGCTCGATGGCCTCCTCGAAGGCTGTATGGGCCAACTCGGCGGCAATGCGCCGGATGGTGGCTGCCGGCACGCCGCAGGCTGAATCCACCTTCTCCGGCGCATAGTCCGGCGAAAGGAAGCGTTCGGCAATCAGCGTGAAGGATGTCACCACCTTGCGGCCATCGGCCAGGGTAAAGCGGCCCATCAGCGGCGGATTGATGCCGTAGGTTCCGGCAACCTTGGTCGATTGCGTCTGCGGGTCGAAGACCAGCGCGGTTCCGGCGGCGTTGCGCAGCAGAAGTCCGTCATCCGCGCCGCCCGGATTCTCAATCACCAGCCAGGGCGCATTGGTGAAGCGCAGGAGATATTCGCCGTCGATCCGCTGCGCCTCCAGCAGTACGTGGATGAGCGCGCCGGCAAAGAGTCCATCCGTGCCGGGCTTGATGCCGATCCATTCATCGGCGATGGCCGAGTATCCGGTCTTCACGGGATTGATGGCGACGATCTTGGCGCCTCGCTTCTTCAGCTTGCCGAGGCCTGCCTTGATGGGATTTGACGCATGGTCTTCCGCCACGCCAAACAGCATGAAGTACTTGGAATGGTTCCAGTCGGGTTCGCCGAACTCCCAGAAGCTGCCGCCATAGGTGTAAAGCCCGGCGGCGGCCATGTTGACGGAGCAAAATCCTCCGTGTGCGGCATAATTTGGCGTGCCGAACTGCGAAGCCCACCAGCCGGTGAGGGCCTGAGACTGGTCGCGCCCGGTGAAGAAGGCCAGTTTCTTCGGATCGGTGTTGCGCACCTCCGAGAGCCACAGCGTGGCCGTGCGCAAGGCCTCTTCCCATTCAATTTCGCGGAACTCGCCGGAGCCGCGCGGACCCACGCGGATCAGTGGCTTCGAGAGGCGCGAAGGCGAGGTGTGCTGCATGATGCCAGCCGCACCCTTGCCGCAGATCACGCCCTTGTTGACGGGATGATCGCGATTGCCCTCGATGTAGGTGACGCTGCCATCTTTCAGGTACACCTTGATGCCGCAGCGGCAGGCGCACATGTAGCAAGTCGTCGTCTTGATCTCGTCCCACGTCTTGATCTGGGTGTTGATCTTTGGCTGGCTCATGATTTTCCTGTTCGATGTCAGCTTACATGCCAGAAGAAATCACGCATGGGCCAGAAATCCTCATGACTGGATTTATGGTGCAAATTGGCCCTATGATAGGGCCAGACAGCACCAACAACGGAACCAATCATCTTGCGCGACTGGCTTATCCATCTGAAGCGAACCGAATTTTCCAGTCTTCAGTCGCAGATCCGCGAAGCTCTGGTGTCGGCCATCCTGGACCGCAAGCTGGACCAGTCCGAACCCATTCCCTCCACCCGCAAGATGGCGAAGTCGCTTGGCGTATCGCGGAACACTGTGGTTCTGGCCTACCAGGGCCTGCTCGACGACGGCTACCTCGTGGCGCGGGAACGCTCGGGTTACTATGTCGCCGACAAGGCGCTGGAGGACACGGCAACATCAGTGCGGCCAGTGATCACGCGGGCCCGCAGCGGTGCCGGGGCCGATGTCACGCGCCAGTTCAAGACGCGGCCCTCGACGCAGGAAAACCAGACGAAGCCGCTGAACTGGCAGGACTACACCTACCCCTTCATCTATGGCCAGGTTGATCACACGCTGTTTCCGCTGGCGGAATGGCGGGAGTGCACACGCCAGGCGCTGGGCAAGAAATGGCTGGGCGCGTGGACCAACGACTCGTGGGAACATGATGATCCGCTTCTGGTGGAACAGATCCGCCGGCGCATCCTTCCGCGCCGGGGCATCATGGCGAGTGACGATGAAATCCTCATCACGCTCGGGGCGCAAAACGCGCTCTACCTTCTGTCCAGCCTGCTGGTGGACCGGGCCAGCAAGGTGGGCATGGAAGACCCTGGCTATACCGACGCGCGCAACATGTTCCGGCTGCGCTCAGACAACGTGAAGCTGCTGCCCGTCGATGAACAGGGGCTTGTCATCAATCAGGCGCTGGATGGGCTTGACCTCGTCTTTACCACGCCAAGCCACCAGTTCCCCACGACCGTCACCATGCCGCTGGAGCGGCGGCTGGCTCTTCTGAAGAAAGCCCAGGAGCAGGATTTCCTGATCATCGAGGACGACTACGAGTTCGAGACCAATTATGTGAACGAGCCCTGTCCCGCGCTGAAGTCGCTCGATGACGATGGCCGTGTGATCTACGTGGGCTCGCTGTCCAAGACGTTGTTCCCCGGCCTGCGGCTCGGTTTCATGGTGGGGCCGCGCGAACTGATTTCGGAAGCGCGGGCGCTGCGCCGGCTCATGGTGCGCCATGCGCCAAACAACAACCAGCGGGCCGCGGCGCTGTTCCTTTCCCTCGGCCATCACGACACGCTGATCCGCCGCCTGCACAAATCCTACCGCGCGCGCTGGGAGATCATGGGCAAGGCGCTCGCCGACCATCTGCCCAATGCGTCGCGCAATCCGTCCTTCGGCGGCACGGCCTACTGGGTGAAGGGGCCTGCGAAGCTCGACAGCGGCGAACTCTACAAGGCGGCGCTGGCAAAGAGCATCTTCATCGAGCCGGGGCGCATCACTTTTGGCGGCCCGAAACCGCCGCTCAACTATTTCCGGCTCGCATTCTCCTCGATCGACGAGAAGAAGATCGAGCCCGGAATCAAGCTGCTCGCCGACACCATCCGCGCGATCGGCTGAACCATGGCTGTCGCGTCCGTTGTGCAAAACCGCTTGAAAGCCGCCCTCTTCGCCGTGGGCTCGGTGGGGCTTGCTTCGGCACAGGATGCCATCGTCAAGGGCGTAAGCCACGACCTGCCGGCCTATGAAGCCGTGATCTTCAGGACGGTTGCGTCACTGCCGCTGCTGTTCGGCTGGCTGTTGTGGTCGGGTGCGGCCTCAAACCTGTTTCCGGCGCGCATGCTGCCGCTCTTGTTCCTGCGCTCGATTATTCTGTGTACGGCCTATTTCGGCTTCGTGCTGTCGATAGCAGCACTGCCGATCGCCACGTCCGTCTCGATCTATTTCACCATGCCGTTTGTGGTGGCCGCTCTCGCGGGATGGACACTGGGGGAAAAGGTTCTACCCTACCGCTGGTTTGCCATCACCATCGGGTTTGCGGGCGTTCTCATCATGGTGCGGCCGGGATCGGATGCCTTCCAGCCCGCCGCAATATACGCCCTCTGGTCGGCAGTCGGTTATGCGATCGGCCAGATGATCGGACGTCATCTGTCGTTGCGCGTTGAATCCGCCGTCATCGCCAATTGGCAGAACGTCACCTATTTTGCCGTCGCCTGCCTGATCGGCCTCATCGCGCCGGCTTTTTCAGGCATGGCGATTGAAGACAAGTCACTGGCCTTCCTGCTGCGGCCCTGGGTATGGCCGGATGCGCAACAGTTTGTGCTGCTCATCATCATGGGTGTGCTGAGTGCGCTCGCTTCGGCGGGTTTCATTCTTGCCTACCGCAATGCCGAGGCGAATTTTGTCGCGCCGTTCGAGTACACCGCGCTGCTGTGGGCGGTCACCAACGGCGTGCTGTTCTTTGGCGACTTCCCTGATTCCTACACATGGCTGGGCGCCGCCATCGTCGTGAGCGCCGGAATCTGGATGCTGTGGCGCGACCGGCAAGGCCAGCCACCTCTGAGAGAGTCGATCAAGAAAATGCAACTCAAAGCATGATTTCAGCACTGTGGTGCGTGGCTTTGCGGCAACAATCGGGCGCAATCGAGTCACCTTTATGCTGATTCAACCGGAAACCCATTGGATTCATTTTTCAGTAAGCAATAATGGCCGCGTCGGGGGCGACAGGAGCATTCATCATGACGACCGCCCGCCGTATTGCAACCATTGCGCTCTTCAGCAGCGCTCTTGCCACCTCTGCAATCGCTGCGGACATTCAGCAGCCAGTATCAGACTGGACCGGTTGGCATGTGGGTGCGGGCGTTGGCTACGGCATGGTCAACCACGAAATCGATATCGACGCTCAGGGGCTGGGCACACTGGATTTCAGCGGCTTTGGTGGCGAAGGTGGCCTCGCAACACTGGAAGCCGGCTATGACCTGAACGTGGGCTCCAACTTCGTCCTCGGTGCGCAGGTGGATTACACCTACAGCGGCATCAGCACGGACATCAACGGCTTCATCGGCGGTCTTGGTTCTGCCGACTATGAACTCGAAGCCACCCATGCGATCAGCGCCATCATCCGTGGCGGCCATCTCATCAACGACAATACCTTGATGTACAGCCTTATCGGCTGGACGCACACGTGGTGGAACGGCGATCTCGGCGTTGCCGACAACAATGGCGCGCCTGTGTTCGGCGCCTCCTATGACTATGACACGGATGGCCTCACCCTGGGTGGCGGCATCGAAAGCGCCATCGCCAACAACACCACACTCAAGCTCGAATATCGTTACACGATGAACGAAGATGCGAACATCTTCACCATCCCGGGTTTCCTGTCGATCGACGAGAATGCCAATGTGCATACGGCGCGGGCCGTGTTGTCGTACCGCCCGGGCGTGATGGGCGCTGACTTCGACGGCAGCGAAGAGCGCTGGAACGGCCTGCGCGTCGGCATCGGTGGCGGCTACAGCATGATCAACCACGTGCTCGAGGCGAGCGCGGGCCCGGGCTTCGGCGCGGAGCTTTCCGGCATCGGTGGGGAAGGTTTCTTCGGCACCGCGGAAGTCGGTTACGACATTCTCGTGGGTGACCGCTTCGTGGCAGGTATCCAGGGCGATTACTCGCTCTCGACCGCCAGCACGGATTTGGACGCCGCTGCCTTCGGCGGCTCCCTGTCTTATGAACTGGAAGCGACGCACAGTGCCAGCGCGCTGCTGCGGGCCGGCGTGCTCTCCAGCCCGGATGTGCTGTGGTACGGCATCGCGGGCTACACGCACACCTGGTTCAACGGCGACCTCGATATCCCGGGCATCTTCAGCGCCTCGTATGATTTCGATGAAGGCGGTCTGACGGCAGGCGCCGGTGTCGAAGTGATGCTCACCGACAACGTCTCGTGGAAGTCGGAATACCGCTACACCAACCTCGGCGACGTCAACATCTTCTCGGGTGGCGGCTTCACGCTGGATTCGGCGACCAACATCCAGCAGGTCCGTTCGGTTCTCACCTACCGCTTCTGATCCTCTTCCTTCTGGCGCGTCCAGGACGGCGTGCGGCCCCGGTTCACTCCACCGGCAAGCCGCCGCCGGCCTTGACCGTTCGCAAGGCCAGTGACGACTGGATGCGCTGCAGGCCGGGCAATCGCGCCAGCCGCGTGCGATGGACCCGTTCGTAATCCTCGGCATCGCGGGCAATGACACGCAGCAGATAGTCGAACTGTCCGCTCATCAGGTGGCATTCCAGGATTTCAGGAACGCGTGCTACTGCCTTCTCGAACTTCTCGAAGGCTTCTTCCGTTTGCGCGGCGAGCGACACTTCCACGAAAAATTCGTTGGCGTAGCCGAGGTGCTTGCGGTTGAGCTGCGCGCTGTAACCGAGGATCAGCCCCGCCTCTTCCATCGCCTTGATGCGGCGATGGCAGGTCGAGGGTGACAAGCCAGCCTTGGCTGCCATCTCCGACAGGGGAACCTGCGCCTGCGACTGCAGCACTTTCAGGATGATTTTGTCTGATTTGTCCAAATCATGGAATTTCATTCCGTTTATCTAACATGCGACGGAATAATTTGCCAGCGTGTGCGCACCCGGCTCCGCGCTTCGGGAAAACATTGCGGCGGTTCTCGCCTAATCTCCGCAGCTTCTAGGACGGAGGAAACCAAGAATGCTGATCGGCGTACCAAAGGAAATCAAGAATCACGAATACCGCGTGGGCATGACGCCCATCTCGGTGCGTGAGGCCGTGCGCAGCGGCCACAGCGTGTGGGTGCAGAGCCATGCCGGCGAAGGCATTGGCGCAAGCGATGCCGACTACGAAAAGGCAGGTGCCAAGATCATTCCGTCGGCGGACGAAATCTTCGGCAAGGCCGACATGATCGTGAAGGTGAAGGAACCGCAGGCCGGTGAGCGCAAGATGCTGCGCGAAGGCCAGATCCTCTACACCTACCTCCATCTCGCCCCCGATCCGGAGCAGACCAAGGACCTCGTCAATTCGGGTGCCATCTGCATCGCCTACGAGACCGTGACCAGCGCACGCGGCGGCCTGCCCTTGCTCGCGCCCATGAGCCAGGTGGCAGGACGCATGTCGGTGCAGTCAGGTGCCCATTGCCTGGAGAAGGCGCAGGGCGGACGTGGCGTGCTGCTGGGCGGCGTTCCCGGCGTTGCCCCTGCCAAGGTGGTGATCCTCGGCGGTGGCGTCGTCGGCACCAACGCGGCCGCCATGGCCCTCGGGCTCGGCGCGGATGTCACCATCCTGGAGAAATCCACTGACCGCATGGAAGAACTGGTGGCGCGCTTCGGCACGCAGTTGAAGACGCTCTATTCCACGCAGGGCGCTGTGGAGGACGAATGCGCTGATGCCGATCTCGTCATCGGTGGCGTGCTCATTCCCGGTGCTGCGGCACCCAAGCTCGTCACAAAGAAGATGCTGCCGGGCTGGAAGAAGGGTTCCGTCCTCGTGGACGTTGCCATCGACCAAGGCGGCTGTGCCGAAACCTCCAAGGCCACGACCCACGCCAATCCGACCTACGAGGTCGATGGCGTGATCCACTATTGTGTAGCGAACATGCCGGGTGGCGTTGCGCGCACCTCGACCTATGCCCTCAACAACGTGACGCTGCCCTTCGGCCTCGCCATTGCCAACAAGGGCTGGAAGAAGGCGCTGTCGGACGATGCCCATCTCCGCAACGGCCTGAACGTGGCCGGCGGCAAGGTGACATACAAGGCCGTGGCCGATGACCTCGGCTATGCCTACGTTCCGGCGGAGAAGGTTCTCGGCTGATTGCCCACGGCGCGCCGGTGGCACGTTACAAGTTTTCGCCCCGTCCGGTTCGCCCGGGCGGGGTTTTGCGTTTCAGGCGGCTGCGGGAATTCAGGCGCCGTGCCCGGTCTTGCCGCGCAGGAAGTAGTTTGCCTGCCTGCCGTAGACTGCGCCGCGCAGAAGGTTGCGCATCGTCTCCGACTTGCGGAGGGGTTCAACAACGCCGCGCATGGCATCGTGCATCGCCACCTTGGCGGCGTCGAAGGCCGGCGACGCGCCGGGCGGACGCTGGGCAAGGCCGAAGCGGCGCAACGTGCCATTCATGGTGCGGATCTTGTTGAGACGCACGACTTCCGGCGTCTTCCACGTCATCGCCATGGAGATCGAATAGCTCGATCCCGTCGAGACCCAGTGCGGGACCATGTAGGGCATGTGCAGCGCATCGCCGGGTTTCAGGCTGTGCAGCGTGGCGCGTGACTCGAACCAGTCTTCGTAACCGAGGTAGCGGTGCTTGCTGGGCGAAAGTTCCATTTCCTCTTCCGCCACCAGGGCGCGGTCGCCATTGTCGAAGGTGCGCACGAACTTGTCGCCGTGAAGCTGGATCAGGATGTTCTCTTCCGCATCAATGTGGAACGGCGTCGTGGCGTTGGCGGACGAGATGAAAATGAAGCCCTGGACATCCTCGAACTCGCCGGCGTCGCGGCCAGCGGCGAGATTTGCCTCGCGCACGAAGGTTTCGAGAATCGAGCGGTAGGCCGGATGGGACTCAACCCGCTTCAACACCATCCAGGCGTTGTCCACCTCGATCGAACGGATCACCTCTTCCGGCGTCTTGTCGATGCGCGGCACGTCTTCCAGCTTCACGGCCACAGCCAGCTTGCCTGAATTGTATTCGATGCGGTCGCCAGGCATGGACTTCGCCAGTTCCACAAGCCGTGGCAAGGTGAAGAGCGGATGGCCCACGAGGGAATGCTTAAGTGTGAAGGCTTCCTTCAGGAACCTGGCCTTGGCCAGGGCGCTGTCGATGGTCACAAGGGTCATGACGCTCTCCGTCCGCTTACGCTGAGGTAAATTCGTTTAGCTGCCATGCGCATTGCATCTTTCGTGCCATGGTAACGTGACACCAGTGCAAAGGCCGTGGCGCTCACCGATGAGCCCGCGATGACCATGTCGGCACAAGGGATGCGGTCCCGCCAAATGCGGTCGATCATGGGGTGTCCGGGAATGGCATTGGAATCCGCAAGCCGCAGGCCGGGTTCGGCAAAGAGTGCGCGTGTGGCTTCGATGATCACCAGCACGCCGGGCGAGAATTTCGCGAAGGCCTGATCGTAGCCGATCTTGCCCAGTACGGCCTCGCCGTTGTTGACGAGAGCAAAGAGCGAGGCCACCGGCTTTCGATCGAGATACATTGTCCAGAAGCGCACTTTGCCCTGCACGAACATCGCCGCGAGACCGGCAGCAAGCCCCTGCGCCGTGGTGGCGCTGTTGAGTATCGCGGTGCCGCGCCGGCCTTTCCAGCCGGAGGCTTCAACCTCCAGGAAGGCCTTGATGTGGGAGGCAAGATCGCCGCCCGGCGTCAGTTCCTCCAGCGTCAGCGTTCCCTGCTCCGCAAGGCGCGCTTTCAGCCGCTTCAGTTCCTTGCGGCGCTTGTGATCGAAGTTCTGGTTGAGCCAGGTGTCGAAGTCGCCGTTCAGATCAAGTGCGGCGCGGTGCCAGGACTTGAGCACACGGACATGCGACGCTCCCTTGATGAGCGCGGCCGTCACCGGATTGTCCAGCGTCACGCCGCGCAGCACCAGCGGCATGTCGAGACGATTGAGAAAGGCTGCGGCTTCCGTTTCGCCGGGCGTGCCTGCCACAGAGGGCAAGGGCGACGGCGTCAACGCGGCAGTGAGCGATTGCAGATGAGGAACTGGCACACGCGATCGCCGTGCCGCCAACAGATGAAACCGGGCCTCGGGCTCGTTCACCACCACGGCAGCGCGCGGGACATGTGCCAGAACGGCACGCATCCATGCGGCATCCGAGAAGGCTGAGGCTGATGGCGTCAACATGACCATGAACCTGCAATATGCCCGCCAACACGACAGGATTGGTTAATGGCTCAGGGGAGCCAGAGGGAGGCTCCGACAAAAGCAAAAGGCCGGGCGAAGCGCCCGGCCTTTGCAAAGGAATGTCCTGATCGATCAGGTGTCAGACTTGGCGGCCAACACCTGGCGGCCGTTGTAGGTGCCCGACTTGAGATCGATGTGGTGCGGACGGCGCAGTTCGCCCGAGGTCTTGTCCTCGATCACCGTCACCGTCGGCATCTTGTGGCCCGAGCGGCGCATGCCGATACGGCTCTTGGTCATCTTTTTGCGTGGAACAGCCATGATCTAAACCTCTGAAATCTCTTCTGAAAATGGAATCGCCCCAGTTGGGGCGCGAAATCTGGGGGGTCTATAGCCATTTCTTGCGCTGGAGGCAAGTGAGGTATGGCCCCATGATGCGGGCCCGCCTTTCGATGACGCTGGCGATGACCTTCACGCGCCGCGACGGTTTTCCGGCCTTGCGCTTGATCGGATTGGGCAGGACGGCCGCCAGTAACGCGGCCTCGCGCCGGGTGAGTTTGCTCACGGACTTCTTGAAGTGATGCTGACTCGCGGCTTCGGCACCATAGACGCCCGGTGCCCACTCCACGATGTTGAGATAGACCTCGATCATCCGGCGCTTGGTCCACACCGCATCCATCCACAGGGCGACAGGCATTTCCAGCCCCTTGCGGATCGCCCCCAGCGGTCCACGCCCGTCCCACAGGAACAGGTTCTTGGCCGTCTGCATGGAAATGGTGGAAGCGCCACGGATGGGGCCTTCGTCGTCGTCAAAGGCATCCTCGACCACGCCCTGAAACTCGATCCAGTCCACGCCGTGATGCGAGCAGAAGCGCGCATCCTCCGAGGTGATGACGGAGGCCGCGAGGGCGGGCGCCATGTCGTCGAGGCTCACCCAGTCCTTGGTGATTCCATTGCCGCTGAACAGGCGCAGCACCATGAGGTTCGAGATGGGTGGCGGCACCACGCCGTAGACCAGCGTCATCACGAAGGGCCAGGCGACCATCACGCCCAGCACCGTGAGCACCCGGCGTTGCCAGAGTGTGCGCGCGGCCCAGAAGTCACGCAGACGCTGGAATCGTCCCGCGGGCGAAGCGTCGGCCCGCGCCGGAGCGGCAGATTCGCCCTCGGGCAGCGCCCCCGCCCGCCGCTTGCGCGGTGCCCATGGCAGCGTTTCCTGCGGTTTGCCCACGGCCTTCTGTTGAGATTTCGGTGCCATCTGCGTATGGGAACTCATATTGCGGAATTGCACACGTGGCACAAGAGCAGCACCCGACCTTTGAAACCGCGCTGGCGGAAACGGCACAGGCCATTGAAACCGAACTCGAGCGGCTGCTGCCGCCCCGTTCCGGAGACCGGCTGCGGGCGGCCATGCGCTATGCGAGCCTTGGCCAGGGCAAGCGGCTGAGGCCGTTCCTGGTCATGCAATCCGCCGGGCTGTTCGACCAGCGGCCTGCGCAAGCGCTGCGCGTCGCTGCCGCCCTGGAATGCGTGCACTGCTACTCCCTCGTGCATGACGATCTTCCGGCCATGGACGATGACGACCTTCGGCGGGGACAGCCGACGACGCACCGCAAGTTCGATGAGGCCACCGCGATCCTGGCGGGCGACGGACTGCTGACCTTTGCCTTCGAAATTCTGGCGGAGGGCGCGACCCATGGCGACGCTGCGATCCGCAGCAACCTCGTCCTCGAACTGGCGCGTGCTTCCGGCGAGGCTGGCATGGTGGGCGGGCAGATGAACGATATCGCGGCTGAAGCGGGTGGCTTTGAATCCTATTCGGCCATTGCCGCCATGCAGGGCATGAAGACAGGGGCCCTGTTCCGCTTTGCCTGCGAGTCGGGCGCCATCATGGCGGGCGCGGAACGTGGCCCGCTTCGTCAGTACGCGGATCATATCGGGCTGGCTTTCCAGGTGGCCGACGACATTCTGGATGTGGAGTCGGATACGGCCACGCTGGGCAAGGCCACGGGCAAGGACAAGGGCCGTGGCAAGGCGACCTTTGTCGATTTCCTCGGCCTCGGCGGCGCAAAGGCAGAGGCGGCACGGCTTGCCGATGCCGCCGTTGCCGTGCTCGCGCCCTACGGCGACAAGGCCCGGCTGCTGCGCGACACGGCGCGTTTCGTCATTTCGCGAAAGAAATAGCGGCCGCTTCCCGCTCTCCGCCGAGCGGCACAACAAGTCCGGCTGCCTCATCCAGAAGCCTTGCGGCGCCAATCTTTCCCGCTGCCGTCTCCGCACAGCGGGCTTCCACCTGGGCTCCGGCGGAATCGCCCTGTTGCTGCATCATGCGAGAGAGCAGAATCCGCACACGCGCCGCCTGATATTCCGCTTCCGCACTCGTCCACAATTGCCGCGCCAGATGGAGCAGCTGGATCGCCTTGGCCATGCCGTCTTCGCCCTGTGCCAGAAGGAGTGCTTCCGCCTCGAGCACAAGCGCATGCACCGCCTTGCTGGGCCATGTCTCATACTGCGCGCGCATTTCATCAATGACGGCCCGCGCCTCCTGCCCGCGGCCTGCGGCGGCACAGATGCGGGCCTTGTAGCCGAGCAGGATGGCGCGGCGTTGCAGGGCGTACCAATCGGTGTTCACCAGCACGCGGTCAAGGGCCGAGATGGCGCCATCGGTATCGCCTGCGTCCGCCAGAAGGATGGCGTGTCCCGGTTCCGCATCTCCGCCCATTTCATAGGCGGTCTGATAGTCGCGGCGTGCTGCGGTCTCGTCGCCCAAGGCGGCATGGATGTCACCGCGCACGCGATACCCGTCGTGGCGCGCCCAGGGTTCGCTCCCGGACATCTCGATCAGCTTCTGAATTTTCGTCAGCGCGTCCGGGAGAGTGCCCTGCACACCGTCAATTTCGGCACGGTGCAACTGACACGCCGCACTGACAGAGGCAAAGTTGCCTTCGCACCAGGTTTCGTAACCGCCGATCCATTGCAGGGCGCGTGCCCAATCACCCGACGAGCGGCACGACCACAGCACGCTGCAATAGACCAGACCGCCCGACACAGGGTCCACCGCCGTCGACATGGCGAGTGCCGCTGCGTGATCCTGTTGCTCAAGGCCCTGACGAATATGGCCGAGCGAGATATTGAAGAAACCGAGGTAGGCCAAGGTCACGGCCCGCAATGCCTTGTGCCCGCTTGCCTCTGCTGCCCGATGGGCGGTCTCGCGCCTCCTGCGGCGAACCGTCGGAGGCGCTGAGCCGCGACTGCATCCACAGGAAGGAGGCCTTTACGGATGGCATCTTGTCGAGTTCACCCGCAGGCACCTGTGCAAGCCATCCTCGCGAGACAGCACGCGCGCCGCGCTCAAAATGAATGCGCGAGAGAGAAACCGCCGTGCGGGACAGTGTTTCCACATCGCCGGCCGCCTCTGAAATTTCGATCAGGCGGCGCAGGAAAGGTTCACCCGCAACGGCGCGCCCAAGGCATTCTTCCGCATAGGCGTAGAGTTCAAGTTCCTCCGCCGACAGACTGTCCATGGCCCTCTTGCCGAGGAGACTGACGATCTCGGACCACTTCCGTGCATTGGCGAGGCTCTGGAGATTTTCAGTGGAGCTGCCCGCCTCCACGGGCTTGGGCCAGAACTCATCCAGTTCCGGCTGGTCGATGGCGAGGCGGTAGCCCCGTCCCGAGTAGTTCTTGAGAGCGCGGTCAAGCCCGCCCTTTTTCAGTTCCGTCCGCAGAAGGCTGACGGCGCGTTGGAGCGAGGCTTCCGACACAAAGACGCCGGGCCACACTTTCTCCAGCAGTTCAGCCTTTGGGATGACGCGGCCCGCGTTCACCAAAAGCATCACCAGCAAATCAAAAATCTTCGGCTGAACTGCGAGGGCTTCATTGCCCAAGCGCAATTCGCGGCGGTCCTCGTCCACCGTAAAGTCGCCAAAACGATGCAACATCGTTGGTCTCCGGAAGCTCGCCCCGCGGGGGAATATAGGGAAAAGATAAGTCGGCGGTA
Source organism: Hyphomicrobiales bacterium (assembly GCA_016710435.1). Taxonomy (NCBI): domain Bacteria; kingdom Pseudomonadati; phylum Pseudomonadota; class Alphaproteobacteria; order Hyphomicrobiales; species Hyphomicrobiales bacterium. The sequence goes on along the minus strand of JADJVV010000001.1, from coordinate 2,449,987 downwards.
AGGACTTTGATGGGGTGAAAACCTAGGTGATGGTCACGGCAATCACGCCGCAATCAAAGGTTTCACATCATGCAGCTCTACGTCATTCGCCGGCCCAGCGCCTGGAAGAACATCCCAGAATTGGAAATTGCCGGCGCGAAATCCGCCCGCATCGGCAACGAAGACATGCCGGACAAGGTCCGCTGGATTCGCAGTTATGTCGTGCAGGAACCCGATGGCCGCATCGGCACGTTCTGCATCTATGAAGCCGTCGATGGTGAAGCGATCCGTGACCATGCGCGCCGCGTCGGCATGCCGGGCGAAGAATTCTATCCCGTCGCCACCACGGTCATCGTGCGTGCCGATCCGATGATGGCCGCCGCCTGACGCCTGCACCGGGGTTCGCGAGGCCACGAACCCCGGGCTGTTCTTGCCTATTGCGATATCCGCGTCAGCGCTTCGTCGTAGTTCTTCACCGGATAGACATAGCCCCGGCGGATGGCGAAGCGCCATGTGAGACGGGGCGAGCGGGCCACGTCTTCCGGGGTCACGGCGAGGATGCCATCGCGGTCATCCGGTGACAGTCCGTCCTTCAGCATCACGTTCGCGGTGATGCCCTGCATCTCGGCTGCCTTGGCGAGGCCGTACTGGATGAAGCCCGAGCAGATGAACTGGGGCGGCACCCATTTGTGCAGGCGGCGGCGCGTCATCGTCACCGCATGTTCCATGGATTTCTGCTGGCCCTTGCTGATGGTGAACCAGCCGAGCCGCAAGCTGAAGAGCGCGGAGAGGCCCATGCGCATCACGCGGCCGAAGTCATAGCCTGACTTCACGTGGTCCAGCATCAGGCCACGCACCTTCTTGAAGTAGCTCTCGGTAAACTGCTCACCCTCCAGCCGCAGCACGACGATTTCGGCGTGCGGATGGCGGCCTGCGATGTAGTCACGGATGTTGGCGAGCCCTACGCCTTCGCGCACGCTCTCCACCAGGAAGCTGCTTGAGAAACCTTCATCGGGATGCGCCACGAGGAACACCAAAGCGGCGTGACTGAAGGCGCTGCCCGTGGCCCAGCGAATGGCCCAGCTCAGAAACGTCGGACTGCGCGAGAGGATGATGTCGCCGATGCGCAGGTTCTGATCGGACTCGGCGAGGAACTTCTTGACGCTGACGGCTTCAGCCATGGTGCGCCGAACGCCCGCCCCTGCCCCAGCGCTCGCGCACATAGGTCTCGACGATGTCCTTGAACTGCGTCGCGATGTTTTCACCGCGCAGCGTCTTCACCTTCTGGCCATCGACGTAGACGGGTGCCGCCGGCAATTCACCCGTGCCGGGAAGCGAGATGCCGATGTCGGCGTGTTTCGATTCACCGGGGCCGTTGACGATGCAACCCATCACGGCAAGTTGAAGCGTTTCAAAGCCCGGATACTGCGCCCGCCATTCCGGCATGCGGCTGCGCACATGATTCTGAATGTCCTGCGCCAGTTCCTGGAACACGGTCGACGTGGTACGGCCACATCCCGGACAGGCGATCACCATGGGTGCGAAGGCGCGCAGGCCCATGGTCTGCAGGATTTCCTGCGCCACGATCACTTCACGCGTGCGGTCGCCGCCGGGTTCGGGTGTGAGGGAAATGCGGATCGTATCGCCGATCCCCTCCTGCAACAGCACCGCGAGGGCCGCGGTCGATGCGACAATGCCTTTCGACCCCATGCCCGCCTCGGTCAGTCCGAGATGGAGGGCGTGGTCGCTGCGCGCGGCCAACAGGCGATAGACGGCGATCAAGTCCTGCACCTCCGAACACTTGGCGGAAATGATGATCCTGTTGCGGGCGAGGCCCAGATCCTCGGCGCGGGCGGCGGAGAGAAGACCAGATTGCACCACGGCCTCGTGCATCACGCTGCGCGCTTCCACCGGCCGCGGCGAGGCATGGTTCTCGTCCATCAGCTTCGTCAGCAGCGACTGGTCGAGCGAGCCCCAGTTGACGCCGATCCGTACGGGCTTGCCGTGGCGGATGGCGATCTCGATCATCTGCGCAAAGTTGCGGTCCTGCTTCTCCTTGAAGCCGACGTTGCCGGGATTGATGCGGTACTTGTCGAGGGCTTCCGCGCAGGCGGGGAACTGCGACAACAGGAGGTGGCCGTTGTAGTGGAAATCGCCGACCAGCGGCACGCTCATGCCCATTTGTACAAGACGGTCGCGGATGCGGGGCACGGCGGCGGCCGACTCTTCGCGGTCCACCGTGATGCGCACGAGTTCGGACCCTGCGCGGGCAAGTTCCGCCACCTGCCGGGCCGTGCCCTCGGCATCGGCGGTGTCCGTGTTGGTCATGGATTGCACGACGACGGGATGGCCGCCGCCCACCGTGACATTTCCAACCATGACGCCCACCGAGGCCCGGCGCGGATGCGTTGCTGAGAAGTTCATTGCGCTCCCTTTTCCGCCGCTAACTGCGTTGTCCGAGCGGCAAGGTCAAGACAAAGAGAAGTCCGGCGGACAGGACAATCGACGGACCTGCGACAGTGCCCCAGGCGGCGGACATGAACAGTCCCGCCAGCACGGCGGCTGCGGCGAGGACGACGCTCAACACCGCCATGCTCTCTGGCGTTGCCGACAGGCGCCGCGCTGCCGCTGCAGGAATGACGGTGAGCGCCGTGATCAGCAACAGCCCCACGATCTTCATGGAGATGGCGACGACGAAGGCGATGAGCAGCGTGAACAGCAGCTCCACCAGCTGCACGTTGATGCCTTCCGCGCGGGCGAGGTCTTCATGCACAGAGATGGCGATCATCCGGCGCCACAGGGTCGCCAGCAGGAGGAGCGCGGCAGCGGCGACGATCCAGACTGTCCAGACGTCGCGGCTGGAGACGGTGAGCACGTCACCGAACAGGATGTCGAGATGCCCCGTGACAGCGCCCGTCACCAGCCCGATTACCACCACACCCAGCGCCAAGGCTGTGTGCGAGAGAATGCCGAGGATCGTGTCGACGGCGAGTTGCTGTTGCCGCCGCAGCGCGATGAGGATGAGGGCGAGGATCATGGCAACGACGACCGCCGTGATTGCGATGTTGACATTAAAGAGTAGTCCAAGCCCCGCCCCCAGCAGTCCGGCGTGGGCCAGAGTCTCGCCGAAATAGGCCATGCGCCGCCAGACGATGAAGCAGCCGATGGGGCCTGCAACCAGCGCCACGGCGAGACCTGCGAGAAGTGCGCGGCGGAAAAACGGTTCAAAAAGAATATCGAGCATCAGTGCTTGTGCCCATGGTGGTGATGGTCATGGCCATGTCCGCCATGGCTTTCGTGATCATGGTCGTGATCGTGGGTGTAGGCAGCGATCATGCGCGCTGCGGCGGGGCCGAAAAGTTTGGCGAATTCCGGGTCCTTCTGCACGGCCGTGGGGCCGCCCTCGCAGCAGACGTGGGCATTGAGGCAGATCACGTGGTCGCTCTCCGCCATCACCATGTGCAGATCGTGACTTACCATGAGGATGCCGCAGCCATGGGATTTGCGGATGGCGGAGATCAGTTCATACAGTTTGACTTCGCCGTGGAAATCCACCGCCTGCACCGGTTCGTCCAGCACCAGCAGCTGTGGCCTGCGCAAGAGGGCACGGGCCAGCAGCACGCGCTGCAATTCACCGCCCGACAGATCCGTGACACGCGCGTCGATCAAATGGGCAACGCCGGTTTCGCCCAGTGCCGCGCCGATTTCGAGTTCGGGGGCGGAGAGCGTCAAGGTCATGAGCCGGCGAACCGAGAGGGGCACGTTCATCGCCAGCGGAAATCGCTGCGGCACGTAACCGATCCGGAGGCCCGGTACCATCTCCACCCGGCCCGCGGTCGCTGCGGTGAGGCCGAGCAGCACCTTCACCAGCGTGGATTTGCCAGCCCCGTTGGGGCCAATGATTGTGACGATTTCGCCCGGCCGCACGGCGAGATTCACATGGTCGAGAATGACACGCCCGCCGGCCTTCAGCGTCACGTCATGGGCAGCAACCAGCGCGTTGTTCACCTTCAGCATCACGCCACCACGCCGCAATGGGCACAGAGGCCCGACAGTTCGACAACGGAATGCTTCACGGTGAAGCCCTGGCTGTGGGCGGCCGCGATGAGACCCGACGCGGCATCGCGGTCGAGCACCTCGGAGACATTTCCGCAGCCTTCGCAGATGAGCAAGGCTGCGGGCGAACCGTCGTGGCGTTCGGCGCAGGCCACGAAGGCGTTGCGGCTTTCAATCTTGTGCACGAGGTTCTGGCCCTGCAGGAATTCCAGCGCCCGGTAGACCGTGATCGGGGCAGGCCGCGGCCCGTGGACGGCCATGCGCTCGATGATGTCATAGGCCCCCACGGCCTGATGGCTTTCTGCTACACAGACCAGCACATCGCGGCGCTGTTCCGTCAGGCGGGCACCGGTTTCGGCGCACACCTGTTCAGCATGGGCCACGATACTGCGCGTGCAGGAGCGGTGATCGTGCTTGGGGCTGGGGAAAGTCATGCCTGTTATATTATAACATTCGGCGTCGATTACAATCCGCCCCCAACGGGCAGGACGGCTCAGCGGTCTATCCGTTCAAGTTGCATTCAGGCGGCGCCTGCTCAAGTGCAGCCCAGAAGGAGACGCCCATGTTCAAGTCACTGTCGCTCACCCCTCTTCTGGCCGCCCTGCTCACGGTTCCGGCCTTCGCCATCGATTTCACGCCGTCGGACAGCGGCACGCTGGAATTCGACATGCCTTCCGGAAACATCTGCTGCTCCTACATCGGTGATGCGGCGGATGGCCCGTTGCTCTCGTGCTCGCGCGTGAAGCCGAAATACTGGACCGTGACCCTCACCCCCGACGGCGAAATGCACGTCTACAAGAACCCGGGCGAAGTGCCGGGTTGCGGTTACGGCGAGCCCTTGGGCAACGTGTTCGACTATGGCACCAAATGGAAGAAGGCGGGCTTCGTCTGCACCTCCTCCACGTCGGGGTTGAAGTGCATGGCCAACGGCACCGGCTTCAAGCTGTCCAAATCAGGACTGGTGAAATACTGAGACAGGCCCTTGCATGGCCGCCGTGCTGCCCTGAAGAAGGGGCATGGCCATCCTTGTTCTCAATGCCGGATCCTCATCCCTCAAGTTTGCCGTCTATGACGAGAAGGGCCTCAGCGAGCGCCTGCGCGGACAGGTGAGCGGCATCGGCACGGCGCCGCAGCTCGTCTGCGGCGAGATCAGCAGGTTGCTGCCAGCGGCCACCACCTATCGGGATGGACTTGCCATCCTGCTCGCTTTCCTGCGGGATGAGGGTGTGTCGCAGACAGTGTTGCGCGGCATTGGCCACCGCGTCGTCCATGGCGGCGCCGCCTTCGTGTCGCCCACCCTCATTGATGACACGGTGCTGACGACGCTGGACAGCCTGCGCAGCCTGGCACCGCTGCACCTGCCCTTCGGCATCGGCGTGTTGCGCGACATGCGTGCCCTGCTGCCGGAGGTGCCGCAGGTGGCGTGCTTCGACACCGCCTTTCATGCAACGCAGCCGGAACTCGCCACGCGCCTGCCGCTGCCGCGCGTCTATCGCGACAAGGGCTACCGGCGTTACGGCTTCCATGGGCTGAACTACGAGCACATTGTCTCGGCCCTGCCTGCACAAACGAGGGGAACGCTGCCGCGCCGCATCCTTGCTGCCCATCTCGGCTCCGGATCATCCATGTGCGCCATCCAGGACGGGAAGAGCGTGGGCACCACCATGGGCTTCTCGACCGCAGACGGTCTGGTGATGGGCACGCGCACGGGCTCAATCGACCCCGGTGTGCTGGTGGCGCTGATGCGGGACGAGAAGCTGACACTCGATCAACTGGAAGACCTGCTCTACCGCAAAAGCGGACTCCTCGGCCTCTCCGGCATCTCCGGCGACATGCGGGAGTTGCTGGCGAGCGAGCGCCCGGAAGCGGCGGAAGCTGTCGAGTACTACTGTTATTCGGCGGCGCGCCATGCGGCCTCGCTGGTGCCGGCGCTGGGTGGCGTCGATGCCATCGTCTTCACCGGTGGTGTGGGCGAGAATGCCGGGCCTGTGCGCTCCCGCATCATGGCCCATCTCGCCTGGCTCGCCGTTGCGCCATCTGACGTGCATGTCATTCCCGCCAACGAGGAACTGACGATGGCGCGGCATGTGGCTTCGGTGCTGGCACTCACGCCGGAGGCGTGATCAGGCCATCGACAGCAGCAGGGCTGCGGTATCCACGATGTCGTCCACCGTGGCGCCGCGTGACAGGTCGGAGACCGGACGTGCGAAGCCTTGCAGGATCGGACCGATTGCCTGCGCGCCCGCGAGATATTGCGTGAGCTTGTAGGCGATGTTGCCGGCGTCGAGGTCCGGGAAGACGAGGACGTTGGCACGGCCCGCAACGGCGCTCTCCTCCTTCACCTTGCGCGCGGCGACGGCTTGCGACAGTGCCGCATCTCCCTGCAACTCTCCATCGATGAGCAGAGATGGCGCGCGGGCGCGGGCGAGCAAAAGAGCCTCACGCACCTTCTCCGCATCGGGGTGATCGCCCGATCCCTTGGTGGAAAAGGAGAGCAGCGCCACGCGGGGCGCGTCCGCCAGCACGGCGCGCGCGCTGGCGGCGGATGCAATCGCGATGTCGGCGAGTTCGGTGGCGGTGGGCTGAACGTTCACCGCACAATCGGCAAAGACGAGACGGCGCTCGGGCCATTGCATGAGGAAGAAGCTGGAAGGCGTTGCAATGGAGGGTGCAAGGCCGATCGTCATCAACGCCGCTTCGATCACACGGGCCGTGGCGTTGGCCGCCCCCGCCAGCATGCCATCGGCGCGGCCCGTGGCGACCAGGGCACCACCCGCGAACAGAGGCTTTTGCAGAAATTTCGTGGCAAGCGAGTCCGACAATTTCGGGCGGACCTCCCGCAACCGGGCGATGGCTTCCGGCGATGGCGCGGGTACATCATGCGCGCCGAACAGGATGACATCGGACAACCCGTTGTCTTGCAGGCGGCGGGCGGCCTCGGCGATCCGGGGGTCGCCGGATTCTGGCATCACAAGTTTCAGGCCCCTGCCCTTGATTTTGGCCTTGGCCTCTTCGATCACTGTCACGTTGCAACCTCCGGAACCCCAGCATGTCCAGCGAAGACAAGATCGAAATCCATCGCGGCCTCAAGGGCGTCTATTTTGAGCGCTCGGCCACGACATTCATTGACGGCAAGGCAGGTGAGCTTCGCTACCGGGGATACTCCATCCACGATCTTGCACAACAGTCCACTTTCGAGGAAACGGCACACCTGCTGCTGCACGGCGAATTGCCCACTCGGGCTGAACTCGAAACCACGCGGGCCACGTTGGGGGCGGCACGCCAATTGCCGGACGGCGTCACCCACATCATCCACACCCTGGCGCACGCCCACCCGATGGATGTGTTGCGTACGGCGGTCTCGGCGCTCGCCGCCTTTGATCCGCAGGCCGATGACAATTCCCTTGAGGCAACCCGCGCCAAGGGCCTTCGCCTCACCGCGCAGATTCCCGTCATCATCGGTGTCCATGCGGCGGTGCGGACGGGGCGGGCCGTGCCGCAACCCGGTGCAGGCCTCTCCCACGCCGCGCACTTCCTCTGGATGCTCACAGGCCGTGAACCTTCGCAGGCGGCTGCAAAGCTCATGGACCGCGACCTCATTCTCCATGCCGAGCACGGCAGCAACGCCTCCTCCTTCGCCGGTCGTGTGGTTATCGGCACGGAAGCAAACCTTCATGCCGCCATGACTGCGGCCATCGCGGCCCTCTCCGGCCCCGCCCACGGTGGAGCGGCCGAGGACGTGATGAAGATGGCCCAGGAGATCGGCACGCCGGAGAATGCAGCGGCCTACGTGAAGACCAAGCGCGCGGCCGGCGATGCCGTCACCGGCTTCGGCCACCGGGTCTACCGGACGGAAGACCCGCGCGCGCGTCACATGCGCGATGGCGTGGAACAGCTCTCGCGGGAGATGGGAGAACCCAAGTGGTTCGCCATCCTGCAGGCTGTGGTGGAAGCGATGCGGCCCTATGCGCGCTTCGGGGTGAACGTGAACGTCGATTTCTACTCCGGGGTCATTTACTATCTGAATGGCATCGCGCCGGACCTGTTTGTGCCCATCTTTGCGGCGGGCCGGGTTCCGGGGTGGACCGTGCAGTGCCTGGAACAACTGCAAAACAACATTCTGATCAGGCCCTTGACGCTCTATGACGGTCCGGAAGCTCGGGATTATCTGCCCTTGGACCGCCGGAGCTGATACGCCACAATTCCCCATTTCCGCCCCGCCAGCGCCACAAAATCTGATGAAGAGTTAACCTCGAGGGGGCGTGGTGCCCCACCCTGGGACGGCAATCGCGGGGTAGGTGGATGGGCCAATTGAAGCCCTTCATGGCGGCGGTTGTCGCGGTTGGCCTGTTGTTTGCGTCAGCACACACGGCCACGGCGGATTCACGCGCCGACAAATTGAACCAGAACACGCTGGGGCTGATGGCGGCCGATCCGCAGTGGCTGGGTCTTGCCAATAGTATTGCCGCGACCGTGCAGCATGAACAGGGCCTCCGCGTCCTGCCCATCGTCGGTGCCGGGACCCTGCAAGCCGTTTCCGATCTGGCCTATCTCGACCGCGTGGATGCAGCCTTGTTGCCGCTCGACACGCTCACTTATGCGCAGGCGCAGGGCTTGCTGCAGGGACTGGACGGCAAGGTCACGTATCTCGTTCGCCTGCAATCCATCAAATGGGCATTGGTTGTGGGCAAGGGCATCGACAGCCTCGCTGATCTCGCTGGAAAACGTGTGGCGACAGGACCGACGGGCAGCATGGGCTTCGTCGCGGGCGAGTTGCTGTTCAATGCGTCCGATGTTTCCTTCGCGCGCGTGCCACGGCAGAACGCGGAAGCGCTCACCGTGTTGTCGCAAGGCTCTGCGGATGCGGCACTGGTGGATGCCAGCGCGCTGAAGTCGGCGCGGCTGGATGGGAAGCGCTTCAAAATCCTGCCACTGGCGCTACCGAAGCAGCTCGACTCTACCTATTCCCCGATCATGCTTTCGCCCACCGATGCACCATCGCTCATCAGTGAAGGCGGTGATGTCGAGACGGTGGCGGCGCCGCTTGCGGTGATGGTGTTCAGCAAGGGCGCCGACAAGGCCACGGACGCGCGTCTCAAGGCTTTCACCTCCGCCCTGCTCCGCAATGCCGGGCAATTGAAGATCAACGCAAACCTGACAGCGGAAATTCCGGGTTGGACCCGGCACAAGGCGGCACAGGCTGCCTTGCAGGACACCGCTGCCGAATCTGCATCCACCAGCACCACCGGTGCTGAAACCGAACTGCAACAAGGAGACGGGCAATGAGCAAATCAAAGCGTGCCACACCAGCCGGGGAAAAGAAATCGTCCGTTGTCGAGCCTGATGAAAACGACCGCATGGAAGCCGCGGAGTATGATGGCGAAGACCTTGAACCTACGTTTGACGACGAAGAACCATTGGAAGCCCGAGGCGAAGAGACAGCTGAGGACGAGGTGACACCGAGCTGGTTCGGCAAGGCCATGAGCGACGACGACAGTCAGGAACTTGCCAACCGCTATCGCTCTGCCCGGGCGCATGCGCCGATGTTTGAACAGCCGACGCCGGAAGCCTATGAAAGCTATCGCCGCCGGCTGGAGGAACGCTTCCAGTCGGCCAAGCGCCTGGCCGCATCGCCGGCGGTTGCGCCCTTCTCCACCATGGAGCGCGAGGCAGAGCCTGTGCGTCCGCGCGCCGCCAATGACGATGGCAATCTCCGCTTCCGGGAATGGCAGCGCAAGATGGATGCGCGACAAGCCACCCCTGAACAGCAGCGCCAGCGCAGCGCGCTGACGCCGCTTCGCATCGCCGGGCTGTTTGCCGTGGCCTGCGCCATCGGTGGCGTTGCCGGGCTGGCCAGCGCCAACATGGGGCTGGTTCACCAGGGTTATGCCGCCGCCATGAGTGGCGCGTCCACCAGTGCATCGGCCATCATGGCGCTGCTGCAAAAACCTGTTGCCGAAGAACCCGCGGCCGGGGGCCAGGTCGCTGCCAACGTCAAGAACGGCGGCAGCACCGTGCTCACCAAGAAGCCGGTGCGCATGGCGCGGGTCGATGTGGCGGACGCGAGCGGCGTGCTCAACAATCCCATTCCGCTGGCGCTGACCGCCGTGCCTGCCGATCCCGACATGCCGCTGGCCCTCAAGATCACCGGGCTGCCGGGCGATGCCTATCTCACCCAGGGCACGGAAGTGGCCGACGGCGAGTGGCTGCTGAAGCCCACCGAAATCGAGGGTGTGAAGCTGGTCGTTCCGCAGGCGCAGTCGCCGCAGCTTGATCTCGCCGTCGCAGGTGTTGAGGAAAAGACAGGGGTTGCCGCAACGCCACCCCGCGAGATGACGGTGGAGCTTGACCTCAACAAAGTCACGGTCCAGCCCGCAAGTGCACCGCCGGAAAGTCAGTCCATGGCCAGCCAGCCGCTGCCGCAGGCCATTCCCCTGCCGCAGGAGGCGGAAAACACCGAGGCCAAGACGCTGCTCGGAAAGGGCGAAGCCCTGCTCAAGACGGGCGACCTTGACTCGGCCCGGCAGTTCTTCATCAAGGCACACGGAATGGGTGCGGCGGAAGGCGCCTTTGGCGCTGGCCAGACCTATGACCCGGTAGTCTATGCCGCCATGAACGTGCGCGGCCTGGAGCCTGATCCGCAGAAGGCGCGGGAGTGGTATGACAAGGCCGTGGCCGCGGGCAACGAAGATGCCGCGAAGGCGCTCGCAAAACTCAACGCCGCAGCGCCCTGACGGCTATCGACAGGGCCATGCTTTTTCGGGCATGAGGGGGCCTTCACAACCCCACCATGTCCGGAATTGCCATGCGCGCAGCAGATACCATTGTCCAATCCCTGAAGGCCCACGGCATCAAGCGCGTCTATTGCGTGCCGGGTGAAAGCTATCTCACCCTGCTCGATGCCCTGCACGAGAGCGGCATCGACGTGGTGGTGTGCCGCCATGAAGGGGGCGCCGGTTTCATGGCTTGCGCCGAAGCGAAGCTGACGGGCGAGCCTGCCGTGTTCATGGTGAGCCGCGGGCCTGGTGCCACGAACGCCTCCATCGCCGTTCACATGGCCGATCAGGATGGGCTGCCGGTCATCCTGCTGGTGGGCCAGGTGGCGCGCGCCGAACGCACGCGTGGCGTTTTCCAGGAAGTGGATTACGAGCGCTTCCTCGGTTCCATGGCGAAGGGCGTGTTCGAGATCACCGACGGCCGCAAGCTCCATGAAATCCTGCCGCGCAGTTTCCGCCTTGCGCAGCAGGGCATTCCCGGACCCGTGGTGCTGTCCCTGCCGGAAGACATGCTCGACGACCCGGTGGACGAGAAAGAGCCGGTGGTGTTTCCGCTGGCGACGGTCGGCGTCTCGGCCTCCGATCTGGCGCGCATCCAGCAGGTCATTGATGCGAGCGAGCGCCCGGTGCTTGTGGTGGGCGGAGCCTTGCGCAGTGCCGCGGGCAAGGCCGCGATCAAGCGCTTTGCCGAGGCGCAGCGCCTTCCCGTTGCCGTGACGTGGAAGAACCAGGAAATCTTCGACAACGCCTCGCCTCTCTATGCCGGACACCTGGGCTTTGGCGCACTCGCCGCCCATCGCAAGGCCCTGCAGGAGGCAGACCTCATCCTCGCCATCGGCACGCGCCTCGGTGACGTGGCGAGCCTTGGCTACACTTTCCCCGAATGCCCCGCACCGAAGCAGACGCTGGTGCATGTCTATCCTGACGGCAAGCCCATCGGCCACGTGTTCCGCACTGATCTTGGACTGATTGCCGATCCGGTGGCGGTGCTGGCGGGGCTGGCGCAGTCGCCGCGCGTGGTTTCGGCCGGGCGCGAAGCCTGGATCAGCAGCCTCAATGGCGTGGTGAGGGACTTGCAGGTCTACAAGCCGGTCGATGCGCCGGATGGCATGGATTTTGGCGTCGTTGTGGATTCCCTCTCCCGCCTTGCGCCCAGGGACGCCATCGTGGTGACGGACGCGGGCAATATCTCCACCTGGGTTCACCGCCACTGGAAGATGACGCCCGACAACACGCTGATCGGCGGCATTGTCGGCGCCATGGGCCTTGGCGTGCCGGGGGCCGTTGCGGCTTCGATCAGCGATCCGAAGCGCACCGCCATCTGCTTTGTCGGCGACGGCGGCGTGCTGATGACCGGGCAGGAAATCGCAACCGCCATGGCGAGCGGTGCCGCGCCCAAGATCGTCATCTCCAACAACGGCATCTACGGCACGATCCGCACCCACCAGGAGCGCGAATTCCCGGGACGCATCTCGGGCACGGATTTGAAGAACCCGGATTTCGATGATTGGGCAAAGTCCTTCGGCGCGGCCTCGTTCTCCATCGCGCGTGGCGACAATGACGTGGACGGGACCGTCTCCGCCTTCCTCGCCGCACCCGGCCCCGCAGTCCTGCATGTGCGCTCCAGCCGCATCGCGCTGTCGTCCAACGTCCAATTGAAGCCATGAACGTGCTGCTCATCGGGTCGGGCGGGCGTGAACACGCGCTGGCCTGGGCCATTGCCGCCAGCCCGCTGCTCGACACGCTCTACTGCGCTCCGGGCAATCCCGGCATGGCACAGCTTGGCCGCAACGTAGATCTTGATGTGACCGATCATGCTGCGGTGATCCGCTTTTGCCAGGACAACACCATCGGCCTCGTGATGGTTGGCCCGGAAGCGCCATTGGTTGCGGGTCTTGTCGATGACCTCACGGCGGCGCGCATCAAGGCCTTTGGCCCCACGCGCTATGCCGCCCAACTGGAAGGCTCGAAGGGTTTCACCAAGGACATCTGCCGCGCCGCCGGCATTCCCACCGCCGCCTATGAGCGGTTCACCGCGCATGATGCAGCGCTCGCCTATGTGCGCCAGCAGGGTGCGCCCATCGTCATCAAGGCGGATGGTCTTGCGGCGGGCAAGGGTGTCACGGTCGCCCTGACGCTGGCGGAGGCGGAGGCCGCGTTGCGCGACATCTGGGACGGCCGCTTCGGCGAGGCTTCCTGCGTGGTCGAAGAATTCCTGGAAGGCGAAGAGGCGAGCTACTTCGTGCTCAGCGATGGCGTGAACGTGCTGCCGCTCACCACGGCGCAGGACCACAAGCGCCTTGGCGATGGCGACACCGGACCCAACACGGGCGGCATGGGTGCCTATTCGCCCGCACCCTGCATGACGCCTCAGCTCATTGTCGAGTCGCTCGAAAAGATCGTCAAGCCCACCGTGAAGGCGCTCGCCGAGTCGGGGCATCCCTACAAGGGTGTGCTCTATGCCGGACTGATGCTAACCACGAGTGGCCCGCAGCTCATCGAATACAACGCGCGCTTCGGCGATCCCGAAACGCAGGTGCTCATGCCGCGCCTGAAGTCTGACCTGCTGACGCTGCTGCTCGCCACTGTCGATGGCACGCTCGACAAGATGAGCGTGCGCTGGAAGGACCAAACTGCGCTGACCGTTTGCCTATGCGCCAAAGGCTATCCCGGCACCGTGCAAAAAGGGAATCCGATCAAGGGCCTGGAGAATGATTCTCCCCAAGGCGTTGAAGTGTTCCATGCGGGCACGGCGCTGCGGAATGGGCAACTCGTGTCCAACGGCGGTCGCGTCCTCAATGTCACCGCACTTGGCTCCACGGTGAAGGAGGCGCAGCAGCGCGCCTATGCGGCTGTGGCCACCATCGACTTCGCGGGCGGCTTCTGCCGCCACGATATCGGCTGGCGGGCGCTGTGACGGACCGGCGCCGCATCGGCCTTGCCCTCGGCGGCGGCGGTGCGCGCGGCCTCGCCCACATCGCGCTGCTGGAAGCCTTCGACGAGATGGGCATTGTGCCTGCGGTCATTGCGGGCAGCAGCATGGGCGCGCTGGTGGGGGCCTGCTATGCCGGCGGCATGAGCGGCAAGGACATCCGCACCCACGCGGAAAAGCTTCTCGCCAACCGGGTGGATTTCGCCCGCTATGTGTTCGGGGCGCGCAAGACGCGGCCTTTGGAGTTGCTCTCGCTCAAGGGCTTTGCCTCCCTCCATTTCGATGGCGAGCGTCTGGCCAATCTCGCCTTGCCAGATTTCCTGCCGCGCAACATTGAAGAGACGCGCATTCCGCTCAAGATCATCGCCACGGACTACGAGCGCATGGAAGAAGCGGTACTCACCTCGGGGCCGCTGGCGCAGGCCGTGGGTGCGTCCATCGCCATTCCCGGAGTCATTTCTGCACCGACGATCGACGGGCGCATTCACGTGGACGGCGGGGTGGTCAATCCCGTTCCGTTCGACCGGGTGCGCGACGGCACGGACCTTGTGGTGGCCGTGGACGTCACGGGCCGCCCACGCCCCACCAGCGGCAAGATCGGCAACATGGAAATTGCGGTGGGCTCGCTGCTCATCATGTTCAATCGCATGGCCGACCTGAAGCGTGCCCTCACGCCACCCGACATCTACATCACCCCGAAGATCGATCAGTTCGGATCGGCGGACTTCTTCCGCGTGCGGGAGATCATCGCGTCTGCGGAACCCGCCAAGGACGACTTGAAGCGCAAACTGGAGCGCATGCTGCTCACATCCGACGCGACCTGAAAAAGCTTCGCAGCAGCGCTGCGGATTCGCCTTCGCCGATGCCGCCATAGACTTCCGGCGCATGATGGCATGTGGGCTGGCGGAAAAAGCGGGGACCGTGTTCGACCGCGCCCATCTTTTCGTCTTCCGCACCGAAATAGACCCGCCTGATGCGCGCGAAGGAAATGGCGGCGGCGCACATGGCGCAAGGTTCCAGCGTCACATGCAGGTCGCAGTCGATGAGGCGCTCGCTGCCCAGCTTGCGCGCCGCCTCGCGGATCACCAGCAGTTCGGCATGGGCCGTGGGGTCTCTCAGTTCGAGCGTGCGGTTCCCCGCCACGGCCAGCACCTCGCCATCGGAGGCGACGACGGCGGCGCCCACCGGCACCTCGCCGCGCTCGGCCGCGGCATGGGCCTCGGCGATGGCAAGACGCATGGGGTCTGGCAGTTTCTGCTTCATCGTGCCAGATGACCACGGGAAACAGTGCCGATTCAAGACGGAAACTCGGGGCAGCGCCATGCGGATCGTCGGTGGAAAATTCAAGGGACATGCGATCGTGGGGCCAGCCTCCACGTCGACGCGGCCCACGTCGGACCGGGTGCGGGAATCGCTTTTCAACATCCTCGCCCACGGCATCGACGGCCTTGACCTCGACGGCGCGCGGGTGATGGACCTGTTCGCAGGAACGGGTGCGCTGGGCCTGGAGGCGCTGTCGCGCGGGGCGAAGTTCTGCCAGTTCGTCGAGGAAGGCACCGAGGCGCGTGGCGTCATCCGCCGCAACGCCGATGCGCTGGGTGCCATCGGCCTGTGCAAGATCTGGCGGCGGGACGCCACGAAACTTGGCCCTTGCGCGCCGCAATCACCCTTCGATCTCGTCTTCGCCGATCCGCCCTACAACAAGGGGCTGGGCGAACAGGCGCTGCGATCACTGGTGGAAGGCGGCTGGCTCGCGGCAAACGCGGTGGTGGTTCTGGAAGAATCCGAGCGCGCCGTGCTGGGCGATGTCGAGGGCCTGACGCGCATCGACCAGCGCACCTATGGGGACACGGTGGTCACATTCTTCCGCGCCGCCGGCCCTTTGCAAGGGGGTCCGGCTGGCGCATCCTCGCGGGAATGACAACGTCTCTTCCGCCCGGCCATTTGTCTCGTCTCTGCGCGGCGCTCACGGCCGTCGTGGCCTGCCTCGCGCTCGGCCTGCAGTTCCGGCTGCTCCATGCCACGCTGGCGGGCGGCCAGGCCAGTCTGGCCGAGGTCATCTGGCGTTTCCTCGGCTTCTTCACACTGCTCACCAACATGCTGGTCGCATGGGCGGCCATCCGCATTGCCGCCGCCCTGCCCGTGAGTGCGCGGTCTCGCTTCATCGTGGTGTGCGGCATCGTCTTCGTGGGTGTGGTCTATAGTGTTGCACTGCGCAGCACGTGGCAGCCGCAAGGGTGGCAGGCGGTGGCAGATCATGGCCTCCATGATGCAACGCCCCTGCTCTTCGCGCTGACCTGGCTCGCCCTTCCGCACGGCACCCTGGGATGGCGCGATGTGGCCTCTGCGGCATGCTGGCCGCTGGGCTACTGCTTCTACGCCTTGCTGCGGGGCGGGTGGGACGGCTGGTACGCCTACTGGTTCCTCGATCCCGGCCGCATGGGGGCGAGCGCCCTCGCTGTCTCGATTGTCTTGCTCGTCGCCGGTTTCCTGATGCTCGGCGGTGTGCTTCTGTGGATCGACCGCCGTCTCGCCCCGGCGTCCCGTTCAGCTACGGCCGAATAGGCGTTCGAGGTCGCCCATCTTCAGTTCAATGAAGGTGGGGCGGCCGTGGTTGCATTGGCCGGCGTTGGGCGTCACTTCCATCTGGCGCAGCAGGGCGTTCATTTCATCGACGCGAAGCGTGCGCCCGGAGCGCACGGAGTGATGACAGGCGACGGTCGCCAGCACATGGTTCATCTTGCCCGCCACCGAGTGCAGCGTGCCCAGTTCAGACACTTCATCCGCCACCGCGCCAAGCACGTCCTTCCAGTCGGCGGACGAGAGGGCTGCGGGCACTTCGCGCACGACAAGGGAGGTGTCTCCGAAGCCATCCACCACCAGGCCTGCCTGCGCCAGCAACTCCTGCACGGAGAGGATGGCGGCGAAGGTGGCGCTGTCCACCTCGATCACCTGCGGCACCAGCAGCGGTTGGGTCATCACGCCCCGGCCCTCGCGCTCGGCCTTCAGGCGTTCGTAGACGATGCGCTCATGGGCGGCGTGCTGGTCCACCAGAATGAGGCCGCCTGCTGTTTGCGACACAATGTAGTTGCCGTGAATCTGCGCCCGTGCCTGCCCCAGCGGATAGTCGGCGAAGGCCTCTGCGGCCGGCGCTTCCGCCTCGCGCGCAGAGGGTGGCATCTGCATGGCAAGACCATCCTGCACGGCCTCGGCGAAGTGGGCGGACTGAGGCGTTGCGGCGCTCCACCCGGTTGCGGCGCGCTGCTGGCGAAAGGCTTCCAGGGTCTGTGCGGCGATGCCCGTATCGGCCACGGGGCGGGATTGCCCCAAGGCACGGCGGATTCCAGAAACGATCAGTGAACGGACGAAATTGGGATCACGGAAACGCACCTCTGTCTTGGCGGGATGGACGTTCACATCCACGCGCTCGGCTGCACAGGTGATGAACAATGCCACGGCGGGGTGGCGGCCCGGCGGCAGCACGTCGGCATAGGCACCACGAATGGCGCCCGCGATCAGCTTGTCGCGGACCGGCCTGCCATTCACCACGGCGAACTGCTGGCTGGCCTGGGCCCGCGCGGCGGTGGGCAATCCGGCCAATCCTTCAATCACCACATCTTCGCCGCCATGGCTCACGGTGACGCTGTTTTCCATGAAGTCCGCGCCCATGATGCGGCCGATACGGGCCTCGCGCGTCTCGCCCGGCGGACAATCCAGCCAGCGCCGGTCCTCGCTGGCAAATGAAAAGCCGACGGCCGGGTTGGCCAGCGCGAGGCGCCGCACCACCTCCAGCGCCTCCGCCGTTTCGCTGCGGTCGGTCTTGAGAAACTTCAGGCGCGCGGGCGTGGCGAAGAAGAGGTCGCGGATTTCGGCTTCCGTGCCGGCCTTCAAGGCTGCGGGCCGCACGTCACTCCTGCGCCCGCCCTCCACCGCTATGGCATGGGCGGCATCGGCATCCACTGCGCGCGAGGTGAGCGTGAAGCGGGCAACGCTGCCGATCGATGGCAGGGCCTCGCCGCGGAATCCCATGGTGGCGATGGCGGAGAGATCATCATCCGGGAGCTTGGAGGTGGCGTGGCGTTCGAGCGCCAGCACCAGTTCATCGGCTGTCATGCCGAAGCCATCGTCCGAGACACGGATCAGGGACTTGCCGCCGCCCCGGAACACCACGTCGATGCGGCTTGCGCCGGCATCAATGGCGTTTTCCACCAGTTCCTTCACGGCACTGGCGGGGCGCTCGATCACCTCACCCGCAGCAATGCGGTTGACGGTGCCTTCGGGAAGGCGGCGGATTCGCATGGGCAGAGGTTAGCAGGCGGCTTTGCGCGGCCTCAAGTTCAGTTGAACAGTTCGCCGAAGTTCTTGAACGTGCCGTAGTTGGGGTTCTGCTGGCGCTTCTGGGCCTGGATGGCGGCGCGCAGTTCGAGGCTGAGTTCGGCGGTCGATTTCTTGGTACCGTCGGGCTTCAGCTTGTTGATGTTGTAGCAGGCGTAGATGTCGATGGCCTTGGTGCCATTGGGGCATTGGGTGTTGCCGATGCCACGGCGGGGCAGCGCCGAAGGGGCGCCATAGACATCCGCGTCCCCGCCCGGTGCGGCGGCAGGTGCAGACGGCTGGTAGGCCACCTGGGTGCCGCTTCCCGGTGCCGGAAGCTGCAAATCCGGCGGCATGGTGAGGTTGTTCCCGGCGGGAACACTGGTGGCCTGCGGTCCCCGGCCACGGTTCAGGAGGCCGGACGTCGAGCATCCTGCCAGGAAGAGGCTGGCAGCAAGGAGGCTCAAGTTCACGACGCGGACATTCAACATACTGGCAACCTGCTGCGGGATTCCGGCAAAACCATGGCCCTATGACGTGCTGTTCTGGCGTGGGAAAAAGCCATCATAGACGAGCAAAACCACCCCGGCAACGATGGCGATATCGGCCACATTGAAGATGTACCAGCTCCAGGTTCCCCAGTGGAGGTGAACGAAATCCGCCACCGCGCCATAGATCACCCGGTCAAGGGCATTGCCCAGGGCGCCGCCGATGATCAGGCCCAGCGCCGCCGCCGCCAGCGGATGCGTGGCCCGCGCCAGCCAGATCCACAGGACCACGGTGATCAGCAGGCTCATCATTACCAGGATGAACTGGGCATGGGTGGTGAGGAGGCCATAGGACACCCCCTTGTTCCAGGCCATGAGCAGGTCGGCGAAAGGCGTGAGCTGAATGGGCGGCCGCTCATCCAGATTGATGACACGCAGGATCCAGGCCTTGCTCAACTGGTCGAGCGCAAATACCCACACCGCCAGCATCAGCCCGAGCCGCGACAGAGGTCCCCAGAGCCGGGCGGTCATCGCAAGCGCCGTCATACCGTCTTGCCGAAGCGCGTCTGCCATTCGCGCACGGCGTCGGCATCGCGCGGGGTGATGTCGGGGAAATCCTTGTCGCTGCCAATCGCCTTCGAGATCTTCCACGAGCGCGCACACTTCGGACCTTCGGCCTTGGCGAAGACGACGCCCACGCCCTTGACGTTGTCGAGCGTGAAGGCTCCCGCCGGTGCAGCGCCGGCGATGACTTCGATGGCAGAGGTGATGCAGACCTCGGCAAAATCATTGGCCATCAGTGCCTCGACCTCGCCAGCGTCGCGCGCCACGTAGACCTTGGGAGCGGCTTCGAGTGAGGAGCCGATCGACTTGTTGGCGCGTTCGATTTCAAGCGCGCCCGTCACCACGCTCCGCACGTCGCGGATCTTTTCCCACTTGGCGGCCAGCGCATCGTCGCGCCATTCATCCGGCGCCTTGGCGAAGGGCATGAGGTGCACCGAGGAACCCTCGCCGCCGAAGCGCGAGAGCCAGACCTCTTCCATGGTGAAGACGAGGATGGGCGCCCACCAGGTGGTGAGGCAATGGAACAACTGGTCGATGACCGAGCGGCAGGACTTGCGCCTGGCGCTGGACCACGGGTCGCAATAGAGCGTGTCCTTGCGGATGTCGAAGTAGAAGGCCGAGAGATCGGCATTCATGAACTGGGTGAGTGCCGCGAAGATGCGCTTGTAATCGTACACCTTGTAGGCGGCGCGGACGATGCCATCCAGTTCCCACAGCTTGTGCAGCACATAGCGCTCAAGCTCCGGCATGTCCTTGCAGTAGACCTGCTCCCAGTCCTTGAGACCATCGAGTGCGCCCAGCATGTAGCGGAAGGTGTTGCGGAGCTTGCGGTAGGCTTCGACGTTGGACTTGATGATCTCGGGTCCGATGCGCATGTCGTCGGAATAATCCGAAGACGCCACCCAGAGGCGGAGGATGTCCGCGCCGGAATTCTTGATCACGTCCTGCGGGGCCACCACGTTGCCCAGCGACTTCGACATCTTGCGGCCGTCCTCGGCCATGATGAAGCCGTGGGTGAGCACCTGGTCGTAGGGCGCGCGGCCGCGGGTGCCGCAGCTTTCCAGCAACGAGGAATGGAACCAGCCGCGATGCTGGTCCGAGCCTTCGAGATAAATATCGGCCGGCCACTTCAGTTCCGGGTTGCCTTCCAGCGTGAAGGCATGGGTGCAGCCGGAGTCGAACCAGACATCAAGGATGTCGCGCACCTGCTCGTAGTCCTGCGAATTGTACTCGGGCGCGAGGAAGCGCGTCGCCGCGCCATCGGCGAACCAGGCGTCGGCGCCCTCTTCACAGAACGAGTCATAAACCCGTTGGTTCACCTTGGAATCGTTCAGGATTTCACCCGTCGCCTTGTTCACGAACACGGCAATGGGCACACCCCAGGCGCGCTGGCGCGAGATCACCCAGTCGGGCCGTTCGCTGATCATGCCGCGCAGGCGGTTCTGGCCTGCAGGCGGAAAGAACTGCGTTTGTTCGATGGCGGCCAGCGCCTTGTCGCGGAGCGAGTTGGGCTGGCCATCGCCCATGGAGATGAACCACTGCGGCGTGTTGCGGAAGATGATCGGCTTCTTGGAACGCCAGGAATGCGGATACTGGTGCTTCAGGCG
Organism: Hyphomicrobiales bacterium; assembly: GCA_016710435.1. Lineage (NCBI taxonomy): Bacteria > Pseudomonadati > Pseudomonadota > Alphaproteobacteria > Hyphomicrobiales > Hyphomicrobiales bacterium. The sequence continues at coordinate 2,429,271 of JADJVV010000001.1, read as the reverse complement.
TTCGCGCGCCACCAGCATGCCGGCCGCGCGCAGGGCCGCGATGACCGCCTCGTTGGCATCGCCCTTCTCGCCCTTGTCAGTGATGACGCGCTTGCCTTCGAAGCCCGGCGCATCCTTGGTGTAATATCCGTCGGCATCGACAGGTGTCGGGATCAGCGTGAAGTCGTGGCCGTATGTCTCGGCGAGTTCGCGCTGGTGGTGAATCCAGATGTTGTAGTCGTCCGCACCGTGGCTGGGTGCCGTGTGGACGAAGCCTGTGCCGGCATCGTCGGTGACGTGGTCGCCATCCAGCAGGGGAATGGCGTAGTCATAACCCATGGCCTTGAGGGGATGGTCGCAGACGATTGCTGCAATTTCCTTGGCCTCGACCACGCGAAGATCGCGCCAGCCTGTCACCTTCGCGGCCTTCATCACGGCTTCGATCAGCTTGCTGGCGATGATGAGCTTGTCGCCTGCGACCAGCCAGTTGCCCTCCGGTGCTTCCGTCACCTTCACGAGGCTGTACTCGATGCGCTGCGAATAGCTGATGGCGCGGTTGCCGGGGATGGTCCAGGGCGTGGTGGTCCAGATCACCACGCTGGCATCGTCAAGGGACTGGTCGGCGGTGAACTCCGCCTTGTCCACCGTCTGGCCGGGGTGGCTTTCGCCCGCCACAAGCGTGACGAGATCATAGAGGCGTTGCAGCACCGAGCCCGTGTGCGCCTTGTCGTGGCTGCGCACCGGGAACTTCACGGTGATCGCGTCGCTGGTGTAGTCCTGATATTCGACTTCGGCTTCGGCGAGCGCGGTCTTTTCGACCACGGACCACATGACGGGCTTCGAGCCACGGTAGAGCTGCCCCGTTTCGGCGAACTTCATCAGCTCACGGGCAATCACCGCTTCCGAGCGGAAGTTCATGGTGGTGTAGGGGTTGTCCCAGTTGCCTTCCACGCCGAGGCGCTTGAATTCGGCGCGCTGCACGTCAATCCAGCCTTGCGCGAACTCGCGGCATTCGCGGCGGAACTCGTTCACGGGAACCGCGTCCTTGTTCTTGCCCTTGGCGCGATACTGCTCCTCGATCTTCCATTCGATGGGAAGGCCGTGGCAATCCCAGCCCGGCACATAGTGCGAGTCATAGCCCGCCATCTGGGCCGAACGGGTCACCATGTCCTTGAGGATCTTGTTGAGCGCGTGGCCGATGTGGATATTGCCGTTGGCATAGGGCGGGCCATCGTGCAGCACGAACTTCTCGCGCCCCTTGCCCTGTTCGCGCATGCGGCGGAACAGGCCCATGTCGGCCCAGCGCTTGAGGAGCTGCGGCTCCTTCTCGGGCAATCCGGCTCGCATGGGAAAATCGGTTGCGGGCAGGAAGACGGTATCGCGGTAGCGGTCGGTCTTCGGATCGGATTTGGGATCGGATTTCTTGGGCTGGTCGGTCATGGTGGCGGGCTTGTAACTGCTTTGGTGCAATGAATAAAGTACTGTTGGATTGGACCCCGCGTCCGGCTTTTGGCATGCTGGGCCGGAAGGAGAACCCATGTCCCGCCACACCATCCCCGCCCGGGCCGGAAAGGCCCATCGCCTCGAAAAGGGCCAGTCCGTCCGCGTCGTCAATACCCACGGCAACCAGGTGGTGGATTTCTGGGCCTTCAATGCCAATGATTTCCGGGAATACATGGGCATGGAGCATTGCCGCGCCTTCTGGTCCCGGCTCTTCCCCGTGGCAGGCGACAAGATGATCACCAACCGCCGCCGCCCGATCCTCACCCTGACGGAGGACAATTCGCCCGGGCGGCACGATACGCTGATCGCCCCTTGCGACAACGAACGCTACGGCCTCCTCGGCTGCACCCACTACCACGACAATTGCCGGGACAACCTGCATGCGGGGCTGGCGGCCCTGGGCATCACCATTCCCTACACGCCGGATTCCCTCAACCTGTTCATGAACATTCCCTGGCGGCAGGACGGCGCGCTGGAATGGGGCAACTGCCTGTGCAAGCCCGGCGACAGTGTGGTGTTCAAGGCGGAAATGGATGCCATCATTGCCTACTCGGCCTGCCCGCAGGACATGCTGCCCATCAACAACGGCGTGACCACGGAAGCCCACTACGAAATCCTGACGGGCTGAACCGGCCGATGCCGCTCGTCGAAATGGTGGGCGCAAACGGAGTGGGCAAGAGCACGCTGGCGGCGGCGTTGCTGGCGGGCGAACCGGAAGACGGGTGGAAGGACCTCCAGTCTCTCGTCATCGATGCGGCAAGGTTTGAGGAGCCCCTGCCCCCGCCCTATCCCCACCTGATCGAGGGCAAGGCGCGATGGCTCGCGGCGCAGGGCGCGCCACCGGAGGTGATCGCCCGCGCATCGGAAACATCCGTTCACCGGGCGTGGCGCGACCATATGGTACGGGCAGAAAACCCGGAGCTGCTTTTGCTCTCAGATGAACATGTGCTGCAACACTTCTGCGGGGAAGTGCTGGACCTCGCCGTGCAGGAGCCTGCCATGGCGCGGACGTTCCTCGACCGGCGCTTCGTGATGTATCTGGAAAACACGCCAGCCAACATCCTCGCCAATCTCAAGACCCGCACTGCCGGTGGCGCAGCGATGCGGGAAGAGGCCGTGGTGCGCGACGTGACACGCTTCCAGCAGCGCCTGCGGGAGTTTGGTCACGTGCTGCATGCGTTGGGCGGCACCTGCATCTTCCTCGACATGCAACAGGGCCTGGCCGCTTGCGAAGCGCAGGCCCGTCTTTTCCTTGCAGACGTGAAGATGCTCGCAGAGGCTGGTGCAGGAAGCGCCTAGAACGCCCAGCCCACGGTAGCTGACGCCGCGATTGATTCACGCCCATCTCCCCGAAGCGGTGTCATGTAGCTGGCATTCACGCCGAAGCGCGGGCCATCTCCCAGCGGCACCCATTGGAGCGCGCCATCCACGATCGCTGCCGTGCCACCCGCTCCGCCAAAGTCGAGTGGCACGCCACTCAGTTGCACGCCACCGCTGTCGAGGAAAGCGTGGGACAGTGTGGCTCCGAGCTTGCCCGTGAGCTGATAATCACCCGAAGACGGGGCTGTGTATACAAGCTGAAGGCCTGCCTGGCCCTCAAAACGCGTGGCCTCGTCGAAGCTGTAGGTCATGGCGGCGCTATCGGTGAAGGTGTTGATCTCCGTATGCTGCACGACAGCTTGTACGCGAGGGATGACTGAAACCGATTCCGTCAGGGCGATACGGCGGCCCACTTCCGCGGTTGCGGCACCAGTCATGGCGTCGGTGCTTCCTGCCGCGCCGCCTGTCGTGGAAACATCGAGGTCATGGGCAACAAGAAGCGCTGATGCATCTCCATACCAGCCGGACGCGGCCAGCCAGGTGAGTGCCGCGCCAGCACCGAGCCCTTCCGTATCCACATCACCGGCCTTTCCCAGTGCGCCGTCGACGTCGCTGGCACTGGCAAGGTAGTGTCCAAAGACCGAAGCGACCAGGCGCGACTCCGCTGACGTCGCAAGCGTGGCGCTGCCGCCCGCCTGCAAGAAGCCACTCTGTTCTTCATAGCGTGCCGTGCCCAGGATGTTCGCGCCGACCGCCCCTTCATTCTCCGAAATTGCGCCCCCCACCCGCAGCCATAGCCCCGCCGCTGTCTCGCCGGCAGGTGCGGTGAAAGGATTGGCAACGTCTGCCGCGGGCGTGATGCCGCCACCCCAGCTTGCGGACATGCGGTCATCCAACGATCCGACAAGGTTGTGCACATCGCCGGCAATGATATCCGGAATCGTGGTGCCGACGAGATCCTGCTCCAGGGGCAGTACGGTGAGGATGAGGGACCAAGAAAACAGATAGCCGGGAACGGTGTAGCAACAGCCGTCGGATACAGCGAGGGTCCAAACCCCACTTTCGCTTTGCCCGTTGAATGCACTCAAAGGTGACAAGGGCTTGAATCCACTGCCCGAGAAAGCCATTCCCAACGCGTCAGGGAATTCGTCTCCCACCAGTATTGCTCCGGACGGATATTCTGGCCCACTGATGTATGAATAGAGCTGAACGTTGGTCGATCCATTGCTCAGTGTGATGTCAACAACCCTTGAGAGCATGTCCACGTCAAACACTACATTGACATCGGCTATCGTCCTCCCGCCCGTGGGATTGACGGAAGTGGATGCCGGGTTTTGATTGCCCAATGTCCAGTATACGGACTGATTGTCATTGGTCCACGTGCCGGCGAATGCTGTTGAGATCCCCAGCGTTGATGCGAAAGCGGCACACGCGAAGCGACTGATTTCCGCGAGACGGGGAATTGCCGGCATGATTCTGCGCCCTCTGATCAAACAACCCCCAGAAGAGATTGCTATGCGGTGGCATGCACTGCGTCAAGCGCGCGACCGGACCGCAATTGGAAGTTGATCAACCCTTCCAGGGTTCTCGCATGGTCACGAGTTCTTCTGCGGCTGTGGGGTGCACGGCCATGGTGGCGTCGAACTGCGCCTTGGTGGCGCCGCAGGTGATGGCGATTCCGAGGAGTTGCGCCATTTCGCCGGCGTCCGGACCTGCGATGTGACAGCCGAGCACGCGGTCGGTTTCGCCGTCGACGACGAGTTTCATCAGCATGCGTTCCTCGCGTCCTGACAGCGTATGCTTCATGGGCCGGAAGCTGGACTTGTAGATCACTACCTTCTCATGGCCCGCACGGGCCTGCGCCTCGGTGAGGCCCACTGTTCCCAGTTCCGGTTGCGAGAACACCGCCGTCGGGATCAGGGAGTGGTTGACGGAGGTCGGCTTGTTGCCGAACACCGTGTCGGCGAAGGCGTGGCCCTCGCGGATCGCCACCGGTGTGAGATTGACGCGGTTGGTCACATCACCCACCGCGTAGATTGAATCCACCTTCGTCTTCGAATGGGCATCGACGTCGATGGCGCCATGGGGTGTGCCATGCAGCCCCACGCTTTCGAGACCGAGGTCGAAGGTGTTGGGAATGCGGCCTGTGGCAAACATCACCTGGCCGGCGCCAAAGGCCGTGCCGTCGGTGAGTGTCACGCGCACGCCGTCTCCGGAGCGGGCGAGCTCATGCACATCCACGTTGGTGCGGATGTCGATCCCCTTCTTCTTCATTTCGGCGGCGAGATGATTGCGGAGGTCATCATCGAAGCCGCGCAAGATCTGTTCGCCGCGATAGAGAAGAACCGTTTCGACTCCGAGACCATTGAAGATGCCGGCAAATTCCACGGCGATATAGCCACCGCCCACGATCACCATGCGGCGCGGCAAGCGCTCGAGGTGAAAGGCCTCGTTCGAGGTGATCGCAAGTTCGCGGCCCGGCAGATGCTGGGGCACGAAGGGTGAGGCGCCGGTGGCGACGAGGATGTACTTGGCGCTCACCTTGCGACCGGACGCCAGTTGCACCTCATGGGGCCCGGTGATGGTGGCGCGCTCCGGGATCAGTTCCGCGCCGGAGGATTCGAGGTTGCGGATATAGGCCTTGTTCAGGCGGTCGATTTCCTTGTCCTTGTTTTCCACCAGCGTGGACCAGTCGAAGGACACCTTTTCCGTGGTCCAGCCGAAGCCCACTGCATCTTCAAACTCCTCGGCGAATTTTGAGGCGTAGACGAAGAGTTTCTTGGGCACGCAACCGCGGATGACGCAGGTGCCGCCGACGCGGTATTCCTCCGCCACCGCAACCCTGGCACCATGCCGTGCCGCGATGCGGCCGGCCCGGACACCGCCCGAGCCTGCGCCGATCACAAAGAGGTCGTAGTCGTAGGCGCTCACTTGGCCTTGATTTCCTCGGTTCCGCTTGCCGTCGCCATGATGACACGGGAGGCGATGCCATTGAAGAGGCCGTTGTTCACAACACCGGGAATGTTGTTCAACATCACTTCAAGGCGCTCGGGTTCCTTGATCTCGCCGCAGGCCGCATCGATAATGGCATTGCCCATGTCGGTGCGGAACATCTGCCCGTCACGCGCGCGCAGTGTCATTTTCGGGTTCATGCCGAGCATGCGGAACACGCGCTCGATCTTCCAGGCGGTGGCCTTGATCCCCATGTTGACGACTTCGATGGGCAGGGGGAACTGGCCCAGCATCTTCACGCGCTTGCTCTCGTCGGTGATGATGACCACGTCCTTGGCAGACGTCGCCACGATCTTCTCGATCAGCAAGGCACCGCCGCCGCCCTTGATGAGGCGGAGTTCCGGATCGAATTCATCCGCGCCATCAATGCAGAGATCGAGGAAGGGATGTTCGCCCAGCGTGGTCAGGGGAATGCCGAGTTCCTTGGCAAGATCGGCCGTTGCCTTCGAGGTGGGCACGCCCTTCACCTCAAGACCCTGCTTCACCTGCTCGCCGAGGCCACGGATGAAATGATTGGCCGTGGACCCCGTGCCGAGGCCGAGGTTCATGCCGGACTTCACAAGTTTCAGGGCCTCCAGCGCCGCGGCCTTCTTCTGTTCGTCGGCGCTCGCCACTTTCTTCGCACTCATTTGCCCAGGCCACCCATCAGCATGTATTTCACTTCGAGGTATTCTTCCATGCCGTGCTGCGAACCTTCACGGCCAATGCCAGACTGCTTGACACCGCCGAACGGCACCTCCGAGGTCGAGATGATGCCTTCGTTGATGCCGATCATGCCGTATTCCAGCGCTTCGCCGACGCGCCAGATGCGGCCGATGTCGCGGCTGTAGAAATAGCAGGCGAGGCCGAACTCGGTGGCGTTGGCGGCCTCGATCACTTCCTCTTCCGTCTTGAACGTGAAGAGCGGCGCGACGGGCCCGAAGGTCTCCTCGCGGGCCACGGCCATGTCCTTGGTGACGCCGGTGATGATGGTAGGTTCGAAGAAGTTTCCGCTCAGGCGCTTGCCGCCGGTGGCGATCTTGCCGCCCTTGGCCACGGCGTCGGCGATGTGCTCCTCCACCTTCTTGACGGCGGCAGGATTGATGAGCGGGCCCGTGGTCACGCCCTCCGCGGCACCATTGCCCACCTTCAGCTTCTTCACGGCGGCCGAGAGTTTCTCGGCGAAGGCTTCGTAGACGCCTTCCTGCACATAGAGACGGTTCGCGCAGACGCAGGTCTGGCCGTTGTTGCGGTACTTGGAGGCCATGGCGCCGGCGACGGCGGCGTCAAGGTCGGCATCGTCGAAGACGATGAAGGGCGCATTGCCGCCAAGCTCAAGACCCAGCTTCTTGATGGTGGGGGCGCACTGTTCCATCAGAACGCGGCCGATTTCGGTCGATCCGGTAAACGTCAGTCCACGGACAATCGGGTTGGAGGTCATTTCGGCGCCGATCTCGCGGGCGGAGCCGGTGATGACGGAGAAGACACCCGCCGGAAGCCCTGCGCGTTCGCCCAGTTCCGCCATGGCCAAAGCCGAGAGCGGCGTTTCCGCTGCCGGCTTGCAGACCATCGCGCAACCTGCGGCCAATGCGGCACCGGCCTTGCGGGTGATCATGGCGTTGGGGAAGTTCCACGGCGTGATGCAGGCGATGACACCCACGGCCTGCTTGATGACGACAGCGCGGCTCGTTGGGAACGGCACGGGCACAGTCTCGCCGTAGACGCGGCGGGCCTCTTCGGCGAACCATTCGATGAAGCTGGCGCCATAGGCGATTTCACCGCGCGATTCCGTGAGCGGCTTGCCCTGTTCGGCGGTGAGGATCTGGGCCAGGTCCTCCTGGTTCTCCATCATCAGGTTGAACCATTTGCGGAGGATGCCGGCGCGCTCCTTGGCGGTCTTCTTCGACCACAGCTTCTGGGCCTTTTCAGCGCCTTCGATGGCCTCGCGGGTTTCCTTGCTGCCGAGCTTCGGCACGGAACCGATCACCCGCTCATCCACCGGGTTGGTGACGTCGATGGAGGCCGCCCCGCCAACCCAGGCGCCGTTGATGTAGCATTTGTCCTTGAGCAGCGACTTGTCTTTCAATAAGTCGCGAAGCGCCTGCGTTTTTGCGATGTCCATGAAGTTCTCCTGAAGCGGGAAGCCATTCTCGCGCGGGGGCATAGCATGGGCGGCAGGCCAGAACAAACGGGCCAGAAGGCGGAGTTGGCAATGCCAGTTGATACATTGGTTTTCGATCTGGACGGTACGCTGGTGGACACCGCGCCCGACCTGCACGCGGCGACCAACCATGTCCTCTCCACGCTGAAACGGCGCTCGATTTCGCTGGATGAGGTGCGGGCATTCGTGGGCCACGGGGCGCGTGCCCTCATTGCCCGGGGCTGCGAGGCGACGGGTGATCCCGTTGATCCGCGCGCCATCGAGACGCTGTACCAGGAATTCGTGATCTACTACGCCTCCCACATCGCCGCCCACAGCAAGCCGTTTCCGGGGCTTCTCCCCTTCCTCGACCGCTGCAATGCCCGCGGCATCGGCATGGCCGTCTGCACCAACAAGCTGGAGGACCTTTCACACCGGCTGCTCAAGGCGCTGGGCATGGATGGCTATTTCGGTGCCGTCGTGGGGCCGGACACGATTGGCGTCGCGAAGCCCGATCCGCGCCCCTATTTCGAGGCGTGCAAGCGGCTGGGGCGCGACCCTGCCCGCTCCATCATGGTGGGTGACAGCGAAACCGACATCCGCACCGGACAGAACGCCGGAGTGCCGGTGATCGCCGTCACTTTCGGCTACACCGCCGCACCGGTCACGGACTTCCACCCCACGCATGTCATCAGTCACTTCGATGAGGCGTGGGGGGTTCTTCAGCAGTATTTGTGAAGGAAGGCGGCGGCGTCATCCAGAACCGGTGCACGGCCGCGCAAGGGCTTCGCCAGCGCCAGCAGGATGCCGACGTGGCCAATGCCATCGTAGATCTTCAACCCGGATGTGCGGCCGGCGCGATCATAGGCCGCCTTCATGTTCCAGCTGTTGTGCAGGCCCACGGTGGTGTCATCGCGGCCATGGAGCAGCAACAACGGCGGTGCATCCGCAAGGTCGGCGGAGACGGGCTGCGTCTCCTCGAGATTTGAAACAGCACCAAATGCCGCGATGGTCTTGGGCGAATCCAATGGCAGGAAGTCAAACGGCCCCGCCAGCGAAACCAGGGCCTTCACCTTGTGACGGAGGCCATTGCGCAGCACGGCCTGCACCCCCGTGTAGGCCCCCGCCGAATGCCCGGCCACGCAGAGGCGTGAGGGGTCACCGCCGAAGCGGCCCGATTCCGCCGCCAGCCAGGCCACAGCGAGCGCCGCGTCATCGACGAAATCGGGATAATGCGCATCGGGCACCAGGCGGTAGTCGGCGATGGCGGTGAGGAAGCCGCGCGCGGCGAAGGCGTGGCCCACGAAGCCATAGTCCTGCCGATGGCCCGAATCCCAGGAGCCGCCATAGACAAACAGCAGCACGGGAAACGGCCCCTGCCCCTCTGGCGTGTAGAGGTCGAGCCGGTGGCGCGGATCGGGGCCATAGGCGACGGCGGATTGCACGTTCGCCACGCCGGCATCCTTCGGCACCAGCAGGCTGAACACCCGCAGCGCGGCGAAATGATAGAGAAGGCCCAGAACCACAGCCAGAAACCCGAGGGACCACAGGAACATCCGCATATGCCAAATACGGCCTTTGAGGCCCTTTGGATGCAAGCGCCGAAAGCCCACTTCCCGGCATTGACTTTGCCCCACACCCCCGCCTATAGCGTGCCCACCCCAAAAGGATCACGGGCGATTAGCTCAGTTGGTAGAGCACTGTGTTCACATCGCAGGGGTCACTGGTTCGAGTCCAGTATCGCCCACCATTTCTGATAGATATTTCAAATATTCACGCTGGCGCTTACCTTGGGCGCCTGTCGTCCCCAATTTGCCGTGTCACCACCATGTCACCAAGTGACGAGTTCTCGGACTGGGAACGATCACCGGGCTATGCACTGAAGGTCTGGCGGTTGGATGCGCTGAATGCAGGCAGTTTGGCAACTCGTCTCTTATCCTGGGCGGCACCCCCCTCAGACGGTCTCAGAAGTCCCAGACGAGGCTGGCGGTGGCCTGTGCGGTGAAGGCTTGACGAGTGTCGTAACCCGCTTCGCTGCTGAGCTTGAGGCTGCCGCCGGTGGCCATGGCATAGGTGGCGTCAAAGCCCGCAAAGCCGCGCAACGTATCACTACCCGCTGCATCGACGTTCAGGCTCTGGGCCAGAAGCGTGGCAGAGACATCGCCGCCCGTGGTCATCGTTCCATCGACACCAAAGCGAAGGGTGGATGACAGGACGCCAGATTCTGTCTCGTGAGGGTTGAGCGCATAGGCCAGTTCCGCCCGGGCATCGAGGACGTTGATGTTGCGCCCGTCCACCGAGAGATTGGCGGTGGAGCCGCTCTCGTCATAGCCTTCTAGGAACAGGCCCGCATACCGCACCCGGACGCTGGGGGTGAGGATACCGCCCTGCATGATCATGCCGTGACCGAGGGTGAGCGACGGGCTGAGCAGGAAGCCGTCATAGTCTGCGCTTGCCGTTTCCATGCCGCCGGGCAGCTGGTTGTTGGTGATGTGGCGCTCGCTGTCAAAGCCGCTCCAACCTGCGATAAGCGCAGCATTGACGAAGCTCTGGCCCATGTCATGGCTGAGATAGGCACCGGCAAATGCGCTTTTGTTATCGAGGTCCTGACCATCGCCCTCGGTGTCGAGATCGGCGAGGGACGCACCGGCAAAGAGACCGGCCCGGGTATGTGTCGAGATCAGGGCATCGCCACCCACCACGAAACCGCCGAGCAGGGAGTTGAACGACCCCGTGTCACTGTCACCCTCCTGATCGCGCACCGAACCGAGGCCCGAGAGCCAGAGGCTGTTGCCGGGCCCGGCGGGAACGTCGGCAACGGCATGTACCACCGTGCCGTTCATGGCCGTGGAGAAACCTCGGCCCGCCGCACGTGCCGCGCCAAGTCTGGCATCGACGGCATCGGAGACAGCCCGCGTAAGGTCATTCACCATCTCGTCCTGAACCGAGAATCCGGTGACATCGACCGCATAGAGCTTGCCGCCATCGATGATGAAGGGAAGGCCGGTATCGACGATGGTGCCACCTGTATAAGCCAGCGCCGTGTTCAAACCGGGGCCGATGATCAGCCTGTCCGTTGGATTGTCTAGTAAGATCCTGCCCTCGATTTGGCTGCCAGCCAAAAGAGTGAGGGTGTTATTGGCACCAATGAAGTTAACCGCAGCTGAGACACCCGTGATCACCCCCGAATTTCTGATCGTGTTGCTGCTGTTAGCGGAAATGCCGTATATGCTACCTCTCACAGTTCCGGAGTTTGTGATCGTGTTGTTGTCGGCGGCGATAATGCCAATGATTGTTGATCCAGTTGCTGTACCCGAGTTGATGATCGTGTTGAAGTTGCCAACGGCGATACCGATGGAACCGCCTGTCGCAGTGCCAGAATTGCTGATCGTGTTGTGGTCGGTGGCGTTAATGCTGGCGAATGATCCAGTTGCTGTACCCGAGTTGGTGATCGTGTTGTAGCTACGACCGAAGATGCCGAACGATTGGCCTGTCGATGTTCCCGAGTTAGTGATTGTGTTGTGGTCGAGGCCAAAAATGCCGTCGAGGGTGGATCCTGTTGCTGTACCCGAGTTTGTAATCGTGTTGAAGCTACCGACGCGAATGCCGGTGACTGAGCCTGTCGATGTTCCCGAATTTGTAATGGTGTTTTGGTCGACAGCGTGAATGCCGTCGACGGTTGTACCTATTGCTGTACCCGAGTTTGTAATCGTGTTGTTGTTGACGGCGAGGATTCCAGTGCTGTTATTGCCGATCCCCACCGCCGTGCCCGAATTGGTGATCGTATTGCCGTCGAATGCGAGGATGCCAAACTGACCTGTCGCAGTGCCCGTGTTGCTAATCGTGTTGTTGTTATTAACGCTGATGCCAATGCTGCCAGCACCGATACCCGCCGCCGTGCCCGAATTGTTGATCGTGTTGCCGCTGTCGACGGCGATGCCTTGGAGACCTGTCGTAGTGCCCGAATTGCTGATCGTGTTGCCGACGAGGGCATTGATGCCGCTGATGCTACCTGTCCCGTTGCCCGTATTGCTGATCGTGTTGTCGCTGCCGTTGACGAAGATGCCGTAGATACCACCCGTGGCAGTGCCCGAATTGCTGATTGTGTTGTTGTTGTCGCCAAAGATAGCGAAGGCACTACCTATCGCGGAGCCTGAATTGGTGACGACACTGTTGTCATTCACATCGATGCCGTCTTCGGCACCCGTGACCGCACCCGCATTGTTGACCGTTACGCCATCGGTGCTGGCATTGATGCCATCGTCAGCCACAGCGTTGATTGTGCCGCCCTGTTCCACCGTTCCGACGTCACCCGGCGTATTGAGGATGCGGGTGGAGTTGAGCGTTTGGCCGTTGAGGATGGTGAAGCTATCTGCTTGAACCGATCCTGGAAGGGCCATTGCCGCTACGGCAACACCCGCGAGCAATGAACGCGACCTTCTCGAGAGCGACATCAACTACGTACCCTTCTGCCAGTGGCATCCCCCGGTGCGTCACAAGTAACAGTACATTTAATACTCGAAGTTGCGCAAGGGACCAAATCCAGCGGCCATATAAACGGGTGCGAACCGCATTCACGTCGCAGGGGTCACTGGTTCGAGTCCAGTGTCGCCAACCATTTTCCTTAAAATTTTCAAGTAGTTACGCTCACGTCGCACGTGATGGGCTAACGTCCATTTCTGCCGTGTCACCACCATGTCACCAAGTGATCGATTTTCAATTCTGGTATGTACTCAGTTCTGACGTTTCAATCTCTTGCCAATACAAAATTCCACTCAACTTCCCGGAACGGATTGGGCATTCCGAGTCTGGCTGCGCGTACTGGGTCATCCACCAAGCGAACTTTGGCGATCAGGCTTTCCTTCACGCCGAACACGGCGTCGTCCGTGAGCCAAGGACAATCCGGTGTGAAGATGTGGGTGATGAGCCTCTGGAATCCCGATGCGGTGATCATGAAGTGGAGATGGGCCGGCCGATTGGGGTTACGGTCAAGAGCTGTGAGCAATTCGCCCACTGGACCATCATTCGGAATGGGATAGAAACGCGGATATGCAGACTTCAAGCCCCAGCGGCCATCCGCATCCGTGGTGAAGATGCCGCGCAGGTTCATGTCTGGCTGAACACCCCTCTGCTGCACATCATAAAAGCCGTCTTCGTTGGCCTGCCACACATCGAGCGTCGCCCCTGCTATGGGCTTTCCGTTGGCATCTGTGACGCGGCCGAACACCCACACGGGCTCGCCCTTCCCGTCCAGACAAATACTGTCTCCGAAATTGTACCGGGGCGCATCAGGGACGTGGAATGGGCCGAGAACCGTGGATTCCGTTTCGCCGGAAAACTTCTCATGGTTCATGCTCTCGACCAGCATGGACACGCCCAGGACGTCAGAAAGCAGGATGAATTCCTGACGCCAGGCACTGCAGGCCTGACCTGTTCTGGTTAAGAACTGCACGCCTGCGATCCACTCATCCATGGTGGGCCGGGCTTCCTTGAGGAAGGCGTGCAAATGCTTGACGAGCGAGTTCTTCCGGGCGCAGGTCTCTTGGCCGGTAATTTCTTCCCGGACTTGGCGGGGCGACGTCTACCGGTTTTTGCACGTTGAGCCATGTCAGGCCTGCTTGTGGGCCCGCCACAGCCGCCTGGCCGTGTTCTTCTCATACCCCAGCCTGTCAAAGCTCGCGATTTCCAGGATTTGGCCCCACGGCGCGCGGAAATATATCCATTTGAACCCTTCCAGCGGACCTGAATCCACGACATTGGGCCCATCGAGCATTTCGACGCCCATGCCCTTCAATCGTTCGGCCGAGGCAAATACGTCCTCAACTTCAAAACAGATGTGGGAGCCACCTACCTCCGACGAGCGCTTCTGCGCGGCATTCTTGTCCTCGCCTTCATATTCAAACAACTCGACACTGGTGCCGTTTCCGCAGCGCAGGAAGACAAGGTCCCGGATGCGGGATGGGTGCTGCACCAAGCTTTGCCTTCATGAAGTTCGCGTCCACGTCGAAGGGGCCCGTCCGGAAGATTTCCTCTGCTCCGAACACCTTCTTAAAGAAGGCAATACCTTCCTCGATATCCGGCACAGTAACGCCGATATGATGCATTCCAAGCACAGCTTCCGCCATCTGATCCTCCCAGCGTTTTGACCGCCCAATTTGCAGGAATACTTGACCATCACTTCAGGATTTGCGCAACTACCGCCATGACGGAATACGAACTTCTGCGCATCATCTCCTTCCTGGAGCGCATGAGAAAGCCATATGATGATCTGTTGAGGACGGCAGAACCGGACCCGCATTGGAACATCGTTCTCTACCTCATGAAGCACCACCTCCGGGGGGAAAATGTGACCATGTCGTCGCTCGCATCGGCGGCCGATATTCCGTTCGCGAGCGCCATGCGACGCATCCACCAGCTCATCGACCGGGGCGATATCCAGCTCCGGAATCGGGGCACCACCGGTAAGTCACATTTCTTGGAGCCGAGCCGGAAGCTGGTCATCAGTTTCACGGAATATGCCGCGCGGGTGAAAGCACTGCTGGCGGATACCTTCGGGCTGCGCAGTGGCAGCGGAGATGCCGAAGACTACTATTTCGGCGGTTCTTACTTTGCAGGGCAGATCATTCCGCCCCTGGAAATCATGGAGAAAAAGCGCGAAGCCGGACCGGAACTGCGCTTCCTTCTGCACGACGACAACTATTTTGCCAGCATGCGCAACATGTGGTCGGACTTCCGCAGCAAGCTCTCGGCGCGCAAGAACTTCACCCTGATGGGTCTGGCAGAACTGCGCGCGGAGGTCTTCGATAATGCAACACGCAAGGAGAGCGCATACGACGTCATCGCCATCAACATGCCCTGGCTCGGTGAATGCGTGGCCAACGATGTGCTGCAACCGCTTACGCACCATCTGAAGAGCAGCAGCATCAATCCGCTCGACTTCCACCCGGCGATCTGGGCAACCGGAAGCTGGGACAAGACCCACTACGGCATACCGATCTACTGCACCATTGAAGCACTCGCACTTCGCAAGGATCTGTTCGAAGCACGCAAACTCCAGCAACCCGGCAACTTCGAGAAAGTGATCCAGGCTGCGAAGGCCCTCCACAATCCCAGGCGTGGGATGCATGGCGTTGTCTGGAATGCGGCACGGGGGATGCCGGTCTCCCATTCTTTCATGTTCTTCATGGGTGACTGCGGCAGCCCGGTGATCAACATCCCCACGCCCCGCCTTCACCTCGACTACAGCCAGATCAAGGGCGAGGCCATGCGACCTCGCGTGCTGAGCGAAGCCGGGCGGCAAACGCTGAAATACATGCACGAACTGCTGACGTACTCGCCACCTGACATTCTGTCGATCGATTGGAACAGGGCACTCGAATATTTCATGAGCGGACAATCGGCCATGATCTATTGCTGGACCATGCGCGCCGCGCGGTTTGAGTACGACATTCACTCCGTGGTGAAGCGCAAGGTGTCCTACCACTCGCACCCCGCTGGTCCGGGCGGCACAAGCCTTTCCCCCATCGGCGGCTTCCTGCTTGCCGTTCCGGCTTCGCTGCCACCAGAACGGGCCCACCTCGCCTTCGAAGCCATCTCATGGATGGCGTCGCCTGCAGCCATGAAGGAACATGTGAAAAACGGCATCCCGGCTGCCCCGCGTTTCTCCGTCAGCGCCGATCCGGAGGCTTCCGCCAGTACGCCCATCGTGAGCTTCGTCGACAAGCTCGCGAAACAGAACCGGATTCAGAACTGGCAGCGGCCACCTGTCCGCGAATATCATGTCATCGAAGAAATCCTCGGCGAAGAGATATTCTCTGCGCTCAATGGTGATTGTTCCGATGAACAGGCCCTGACCCGGAGCCAGAACCGCATCGACGCCGCGATGCGGGCCGCGGGCTATTACTGAGCTTCACACAAGGATCATGCCGCCATCGGACATGATGACCTGGCCGGTGATGTAGTCCGAATCTGCCGAGGCCAGGAACGCTGCGATACCCGCGAGGTCGACCGGTTTCGAGGGGAAGCCCAGGAGGATGCTGGACGAGAAGCTCTCGATAAACTCACCCTTCGCCTTGATGACTCCTTTTTCGATCATGTCCTGTTCGAGGCCATCCCAGAGCGGCGTCACCACCACGCCGGGGGCAAATGCATTGACTGTAATCTTGTGCTTGGCAAACTCGCGGGCACTGGCCTGGGTGAGCGAGATTACCGACGCCTTGCTGGCGCAATAGGGCGCAAACTCGGCATAGCCCTGGCGGCCAGCGATTGACGCCGTATTGACGATTTTGCCCCCATGCCCCTGCGCCATCATCTGACGGGCAGCTTCCTGAGTGCAAACCATTACGCCCCAGGCGTTCACCCGCATTATGCCGTTGAAGTTTTTTTCGTCCACATCCATGAAAGGCAGAGGTTTGTTGAAGCCTGCATTGTTGAACATCACGTCAAGCTTGCCGAAGGTGTTCACGGCCTTCCCGATCGCCGCCTGAACCTGGCTGCGTTCGGCGACATCGGCCTGCACTGCCAGGGCCTTGTGTCCTTGCTTTTTCAGGTCGCTGGCCACGGCTTCCGCCTTCTCGCCGTTCATGTCGGCAATGACGATGGCGCCGCCCTCGGCCGCAAGCCGCTGGGCGATGCCTTCGCCGAGGCCCTGCGCCCCACCTGTGACCATGATCACTCGGTCTTTCAATCGCATCGCAAAGTCTCCTTCTTATCAGGCGTCGGAACTGCCGCGGCGGCGCACGGCGGAATAGACCAGCGCCGCCACCACGATGAGCGCGCCTTGGAAGAAGTACTGATAAGTCTGAGTAAGGCCCAGGAATGTTACCGCACTCAGCACTTCGGTCAGCAGGACCGCGCCCAGCACCGTGCCGATAAAGCTGCCGCGGCCGCCCGAGAGTGCGGTTCCGCCCAGCACCACGGCGGTGATGCTTGAAAGCGTGTAGTTGATGCCCTGACGCGGGTCGCCAACCCCGATCTGGGTCATCAGCATGATCGCGCCCAAGGCGGTGAGCAGCGAACATGTCACATAGCCGGCGATGAATGTGCGGTCGATGCGCAGGCCCATGCGGCGCGCCGATTCTTCGTCGGAGCCGATGGCGCGGAGCCGCCACCCTGCTCTGTGCTTGCGGAGCGCATATTCAAGCGCAACGGCGACTAGCACCAGTGCCACGAATGCCATGGGCAACGGACCGATCTGCCAATTGATCCAGTCTGTGACCGGATAGCTGATGTAGCCATCGGGTGCATTGCGCAGCAGGAAGCTCGCACCCTGTATGGCGATATACATGGCGAGGGTGGCCGCAATTGGCGTGAAATTGGCAAAGCGAATGAGAAGACCGTTGATCGTTCCAACGGCAAGCGCGCCCAGAAACATCAGCGCAAATCCGAAGGCCATCACCGCCGCCGACTTGTCGTCATTGATGAAGAAAGATGCCACCACCACGAGGAACCCCGCGAGGGGCCCCACTGACAGATCGATTCCTCCCATGAGCAACGCCACGGTTTGCCCGAGCGAGATGAAGCCGAGGGCGGTTGCCAGCAGCAGGATGTTGTAGACGTTGAAGACCGAGAGGAAGTTGGTGTTCTGGTAGTTCACGAACAGCGCGAGAAGAACCGTGACGGTCGCCAATGCCACGGCTGGCGCATTGTCTGTCTGCAGGAAATGTCGGAGGCCTTTCATGGCGGTGCTGCTGGTGGAACCAAATGCACTGTCGCCCACATGTGACACCGCGCCTACGGCCGCGGCGACGATTTTCTCCTCGGTGACATCCGAACCCGTCAGTGTGGCGACAGCGCGGCCGCGCGACATTACGACAACCTTGTCGCACAGTCCTTCCAGTTCGGCAGCATCGGAGGAGTTAACGATCACAGCGGTGCCGGCGTTCGAAACATCGCGCAGGATGCGGTAGATTTCCGCGCGAGCTCCCACGTCCACGCCCTGGGTCGGTTCATCCGCCACGATCAGGGCGGGTTCCGAGAGCAGAGCACGCGACATCACGATCTTCTGCTGGTTGCCGCCCGAGAGAGACAGGATCGGCGCCTCGATACTGGGGGCCTTCACGGCGAGCGACTCGAACGTGCTCTTGACGTATTGCAGTTCCTTCTTGCGGTTCACGAGACCGCCCGAGGCAAACTTCTCAAGCGCACCAAAGGCGGCGTTCTCACGGACGGTCAGTCCGCTGGCGAGGCCCTCGGCATGGCGGTCCGAGGGCATGTAGGCAGCCTTGCCGATGAGTTCGCTATTGCGGACGGTTTGGCCCCGGATGCTGGCCGTTCCTTCGGACGGCACGAGCCCCGCGAGGGACCGCATGAGGTGCGACTGGCCATTGCCAGCAACACCGGCAATGCCGAGAATCTGCCCTTTCGGCACGTCGAAGGAAATGTCGCGGAAGCCGCGGCTCGTGAGACCCGAGACGGCAAAGCTGATCTCCTTGGTAGCCGCCGCAGCTTTGGGCGGAAAGGTGGAACCCAGTGTGCGGCCCACGATGAGGGCCAGTAGTTCCTCGTCGGTTATGTCCTTAACCAAGGATGAGCCGCGCCAGCGGCCGTCGCGCAGGACCGTGACGCGGTGGGCGATCTGCCTCAGTTCAGCGAGCCGGTGGGTGATGTAGATAACAGAGGTGCCCGACTTCACCACTTCGCGTACGCGGCCGAAGAGCATATCGGTTGCTTCCTGGTCGAGGGACGCGGTCGGTTCGTCGAGAATCAGCAGCTTGGGCTTGAGCGCCAGCGCTTTTGCCAGTTCGAGCAGATGCTTCTGGGCGATGGTGAGAGACTCGACCCTGAGGCGGAGCGGCACATGCAAGCCCACGGCATTGAGCATGTCCTTTGCAATCTGTTGCGGCGGGCGGCCAGCAAAGGCGGAGTCGGGAAGCGCCACGCGGAGGTTCTCGTAGACGCTGAGGTCTTCGAGGATGGCCGGATGCTGGAAGGAGATGGCGATGCCAAGGTTGGCGGAGACTTCCGGCGTCATTTCGGGGATGCGCTGTCCCTCGAACCATATCTCGCCGAGGGTGGGCTGAAGCGTGCCCGAAATGATGTTCATCAGGGTGGATTTGCCCGCGCCGTTCTCGCCCAGAATGGCATGGACCTCGCCCGGGTGGAATTCGACGGAGACGTCCCGCAGAGCCAGAACGCCGGAAAAGCCCTTGGAGATGTTGGCCAGCCGGATGGTCGGCCTGCCTTGAGGCTCCGTGCCCGCGTCCTGGGTTTTCGACTTGCTTGCCGCCACGTTAGTTCATCCATTTCCTGATGCATGGCTCCGGAGGGGCAACCCCTCCGGAACCTGTTGGTCAATGGTCTTACTGACCGCCAACCGCCTTGGCCTGCTCTTCGTCAGGGAGTTCGGACGAGAGGTAGATGGCACCAGGAAGATCCTTGCGGCACGTCACGGGGTTCGGCTTGCCCGATACCGAGTCTTCATACATCGGGGCCTGGAAGATGTTCTCAGCCGGAGGCGTGCCGCCCGTCACTGCTGCAACGGCGTGCATCACTGCGAGACGGACGTTGTCGTTGCCGGTCGCGACTGTGAAGAGCTTGAAGTCCGGATTGGTGGCCTTCATGTCTTCCCAGAAGCAGGCAAGCGAGTTGCCGTCGGAAGTAGCCAGCGCCGGGATGGACTTGCCCTGCTTGTTGAAGAGCGGCAGAGCGCCAACCAGCGACGGGCCGAAGTCGGAGATGATCACGTCGATCTTCTCGTTCTTGGCGATTTCGGCCGTGAGGACCTTTTGCGTCAGCGCCGGGTCCCAATTGGTGACAGCGAAGGGCTCAGGGTTCACGAACTTGTATTCAGGGCCAAGCACGTTGCGCAGGCCCTTCAGTTCGTCGAGTCCCTGGCTGTTGCCAGCAGGGCCCGAGAGGAAGAGCATGTTGCCGCCGCTCGGCAGGATGCCCTTTATCCACTTGCCCCAGTTTTCGCCGTCATTCACGAAGGATGCGCCGATGAACTTGGTGTAGTTCTCGCCTTCCTTGCCGCCCACGTCGACGCGGTACGGCACGATCACCTTGCCTGACTTGAAGACGGAGGTGATGGCAGGGAGAACAGCGGGGCCTGCGTCACCGAAGACTACGAGCGCGTCGATGCCTTTGGCTGCCATGGACTTGATGTCCGAGATGGACTTCTGGGTGTCGCCCTGTCCGTCGGCATATTCATACTTGGTGATGCTGGGGCAGAGTGAAGCGGTTTGCTTGCCCGACGCGGTGGTTACCTGGCGCCAGGAATTGCCGCCATAGCCGTCGAGAAGCGCCAGCGATGCTTCCTTGGGGCCGCACCAAGAGGGATTCTCGGCGTTGGCGATGCCTGAACTTCCAAGTGCGAGCAATGCTGTGGCTGCAGCAAGGGCCAATTTCGTTTTCAGAGACTTCATGGTTTTTCCTCCACTTTCTTTGGTTCAGTCGCTTTGCCTTGGCTTACCGTCCAACGGAACGAGTAAACCCCGATGCCAAAACCCAGAGCCAAGGCCTGGATGATGGTTTGGGCCGAATACGGCACTCCGACTGCGAGTGCGAACTGGCTCAATTGGTTCAGGAAAAATGCGGCGACGACGGTGGAGACGGGAAAACCCCGCCCGCCGAGAAGGGATGTACCGCCCAGCACCACAACTGCCACCGAGGGTAACAGGAGCGAGTCACCCTGAAACGCCGTCGGCTCGCGCGTGATGCCCGCGATGAGTGTGCCCGCGAGGCAATAAAGGAGCTGCGCGTAGACGTAGGCCATGCATTGATGTCGGCGCACCGCCAGTCCCGCCGCCCGCGCCGCCAGCGGATTGGCTCCGACGGCTTCAAACCTGCGCCCAACAACGCTTTTCTTCAGAACGAAGGTGACGACAAGCAAGGCGGCGAGCGCAAACCATACCGAGTTTGGCAAATTCAGGAACTCGCCCGCTGCAATCTCCGCAAGAAGATCGGTAGTGATGGAAGGCGTGCCGCCCGAAACGGCAAAGACGAGTCCATACATCAATGCATTCACGCCGATCGTGGCGATGATGGCATTCAGCCTGAAGAAGCTGACCAAAAACCCGTTGAGCATGCCGGCGCCAAGCGCGAAGCAGACTGCAATCATCACCGCTGGCAGCAGCAATGCATTGTCCTGCTGTGGATAATGTGTCGCCTGCACCACGGCCAAGGAGACCGCACCGGGAAGCGAGAGATCAAATCCTCCCTGTTGCACCACGAGCAACTGCCCCAGACCCACAATGGCAATGATCGCGGCAAAGGGCAGGCTCCCCGAAAGCGCGCCGAACGACACGCTCGATGGTGCGAAGATGATGCACGCAACAAGCAGCACAAGAGTCGATGCCAGCACCGTCACAAAGCTGCGCGCCAGTTTCATTCTCTGGAAAGGTCCCGGTTGAATGGCGCTGGCAGTGCTCATGTCAGGGCAAAACCTTCGCTGCGCGCAGGCGGTCAAATGCGTCGGTGAAGGATCTGACCGAGTTCTGGTAGGCGGTGAAGCCTTTGTCGCGGCTCTTGGTCATGTCGGTGAAGTTCTCGATAACGCGGCCGAGATCGGCATCGGAATGCCACCACGAGGCAACCGAGGAGAGCGGGTTCTTTTGCAGGCCGTGCTTGGCGACGATCTTGTCCCAAACCGGCTCCATCCCGGCCATCTGCTTCTCCAGCGGTTGGGCATGGCCGGGATATTCGGCGGCGGTAATACCGAAATGAGCGGCGAGCTTCGGCCACATCCAGTTCCAGCGGAAAACCTCGCCGTTGACGATGTTGAAGGCCTCATTGCGCGCTGCAGGCTTGGTGGCGGCCCACAGGAGGTGCTTGGCCATGATGCGGCCATCAGTGATATCCACCACGGCCTCATATTGCTGCGGCGAGCCCGGGAAGACGAACGGACGGCCAGTTTCCTTGCAGATGGCGGCATAGGCGCCGAGCGTGGCCGCCATGTTCATCTGGTTGCCGACGGTGTAGCCGATCAGCGTGTGCGGGCGGTGCACCGACCACGAGAAGCCCTGCTTCTCGGCGGCGGCATAAAGCTCGTCCTCCTGATCGTAGTAGAAGTTCTGGTAGGGAAGGCGCGGCTGCTCCTCGCGGAAAGGCGTCACCATCTTCGACTTGGCGTAGGCCTCGAACGGACCCATGTAATGTTTGAGACCCGTCACCAGCGCGACGTGCTTGATCTTCTTCCCGTCCATGGCGCCGAGAAGATTGCGCACCATGCCGGCATTGACCCGGCAGTTCTCCGCTTCAGTAGGCTGGCGGAGCCACGTCGTGATGAAAACGGCCGTCGGATTCACCCGCTTCAGCGCCGCCTTCACAGCGTCTTCGTCAGTGAGGTCGACGGCCACATGCTTCACACCCTTCGGCAGATCATGCTTGTGGCGCGAGATGCCGGTCACCGACCAGCCCTTCGTGGCCATCAGGTGTTCCGCCAAATGGCGGCCGATAATGCCGGAAACACCGGCGATGAGTGCATGGCGGGCCATCAGTGCTTGGCTCCCGTGGTGAGTGTGATCTTGATGCAGGCCTTGGGATCCTGGCCCAGTTCAAAGCCTTTCACTGCGTCGGTGAGGGAGAACTTGTGGGTCTGGATGGGCGACAGATCGATGCCGGTCTTCTCGAGGAAGCGGATGGCAGCAGGCCATACGCCCGGCGAACCGATGCAGCCACGAATCGTCAGGTTCTTGAGCTGCATCAGACCCATGTTCGAGGCGATCTTGCGGCCAATGTTGATGCCCACCATGGAGATACGGCCGTCCTGGCAAGCATAGTCGAACACCGAGGCGATGGAGGCGTCGTGGCCTGCGCATTCGACCACCAGATCGGCCCCTTTCCCGCCCGTCATTGCCATGACCTGCTCGGAACCCCGGTCGGTAGGATCGATGGCTTCGGCTCCCAGCTTCTGGGCAATCTCGCGGCGGCGTGGAATGGGATCGGCGACGATAACGCGCGCACCCATGCCGAGGGCGGCAGCAGCGGTGACGAGGCCGATCGTTCCGCCACCCGAGACAACGACGGTTTCCGACGCGTTGGTGCCGCCCGAACGCAGCACCGCGTAGAAACCGCAGGTGAAGGGCTCGATCAGGGAGCCCCGCATGTCATCCACGGCTTCCGGCAACTTGTGCAACCAGTCTGGATTGACATTGAAGTATTCGCGGTCGGCACCATCCATGGAGAAGCCGAAGTGGTGCAGGCGTTCCGGCGTGCGCACCACGCATTCGCCCACCACGCGGTCACCCACCTTGAAGTTCTTCACCGCCTTGCCAACCTCGACAATCTCGCCGCACCATTCGTGACCCGGCGTCACGGGATAGGAGATCGGGATGATGTACCGGCCCGCCAGCAGTTCATAGTCGGAGTGGCAAATGCCGACCGTGCGAGTCTTGACCATCACCTCCGTGTCCTTGATCGACGGCATGGGCACATCCGCAATCACAGGCTTGTTCGGTGTTTCGAAAATCAGCGCTTTCATGAGCGGCTCCTAGAGTTTCACGACCGCGCCATCCTTGGCGGCGGATTTGATGATGGCTTCGAGAATTGCGATGTTGGTGACGAGGTCCTTGCCCGTGATCGGGTAAGCGGCCTTGCGGCGGACCGCGTGGGCGAAGGCGACGAGGTTGTCCTTCACCGGTTCTGCCGGCGGCACCTCGGTCACGGTGATGGGGCCACCCGCCTTGGCGGAGGTGACGACCCAGCCCGCAGGCGCTTCCACGTGGGCCTTGTCGCGGATCTCGATCCAGCCCTTCGAGCCGAAGACAGCGAAGCGTGAGATGAAGGGCATGGCGAGCGAGGCCGAGACATAGGCCGTGCCGCCCTTCTTGAAGCGGATATGGACGCTCATGGTGTCGCCCTGCGGGATCTTTGACGAAAGTTTCTCGCAGGACACGCGGAGGTCGCGGGCCTCGCCGAGAAGTGCCGCGGCGAGGTCGGTGAGGTGGATGCCCGTGGCGGTCATGCCGCCCACCGGCGCTTCCTTTTGGTTCAGGCGCCAGTTCTTCCTGTCCAGCGTGGTGAACTTGTCGTGGCTGAAGTTGCCCTCGACCTGCTGGATGCGGCCGAGTTCACCGTTCTTTGCCATCGCGAGCATATTTGCGACCGGTGGCTCCCAGCGGCGTTCGTGGCCCATGCCGAGTACCAGTTTGTTGCGGGCACAGGCCTTGACTGCAAACTCCGCACCCTTGCGGGTGAGTGCCAGCGGCTTTTCGCAGAAGATGTGCTTCTTCGCCGCTACCGCCATGCGGATCTGCTCGTCGTGCAGAGAGTGAGGCGTCGCGAGGATGACCGCCTCGACGCCGGGATGGGCCAGCGCCTCGCGAATTGTGGGGTAATGGGCGAAGCCGTTTGCCCTGGCGAATTCCTCGCCCGCCGGATTGGGCTCGGCAGCGCAGACGATCCTGATATCATCGCCCGCCTTCTGCAGCACCGCGGTCATCTTCTTGCCCCACCAGCCGAGGCCGATCATGGCAACATTCACAGGCCCGGAGTTCGCCATCACACTGTCACCAGGATCTTCATGTGGTTGACCGATTTGTCGAGCAGAGCATCGAAGCCCTGATTCACGACATGGTCGGATGCAATATTGGCGGTGACGATCTTCTCGATCGGGAAAATGCCTGCCTCAACCATGCGGATGATCCGCGGCCAGCATTGCACGGGATAACACCACGTCGCCTCGACGGTGATGTCCTTCAACGCCCAGAGCATGGCGTCAATTGCGGCGGGCTTCATATGAAGGCCTGTCTGCACCACCTTGCCCTGGCGGCGCACGGAGGCGGCACAGGTGTTGAGGCTCGCTTCGAGGCCGACGCATTCGATGGCGACATCGACGCCCACACCTTCCTCGGTCATCGAGCGGATGACTCCCGACACATTCTCCGTCATCGGATCGATGACGATGGCGGATGGAACGAGTTCCTTCGCCATCTTGCGGCGGAAGGCATTGGGTTCGGAGACGAAGATCTGGCCCGCACCTGCGGCCTTAACGGCGAGCAGGGTCAGCGCACCGATGGGACCGACGCCGGAGACGAGCACCGTCGAGCCAGCCTGCACGCCGCCGCGATCCGCAGCATAGACGGCAACAGCTGCAGGCTCGATCATCGCGCCCTGGATATCGCTCACGCCATTGGGCAGCACAGCAACGTTATAGTCGTTGACGACGGCGTATTCACTCATGCCGCCCCAGGCCCAACTCAGTCCGACACATCCCATCTTCTCGCTGAGATGATAGAGGCCACGCCGGCCGTAGTAATCGTCACGCGGAGAAATCAAAGGTTGGATGGAGACGCGGTCGCCCACCTTAACGTGCGCTGCGGCAGATCCCTTGTCTGCGACGATAGCACTGAACTCGTGGCCGAGGATCTGCGGGTTGGTGGCGCCGGTGTAGACATGCGGCGTCTGCGGCGTGACAATGGGACCTGCAATATATTCATGGAGATCGGTGCCGCAAATGCCGGTCACCAAAGGCTTGACGAGCACGTCGTTGGGGCCGAGCTTCTTTGACGGTGCCGACACATCTTCGACACGAATATCTTTTGCAGCGTGAAACCGCACGGCCTTCATGATCAAATGTCCTTGTGTTGGATTGCGTTGCAGCCGTCGACGCCGTCCCAGGCGGAGGGAATGCGCACAAGCATCATGACAGACCGCTCGTTGCGGCCCGGCACTGCATTGGTCAGTTTGCCTGGAATATCGCAAGACACCTTGCGTCTCCTCCCTGGTGAACGCAGCAGCAGAACAGGCTCGCTCAAACGAGCTCTTGTTGCCATCCATCCTAACCAAGCACGCCCCGGAGCAACGCTTGAAAATTCTCATTTTGAGAAATTTGCGGGAACCGTTCGCGGCATTGCATGCAACAGTGTCGACAGCAACTACAAAACTGAAGAAGCGTTCGGGAGGACTCCTTGCATCTTGCCAGTGGCATGAAAGAGCTGTGCGTTGCGGCACCTTCGTTCGCCAATGCTGCGGGTGCAAACGGTCACATCCTTCACTCACGACACAACATCCGGTGAGACATGGCTGCTGCGAAACCCAGAGAGAACGACGACATCGGAACGGAGACCCGGCGCGAGCTCTATCGTCTCCAGATCGAGATCCGCGATGCGGAAAAGCGCGCCTATGATCTCTTCCTTCAGAACCTGATCAAGGGCACAAGCCACCTCTCGCTTGGGCAGGAAGCCGTTGCTGCAGGCTTCGGTGCCGCCATGAAGAAGGGCGACAAGACCTTCTGCACCTATCGCGGCCATGCCCATACCCTCGCCCGCGGCGCTCCCATCGAAGGCGTGCTCGGCGAATTGATGTTGCGTGACAACGGCTTGATGCGCGGCAAGGGTGGCTCCATGCATCTCACCTCGGCCGAACACGGCGTCATGGGCTCCTACGCCATCATCGGCGCCCATCTCTGCATTGCCTGCGGCTCTGCGTGGCGGGCGCAATACCTGGGAGAGAAAGATGTGACCGTCTGCTTCTTCGGTGACGGGACCACGAACATCGGCGCCTTCCACGAGGCGGTGAATTTCGCCGTCATTTGGAAACTGCCGGTGGTGTTTGTCTGCGAGAACAATCTCTACATGGAATACACGCCGATCGGCGACGTGACTGCAGTCGAACACCCCGCCGCCGACCGCGCCGCAGCGTATGGCTTGCCGCGCATCCTCATCGACGGCAATGACGCAGACGTTGTCTACCGCACCGCACGCGATGCGATTGCAAAGGCGCGCGATGGCGGCGGGCCATCCCTGATCGAATGCCTGACCTATCGCCATTCCGGCCATTCCCGTGCCGACCCCGGCAAGTACCGCCCCCCCGGCGAGTTGGAACGCTGGCTGGAGCGTGACCCGATCAAGATCTACAAGCAACGCCTCAAAGACTTCGGCTTCCCGGAGGCGCAGATCGAGGACATCGATGCCGAGAGCAAGCGCAAGGTGGAAGAGGCAACTGCGGCCTGCAAGGCAGCGCCGCAAGCCCCGAGCGAACTTCTCACTGCGCATGTCTATGCCGATGGAGGCTGGGCATGGCGGAACTGAGTTACCGTGATGCGGTGATCCGCGCGATCTCGCAGGAAATGCGCCGTGACAACAATGTCGTGTTCCTCGGCGAAGACGTGGCGAAGGCTGGCGGCGTGTTCAAGGCCACCGTCGGCCTTTACGAGGAATTCGGTCCTTTGCGTGTGCGCGATACGCCAATTTCGGAGCAGGCGATCCTTGGCGCGGCCATGGGTGCGGCCATGACTGGCCTTCGCCCTATCGCCGAACTCATGTTCTCGGACTTCGCCGCGGTGTGCTTCGACTTCATCGCCAATGAAATGCCGAAGCTTGCCTACATGACCAACGGTCAGCTCAGTTGCCCGCTGGTCATCCGCACTGGCAACGGAGCAGGTGTGCGTTTCGGCGCACAGCATTCGCAGTCGATCGAGAACTGGACGATGATGATTCCCGGCCTCAAGGTCGTGGCGCCCTCCTCGCCCGTCGATGTGATCGGCCTCTTTGCGGCAGCCGTGCGCGACAACAATCCCGTGATCTTCCACGAGCACAAAGCGCTCTATGCCACCAAGGGCGAGGTGCCGGATGGCGAGATCGTCGATACCCTCGGCACCGCCAAGATCCTGCGGCCAGGCAAGGACTGCACCATCCTGGCGCTCGCCCTCATGGTGCCGCGCGCCCTTGAAGCAGCGGAGATCTTGGCGCGCGAACACGGCATCGATGCGGAAGTGATCGACGTGCGCTCGCTGGTGCCGCTCGACACCCAGACGATTCTCGGGTCAGTGGCGCGCACCAGCCGCCTCTTCACCGTCGAAGAGAATCCGCGGCTGCTGGGCTGGGGTGCGGAGATCGCCTCGATCGTCGCCGACGAGGCCTTCTGGGATCTGGATGGCCCGATCGTGCGCATCACCACGCCGCATATTCCGCTCCCTGCGGCCGATCACCTTGAAGACCTTGCGCTCCCGAATGCGGCGCGCATCGTCGACAAGATTGCGCGCGTCATGAACGGGTAACGCCATGGCCGACACCATTATCATGCCGCAGCTGGGTGAGACCGTGGCCGAGGGCAAGATCCTCGCCTGGTACAAGGCCGTGGGCGATGATGTGAAGATTGGGGACAAGCTGTTCGAGGTCGAAACCGACAAGGTGACGGTCGAGGTAGAAGCCATTGCCGCTGGAAAACTCACCGAGATCAGGGTGGGTGCCGGGGTATCAACCAAGGTCGGTTCCACTGTGGCGGTGCTGGGCGGGTCCGCGGTGGCAACCGCCGCGCCCTCGTCCGTACCTGCACCGAAGGCAGCAACGGCTACCACCACGCTGTCACCCTTCGAGGAAGTGCGTACGGCATCAGGTCACCACGGAAAAGCCAAATCGGCGAATGGACTTTCGATCTCGCCATTGGCCCGGCGTGTCATTACCGAAAGCGGCATTTCGGTTGACACCGTAACAGCCTACGCCGCCGCCAAGGGCTTGCGGCGGATCGGCGAGAAGGATGTGCGCGCTGCTCTCGCGCAATCAGGGTCTGCGCCCGTTGCGGCCCCCACATCCGGCGGCATGCCCCTCTCAGCGATCCGCCAGAAGACGGCGCAGCGCCTGGCCGAGAACTGGCGCAACATTCCGCATGTCTTCCAGACCATCGAGGCCGACTTCACCTACGTCGACAAGGTGCGCCTGCCGATCCGCGAGGCCTTCAAGCAGGCGAATGGCGTCTCGCTTACCTACCTGCCCTTTATTGCGCGCGCGGTGTGCCTCGCGCTCAAGGACTTCCCCAACATCAACGCCACATTCGACGGCACCGCGCTCAACCCGCGGCGGGAGATCAACCTCGGCATCGCCATCGATCTCTCCCACAACGGTCTTGTCGTGCCGGTGGTGAAACAGGCGGGCGATCTCACGGCGGAAGGACTGGCGAAGGCCATCGCCCGCCTCACCGACAAGGCCCGTGGCAACACGCTCACCGCCGACGACCTGAGCGGCGGCACATATTCCATCACCAACAACGGCGCCTTCGGCACGCTGTTCACCTCACCCATCATCAATGCCCCGCAGGTGGCGATCCTGTCCACCGATGCAATTCGCAAGCGCCCAGTGGTCGTCACCACCGCCGAGGGTGATTTCATCGCCGCGCGCACCACCGGCATTCTCGGACAAAGCTTCGATCACCGCGCCTTTGACGGAGCATATGCGGCCTCGTTCCTGTCGCGACTGAAGCAGGTCATCGAAACACACACATGGTCAACAGAAATCAGCGGACATTAGACTCCGAGCGGAGGAAGAGATGAAATACAACAGCCCCTATGCAACAGCCTCCTGGGGCCAGATGGCCAAGGACTGGGAAGAAGGCGTGGATTACAGCCGCATGTCGAAAGAGCGCCTTGCGCGCGCGCAGGCTGCCGTCCGCAATGCCGGCTTGGGCGCTGTCCTTTGTTTCAACTTCGACAACATCCGCTACGTCACCGCCACCCACATCGGCGAATGGGCTCGCGACAAGTTCTTCCGCTATGCTCTCTGCCCCGGCGAAGGCAGCCCCTTCCTGTGGGACCCGGCCCCGCCCGCCAAGCGCATCTCCTCGCCGTGGATCAAGGACAACGTCGCCGCTCCCATCACCACCATGCAGGGCGCCATTCCGCCCACACTTGGCGTGCAGCAGGATTTCGCCAAGCAGATCAAAAAGGCTCTCGTTCACTACGGCATCGCCAACCAACCGCTCGGCATTGACCTCATGGAACTCGGCATGCTCCGCGCCCTCGAGGCGGAAGGCATCGAAGTGGTGGATGGCCAGCAGGCCATGCTCGATGCCCGCGAAGTGAAGACGCCGGACGAGATCGAACTTCTCAAGATGGCAGCCGGCATGGTGGATGCGACCTATGTGGATATCGCCCGCGCCATCCGCCCCGGCACCAAGGAGAACGAGCTCGTCGCCATCGCCAACGACCGCCTGTTCCGCATGGGCTCGGAGCGCGTTGAGTGCATCAACTCGGTATCGGGCCGCCGCGGCCGCCCGCATTCCCACACCTTCTCCGACCGCATGATCCAACCTGGCGACATGATCTTTCTCGACATCATGCACAGCTACAACGGCTACCGCACCTGCTACTACCGCACCTTCATCTGCGGCCAGCCCAACAACCACCAGATCGACGCATACGAAACCGCCTCGAAGTGGCTCGCCGCTTCCATGGACATGGTGAAGCCCGGTGTCACGCCCGACGAGGTCGCCTCGGTTTGGCCGGATGCCCACGAGTTCGGCTACAAGAACGAGGACGAAGCCTTCCTCCTGCAATATGGCCACGGCGTGGGCATGTCGCTGTGGGAGCGCCCGATCTTCTCCAAGCGGTTCAAGGGCCAGACCCGGCCCCTCAAAGAAGGCATGGTCTTTGCGCTCGAAACCTGGAAGGGCTCCAACGACGGCTCCGGTGCCGCCCGCATTGAGGAAGAAGTGGTCGTCACCCAAAACGGCTGCGAGATCATCACCAACTATCCCTCCGACCATCTGATTTCCTGCGGCCTGCCCGGCTGCGAAGTCGTCGCTTAGTGCCCGCCCGCTCAAATCACCGCAGCCGTATCCCTGTGACCATCGTCACGGGCTTCCTCGGCAGTGGCAAGACGACCCTGATCAATGCGGGGCTGACGTCGCCGGAGCTTTCGCGCACCGTCGTGGTGGTGAACGAGTTCGGCGAGGTGGGCCTCGATCACCAGCTCTACACCAGCAGCAATGATGCAGTGGTGGTGCTGGAAAACGGCTGCCTCTGCTGCACGGTGAAGAGCGACCTCGTCGCCACCATGAACAACCTCTATCACGACCGCGTCCGGGGCGACCTGCCGGACTTCGACAATGTCGTGATCGAAACAACCGGATTGGCCGAGCCCGGCCCCGTGATGCAGGCTTTCCTGTCTGAACCGACGCTGGACGGGCTCTACCGTATTACCAACGTCGTCGCCATGGTCGATGCGGTGAACTGGCGGACGACGGCGGAGAAGCATCAGGAAGCGCTGCGTCAGGTCGCCCTTGCCGATGACATTCTGGTTTCAAAGCTCGATCTTGCCGATGAGTCGGCCTTCACCAGTCTCGCGTCCGAACTCCATCGCATGAACCCGGCGGCGAACATCGCTCGGGCGGATTTCAACATGGCGGCGGTCGTTCCCCTGCTCACCCATGCGGGCTTTGATGCGGCCGATGCCATGGCCGACCCATCCGATTGGCTGGCGATTGCGGACTACGAAACCTACGAGCAAACGGCCGCCACGCCCGATGGCGTGAAGGATCAGGACCTGCCGCACCACCTCGCGGCCAAGGGCATCGAGAGTTTCGTCCTCACCCGCACGAAGCCCATGTCGCGTGAAGAAATCCAGTTCCTGCTCGATGGCATTGGCCAGAACCTGGGCCCGAGCCTGCTCCGCGTGAAGGGGCTGATCAATGTGCTGGAGGAACCAGGCCGCCCCGCCGTGGTGCAGGGTGTGCAGCATCTCCTCCATAACATGACATGGCTGGAGAAGTGGCCGAACGCCGATGAGCGCACGCGCATCGTTTTCATCACCCACGGCATCGCTCGCGACAACCTGAGAGAGATGATCGAACTGCTCGACCGCATGAGCGAACGTACTTTCGCTGCTCGTGAACGGGCACGCCTCGCCCGGCTCGCCGCCGAACAGAGCGAACAGGTGGCGTGATGGCCGTCATTGCTTGGATTGGCGCGGGGAAAATGGGCTTGCCCGTGTGCAAGCGCCTCAAGGATGCAGGCCACGATGTGCGCGTGCTGGGGCGCTCGGCCGAGCGCGAAGCGGCCCTTGAGGCGGAAGGTCTGGCCACCGCCTCCACCGTTCCCGCTCTCATCAATGGCGCGGACATCATCTTCACCTGCGTTTCCTACGACACTGCGCTTGCCGATGTACTGCTGTCCGATGGTTTTGCAGCGTCTGCGCCCTCGGGCGCAACGCTGATTGACATGAGCACCGTCTCGCCCTCGATCTCGGCGGAAGTTGCGGGCAAACTTCCCGCAGGGCTGGCCTATCTCCGCGCGCCCGTCTCGGGTTCGACTGCGATGGCAAGGACGGGAACATTGACAG
Source organism: Hyphomicrobiales bacterium (assembly GCA_016710435.1). Classification (NCBI taxonomy): domain Bacteria; kingdom Pseudomonadati; phylum Pseudomonadota; class Alphaproteobacteria; order Hyphomicrobiales; species Hyphomicrobiales bacterium. The sequence continues at coordinate 2,397,345 of JADJVV010000001.1, read as the reverse complement.
CATTGGTCTCGGGTCCCGAACAAGCCTTCACTGCCATGACACCTGTGTTCGCGGCCTTCACCAAGAAGGCTTTCCATCTTGGCGCAGGCGAGGAAGCGCGCGTGCTGAAACTGGTGATCAACAGCCTTGTCGCCGCCACCTCGGCGCTTCTCGGCGAAGCGCTAGCCGTGGGCCTGAAGGGCGGCCTCAATAACGAGGCGATGCTTGAGGTCATCAACCAAAGCGCCGTCGCCTCGCCGCTCATCGGCTACAAGACCGCCATGATTGCCAAGGGCGACTATGCCCCCGCCGCCACACTCACCATGCTGATGAAGGATGTGGAGCTTTTCCTCGATGCCGGCCGCAGCACCGGTGTGGACCTTCCCTTGAACAGCATGATCGGGGATATCTACAAGGCCGCGGCAGGGCGAGGCCTCGGAGAGCAGGACTTCTTCGTGCTGGTCCGGGAAGCGGCGGCACGCACCTCCTGAGGCACGAAAGAAAACAAAAGGATTTGGGAGCACGAGATGGGCTGGAACACGGAAAAGGGACCGCGCATTGCCTTCCTCGGCACAGGAGCCCAGGGCGCCTCCATTGCGGCGGATTTCGCGGCTGCAGGCCTTGACGTCACCTTCATCGACCAGTGGCCGGACCATATCGAGGCGATCCGGCGGAATGGTATTACCGTCAATCTGCCGAAGCGCAGTTTCAATGTTGCGGTCCCGGCCCTGCATCTTTGCCAGGTCGCCGAGGTGAAGGTGCCATTCGATCTCGTCTTCATCGTGATGAAGGCCTACGATACCAGGTGGGCCGCCGAGCTGATCAAATCGGTGCTTGCCGATGACGGTCTTGTGGTCGGCCTTCAGAACGGCATGACCCACGAGGACATCGCTGCGGTGGTGGGGCGCCACCGCACCATTGGTGCAGTGATCGAGATTGCATCCAACATGTGGACGCCCGGCGTCACCAACCGCCAGAACGATGTCGATGAATCCTGGTTTGCGCTTGGTGCCCTTGATCCGAACACTCAACCCCGCGTCGAAGCGGTGGCGAAGATCTTGCGCCATTCAGGCCGGGTCGAAGTCATGGACGACATCAAGTCAGCCAAGTGGATGAAGCTTGTGGTAAACGCCGCTGAACTCATCCCGTCGGCCATCGTCAACCTGCCGCTCAACGACGCAGCGCGTTTCCCCGGCATGCTGGAGGTGATGCGACTTGCTGGCTATGAGGCGATGCAGGCGGCTCAGGCAGACGGTGCCAAAATCATCCCGATCATCGGCATGCCACCGGTCACATCCAATCACCCCGAGCGCTACGTGGACGCAATATTTGATGAAGTGCTCAAGACTTTTTCGAAGCCCGATACCCTCGTTACCTCGCTACAGGATTGGCGCAAGGGCAGGAGGGCCGAGGTGCAGGACGTGAACGGCTGGGTCGTTGATGTCCTCAAGGCCCACGGGCAGCCCTCCCCCATGAACCAGCACGTCGTCAAAATCGCATATGAAATTGAACGCGGTGAACGCTTGGCCGACTCCGAGAATGCAAGCACACTGGTGCGTGAATACGAGAGGATCGTCCACTCCAAATGAAACCAGGAACCGCAATGGCTGTCTTCGGGAAGGTCAGTGCGGCGTTCAAGTTGATTTGTGAAACCGCTGGGTGCCGACTTCTGTTGATTGATGAAGTACCAACAGCGTTGCGGAACGAAAATTCCGATCCAAAACTGTCTTCACCAAAACAAAAGCGTGAAGCCGATCCGCGTGAATAATCCGGCCTATACAGTTCAGTAAGCGCTTCAGGGATAGCTGAAGCCCCTACACTGGCTTCCAGTTCACTATGGAGGAGATCTTCAATGGCAGGTCGGTCAGTCACCCAAGTCGGAATTTGATCTAATTTGCCCAACCCTGAGATAAGGGTCGGCGAGACTAGGCAGCCACAAACAGCGTTCATTATCCTGTCCAACCCGCGCCTAGTAAGTCGGAGGGGTCACGGCGCTCAGTATCTCGCTCGGGCCTTTGTCGACGTTGCGGAAGCGGTGTGGCTTACGGCTGTCGAAGTAGTAGCCGTCGCCGGCGCGCAGCACGCGCCTGTGATTGCCGACGAACACTTCCACTGCCCCGCTGACCACCACGCCTGCCTCGTGCGCAGCATGGGAGAAGACCTCTCCTGTATCTGCGCCGGGTGCATAGGTTTCACGAAGCATGAGAAGTTGCCTGTTGGACTGATTGATACCAATGACCTTGTACGAAATCGTGTGCGGATTGCCGATCTCTGCCGCTTCCTCGGCCGGATAGAAGGGCGAGACATCCGCCTCGGGTTCGATGCCCGAGAAGAAGGCCGTGAGCGTGCCCCCCAAGGCGTCAACGATCGCCGTCAAGGTATCTACGCTCGGACTGATCATGTCGCGTTCAATGAGTGATATGGTGGAATGGGAAACCCCAGACCTCACCGCCAGTTCGCGCACCACAAGGTTGCGGCGGCGGCGAAGTTCCCTCAGCTTTGCTCCCACGCGTGACATGTTGCACCTCTCCCTGCGTTGACCGATGTCTAGTATTATAGACAAAGACTCCGATGGCAATTGCCACCGCCATGTCTTTGCCGGATGTTCCTCCCTCTGTTTGAACGGGATCGCCATGCAGGAACCAGCAGGATTTGAAGGCAAAGTCAGCTTCATCAAGGCGCCGGAGGCGGGGGCGGAAACGAACCTGTCCGCCATCGAGACCACGGTGCGCGACGTCCTCGCCAACGTCAAGGCACGGGGAGATGCGGCTCTGCGCGACTACAGCAGGACCTTCGACAACATTGACGTTGACGCCATCGAGGTGAGCAAGGCGGACCAGGACAAGGCCGTCGCCGCAATCGACCCCCAGACCCGCCGGGACACGGAGTTTGCGATCGCACAGGTGCGGAACTTCGCCGAGGCGCAGAAGCGGACGATGCTGCCGCTGGACATTGAAACGCTCCCCGGGGTCCACCTCGGACATCGCATCATTCCGATCAGCAATGTGGGCGTCTACGTGCCGGGCGGGCGTTATCCCCTGTTGTCGGCGCCGATCATGACGCTGGTCCCGGCAACAGTTGCAGGCTGCAAGGAGATCGTTGCCTGCCTGCCGCCCACGGCGCATCAGGCGATGATCGCGGGCTGCGTGCTCTCGGGGGCACAGCGCATCTTCCGCGTCGGCGGTGCGCAGGCGATTGCAGCCATGGCATTCGGTACGGAATCCGTTCCAGCGGTTCATAAAATCTTCGGCCCGGGCAATGCTTTCGTCAACGAGGCCAAACGCCAGGTCTTCGGCCCCGTTGGCATCGACCAACTCGCGGGACCGAGCGAGATCTTCGTGGTGGCCGACGAGACAGGAGATGCCGAGATGATCGCCGCCGATCTTCTCGCTCAGGCCGAGCATGACGTGCGGACCCGCGTCGGCCTCATCACCACGAGCGAAAAACTGGCCAGGGAAACGGCCGCGGTGATCCTCAAGTTCCTCGAGCACCTGCCCACTGCGCAGGTGGCCGCTCCCGCATGGCGGGTCTTCGGTCAGATCGCGTTGTGCAAGGACGAGGCCGCGATGATCAAATACTCCGATCACGTGGCGGCGGAACACCTGCAGGTGCACACCCGCGATCCGCATGCCACCGGAGAGAAGCTCAGCAACTACGGTTCGCTCTTCATCGGCACGCGCTCGAGCGTGGTATTCTCCGACAAGTGTTCCGGAACCAATCACACGCTGCCCACCATGGGCGCGGGGCGTTACACGGGCGGTCTCTGGGTGGGATCCTATCTCAAGGTCGTCACGCATCAGTGGCTTGACGACATGGGTGTGCAGGCCGTCGCGCCCCCTGCAATCCGGCAGAGCACAAGCGAAGGCATGGAAGGCCACCGCCGCGCCGCGGCGCTCCGCCTCGACCGGGAAAGCGTGATCAGGGCATATACCGGAGACTCGCCAAAGCGATGATGATGTGGACGCACCGCGCATGAAGATACCCACAGTCGAGGACCTTCGACGGCTCGCCAGCACCAGTGGTCTCGCACTGAAGGATACCGAACTGCGTGAACTCGCTTCACTGTGTGAGGGCCTTGCCCCCGCCTACGACCGCATCGAACACCTCGCGGCTCCCCGGCTCCCCGTGAAATATCCGCGGGAGCGCGGCGCGGCCCCCAACCCCTCCCGAAATCCCCACAATGCCTGGGCCTGGCGATGCGAGATTGCCGGTGCGTCCGGAGGGCCGCTCTCCGGCATACGCGTAGGCATAAAGGACAATATCTGCGTGGCGGGCATGCCGATGCGGAACGGCAGCGACCTGCTGGCCGGGTTTGAACCGGACGAAGATGCGACCGTGGTAACACGCATTCTCGACGCCGGTGGGATCATCGCCGGAAAGACCACTTGCGAGGATCTTTGTTTCTCCGGCGGCAGCCATACGAGCAGACCTCAACCGGTGCGCAATCCCCATGACCCGACCCGGTCCGCCGGCGGGTCATCAAGCGGCAATGCCGCAGCAATCGCCGCCGGCGATCTCACGATGTGCGTCGGTGGAGACCAGGGTGGCTCGGTGAGAACCCCGGCTAGCTGGTGCGGGGTCGTAGGCCTCAAGCCCACGCATGGCCTTGTACCCTATACCGGCGCTTTCCCCATCGAACCGACGCTCGATCACCTCGGGCCGATGGGAAAAACAGTGGCAGACTCGGCCTTGCTGCTCTCTGTCATCGCGGGCCCCGACGGGTTCGATCCGCGCCAGCGTCAAAGCAGCGTTCAGGTAGACTATCTCTCGGCACTCAACCTGCCGCTGAAGGGCATGCGGATCGGTCTTGTTCGGGAGGGATTTGGCCGCCCCGAAAGCCATCCCGTAACCGACCAACTGGTCCGCACAGCGCTTGGGGCCATGGAACGGGCGGGAGCCGAGGTCGCGGAGGTTTCGATCCCCTGGCACCGGGACGGCTACGACATTGCAACCGCAGTTGTGCTCGAAGGGTCCGCCCGCTTCCTGTTCGGGCAGAATTTGGTCGGCTTCGGCCAGAACGGGCACCACCCCGAGGCGATGGCCGCAGCCTGGGCAAGAGCATGGCGGGCAGAGCCCGACAAGCTGCCAGACATCGGAAAATTCGCCTTGCTGTTCGAGGCTTTCCTTTCGGAGCACAGACCCGGAACCTACTACGGGAAGGCCCAGAACCTCAGGCGGCCCTTGCGGGCGGCCTATGATGAGGCCCTCACCCGCTTTGATGTGCTTGCCATGCCGACCACGCCTTTTCCTGCAACGCCGCTACCCCCGGAGGATGCCGGGTTCGCCGAAAGGGTGAGCCGCGGACTCGACATGGAGGGCAACACGGCCCCGTTTGACGCCAGCGGACACCCTGCCATCTCATTGCCCTGTGGCCGCGCCGGCGACCTGCCCGTTGGCCTGATGCTCGTCGCACGGTACAATGACGAACAGAGCCTATTGCGCGCTGCCGCCGGTTTCGAAATGCTTGGCGACTGGAAGTCCAACTCTGTGGCGCGGACTTGAATTGGACAACAAAGGGAGAAAGCAAATGACCCATCACACCCATCGTCCCCTGACCGGCATCACGCGCCGCAGGTTCCTCCACAGCGCCACTTCCGTTACCGCACTCGGCCTCTTTGCGCCCTGGAACAAGGCCCACGCCGAGGGCGTGGAGCCGCAGCTCAGCATGATGGGCTGGGCCGACTACATTGGTCCCGATGACATCAAGGAGTGGGAGAGCCAGAACAGCAGCAAGCTCGTCTACGACAGCTATGCCAGCAATGATGAAATGTATTCCAAGCTGCAGCTTGCCCAAGGCAACAGCGGCTATGACCTTGGCATGAACACCGACTTCATGATCAAGCTCCTTATCGACAAGCAGCTCATCCAGAAGCTGGACAAATCCCTCATCCCGAACATCGGCAACATCCGCCCCGAGTTTGCCAACCCGGGTTTCGACCCCGAGAACGCCTATACCATTCCGAAGAGCACCGGCTCGCAAGGCTTCATCTACGACAAGAGCGTGATCACCCGTCCGATGAAGACGTGGGGCGACTTCCTTGAAGCGGTGCAGAACGAGGGCAGCGGCCGCACCTCGCTGCTTGATGATGCGCTTTCGATCGCTCCCATCTTCTGGTCGAAAGGTCTGTCCTGGAACACCACTGATGAGGCGGCACTGAAGGATGCGGAGGCAATGGTGGAGACTCTTGCCAAGCACATCAAGACCTTCAACTCCTACCCGGTGCAGGATGTGGCGTCCGGCTCCGTCATTTTGGCCCAGTGCTGGAACGGCAATGCCCGCCAGGCCATCGACTCCTCGAAGAACGAAAACCTCGTGTTCGTCTATCCGGAGCCCAAGTCGGAGCTCTGGCTCGACAGCTACCATATTCCTGCGGGTGCCAAGAGCCTGAAGGCGGCTCATTCCTGGATCAATTACGTGCTCGACCCTGCCGTTGCGGCAAAGGAGACGACGTATACGGGCTTCCTCTCACCCGTTGCTGGGATTGAGGCCCATCTCGATCCCAAGGTGGCAGCCGATCCGCTGATTTTCCCGCCAGCTGATGCGATCAAGCGCGGTGAAAGGACCGAGCGCAACGAAACCTATGACCGCCGCGTTGCCATCCTGACGAAGTTCAAGGCGGCGGCGGCACAGTAACGCCGCACCGCATGGCCAAACGCACCGGGCCGCGAGGTCCGGCGCGTTCCTCTTGCTAATTTGGGAAAGACATGGCGGCTGACGTTGAAGTGGAGCGGGTGAGCAAGATCTACGGCGGGTTCAAGGCCGTCGATGATGTGACGCTGCGCATTGCGAAAGGATCCTTCGTATCCCTGCTGGGCTCATCGGGGGCGGGCAAGTCCACCATTCTCCGGATGATCAGCGGGTTCGAGTTCCCGGACTACGGAACCGTGAGGATCGGCGGAAAGGACGTTACCATGCTGCCGCCCTATTCCCGGGATGTGAACACCGTCTTCCAAAACTACGCGCTCTTTCCGCACATGAGCGTGGCAGAGAACGTGGCCTATGGCCTCAGACAGGATGGCGTTCCCGGCGATGAGCGGCGCAAACGCGTGCGCGAGGCGCTCGAGATGGTGGAGATGTTGGCTTTTGCCGAACGCCGCCCCAATCAGCTTTCCGGCGGACAGCAGCAGCGGGTCGCCCTGGCGCGGTCATTGGTCAAGCGCCCGTCGGTCCTCTTGCTCGACGAGCCCCTCGGCGCACTAGACCGGAAGCTGCGCCAACAGATGCAGGTTGAACTCAAACTGCTGCAGCGCCAGCTCGGCCTCACCTTCGTGTTCGTCACTCACGACCAGGAGGAAGCGCTTGCCATGTCCGACCAGATCGCCGTCATGCGCCACGGCAAGATCGAACAACTGGGCGGACCCACGGAACTCTACGATGCCCCGGCCACCGCCTTCGTGGCAGGATTCGTCGGGACGCAGAACTTCTTTCCTGGGCAGCGCCGTGAGGCGACGCAGGCGATGACAAGTGATGCGGGAACGACGTTCATGGCCGCGCGGATTGCGGGCGAACCCGCACGCAATGCCCGCGTCCTCGGCGCGGTGCGGCCCGAGAACATCCTGCTGTCGGAGCGCGAGCCGGTGGCGTCTGCCAACCGCCTCAAGGCGCGCGTCGATGCCAGCGTCATGCTCGGCGATACGTTGGAGTTCGTTCTGTCGCTGCCGGACGGCACGCAATTCATGGCGCGTGTGCCGCGCCGCGGAGCCCAGCAATTTGCTCCGGAAATAGAGGTCTGGGCCCATTGGGAACCCGAATTCTTCACGCTCTATCCCTACGAGGACCTGCAAGGCAACCGGACCGGAGCGGGGCCCGCATGAGCGCTGCGGCGCCACCCCTTCGCATGCGCCGCCAGGTGCTGCCCAATTGGATGATGGCGTGGCCCGCTCTCGCCTGGTGGACCGTGTTCTTCGTCATCCCGCTGGCCTGGATCGTGGTTTACAGTTTTGGGGCGAAGCCAGCGGCTGACGCCACCGGCGCAGTCGATCTCTCGCAATTGTCCCTGGGCAACTATGCCGCTGCCCTTGATGAAATCTTCTTCCGCGTCTTCCGCATCACCATGCGTACGGCGGGGCTGGGAACCATATTGTGCGCCCTGCTCGGCTTTCCTGTTGCCTATGCCCTGGCCTTCCATGTGCCGCAGCGCTGGCGTTCGCTTCTCGTCTTCCTGCTCATTCTTCCTTACTGGACAAGTTTCCTGCTCCGCACCTTCGCCTGGCGCATCATCCTGGCACCGGATGGCACGCTGGCGCACATCCTCAAATCTACCGGTCTGAACAATGGCCCCCTGCTGGTGCTCGACACGAACGCGGCGGTCCAACTCGGCATCATCTACAACTACATGCCCGTCATGATCCTGCCGATCTTCGTCGCGCTGGAAAAGATCGATGGATCGCTCATCCAGGCGAGCATGGATCTGGGTGCGGGGCCAATACGCACCTTCTGTTTCGTCACACTTCCATTGGCGGCGCCCGGCCTGTTCGGCGGCATGCTGCTGACCTTCATTCTCGCGGCTGGCGACTATGTCGTGCCCACGATCCTGGGCGGAACAAAGGGGCTCATGGTCGGCAATCTGGTGGCAACGCAGATCCTCGCCTCGCAAAACCTCCCGCTGGGCGCGGCCATGGCCGTCATGCTCATTGCCCTGCTCACACTCGTTGTCGCGGTGGTGGGCGGGTGCCTCTGGCTGCTGCGCGCCTTTGTCCGCAGGATTGTGGGGCCTGCGCTATGAGCATCCCCGTTCCCGCCAACCGCCAGCCACGCGACCTTGCCCGCGCCGCCCTACTGCTTTGGACGGCGCTGATGTTCTTCTTTCTCTTCCTGCCGATCTTCGTGATCGTGATCTACAGCTTAAACGGCGGCCGGAATCTCTATGTGTGGACCGAATGGTCGACGCACTGGTATGCGGAGGCGCTCGGGAACAGCCGCGCAATCGGCGCGCTGTGGGTCTCGTTGCAGACCGCGCTTGCCAATGCGGTGATTGCCGTGCTGCTGGGCGTGTTCGCCGGCATCGCACTCGCCCGCCGAAAGGGTGCGTGGACCGGTCCCTACCTCGCACTCATCTTCGTCATTCTCTGCATTCCGGAGCTCGTCTCGGCGATTGGCCAGATGATCTGGCTGGACCGCATCGGTCTCTTCAATGGTCTTGCCCGCCTGTCCATCGGCCATTCCCTGTTCAACACCGCCGTCGTCGCACTGGTCGTCAAGGCGCGCGCCGAAGGCATGGGTGAGACGCTGGAACAGGCGGCGGCAGACCTCGGTGCACGGCCTTGGCGCAGCTTCCTCGATATCACGTTGCCGATCATGTTCCCGGCGGTTTTTGCCGGCCTCCTGCTGTCCTTCACGTTTTCATTTGATGACGTCATCATCTCACTCTTTGTGCAGCGGCCGGGGACATCGACGTTCCCGATCTACATTCTGTCATCCATGAAGGCGGGCCTCAAAGGGGATGTCGCAGCGCTGGCGGTCATGACCCTGATCCTGAGCTTCGTTGGAATCGGCGTTGCCGCTCTTCTCCTGGCACGGGGAGGAAAGGGTAAATCCCTCGGTGGGCTTATGGGATGACCTGAAAAAGAAGATAAACAATGGTCGCAGGCGAGCCAATGCAGGTGCAGAGCCCTGAGCGAGAAGAGCACACTGCCTCCAACAATCCACTCCGTGAATGTTTCGACCAACAAAATCGCAGCGCAGCTACCAAACAATATTGACCCGGACTCCAGGCCAATCTCCACTTTGCCTGCAGGGGAGGGCTCTTCGGTGGATTGAAATATTCCAAATTGACCCTGTCTTCACAGGACATTGGAGCTGTGGAACAGTCCGCGTCATGGCAAACGGCACAAAGAACGTCGCCCAGTTCGGTAGCTGTGTCACCGCCAAGTCACACATTGCGGTCAGTTCGTTCCCGCGTTTCGCATGAGAGTGGCTTCTTCATCCACATCCAGACTTGTGGAGGCGATGCGGGTGCCGTTGCCGTAAATGTCGATCCTGTAGGTCCCGGTCTGGCTGAATGTGCCTGCGGGCACGGGCACCCAGGACGTTTTCCACCCTTTCAGCAGGTTGAACGAGAAGACGTTTTCGCTGCCATCGGGCGCCACAACCACGGCGCTGTGCAGCGCATCTGCCTGCAACGGCATCAGCCCGAAAAGAAGCGAGACATCCTGTTGCGGATTGATCTTGTTCGTCACCTGAAACTCGTCGCCAAAGACAAGCGCGGTTCGCACGAAACGGACGCCGGGCGTGGTGTCGAAGGCTGACCATATCAGTTGCGCACTGCGAGAGACCTTGAACTCTGTCTGGATCAGAACTTTCCCGGCAGATTCCAACCGGACTTTCCAGAGTCCTTCCTCCCTGCTCCTCGAGAGCGGCGCAAAGTAGTTGACGTTCACCCAGTCTGTCTTGTGCACCAAAGTCTGTCTGAACTCTTCGCCCGATGGCGCGGTGAAGATGTAGTCCACGGGCGTGTCTTGCTTGAACACGCCGCCGTAAGTCCAGACCGTGAGTGTTTCGTCGGGATTGACCTCCTTCAGCTTCCGGAAAGGGAGCGGATCAATGCTGGAACCGATGGCGATCTCAACCGGCCCCTCCTTTGATACATCTCCAAGAGCGACCTGCGGAACATTGTCGTCTGCGCTGAGTGACAGGTTTTCGCGGAAAGACTTGTCGAGATAGACATACCAGTTGGCTGCAAGCTTGCCGTAGAGAGCGGCGCGCTCGGGGTACTCGCCCGCAATGTCTGCTTTTTCACCGGGGTCGGCAACGAGATCATAAAGCGCGAATTTCTCCGGCTCCAGGCGATTGGCGATGAACTTCCACTGCCCATCGCGAACGCCCCACTGTTCGGGGTATGCGCTCTTGAAGAAAAATGCCAGGCGCTCCTGGTAACCGGGAGACATCAGGTCCTGCCCCACCAGTCCGTCGTGCGGTTTCATGCCCTGCATGCCGATGAGTGTCGGCATCACATCCGCGATGGTGCCTCTGCGATGCGACGCGGCGGGAGGCATCGTCTTTCCGAGGTCAATGATCATCAGAAAATTTCCGATGTTCTCTTCAAAGAGAAAATTCTTGTGGGTGAAGTTGTCCGGGTGAAGATCACCGAAGGCCTCGCCGTGATCGCCGATGACGACGAGCACGGTGTCCTCGCTTGCTCCCATGTGTGCCACGTCACCCGCCAGATCACGCAGCAACTGATCGGTGAAGCGGATGCTGGATTCGTATTTTGACAGATTGTCACTGCCACCGAATTGCGCCGCATACTTTGGCGGCACCACATAGGGGTGATGGGTGGAAATGGTCTGGTAGTTGAGAAAGAAGGGCTTCGGGGCGTTGCTTGCCCATGTCATCGCACGTTGCAGCACCGCGTATTCGTCGACACCCCAACCACCGGGGTTTGCATCCTTTTCAAGCCCGCTGGCCGGATTGTCCGCGGTGACTACCATGTCAAATCCAAGCCGGTCGTAGAATGATTTCAGGTTCTCGTATTTGAGATATGCAGAAGAATAGAGCGCCGTGGCCCATCCCGCTTTCCTGTACTCCGAAATGATCGTCTGCCCCTGATAGGGATAAACCAGGCTGGAGGTGACGGAGGACCAGGTCGGAATGAACCCGCCCGTGTTCATGCCGACATGGGCGCGGGTCGAGCCGGGATACTGGTTGGCCAAGCTGTCAAAGATCACGGCGTGGGCGGCGGCGTCATGCAGGAACGGCGCAAGATCGGGACGCGGCTTGCCATCCCTCAGCAATTGCCGGCTGCCCACGCTCTCCAGTACCACCATGATGACGTTGCGCTTGCGCGACTGGAGGTAAGACCGCGCTTGGGAGAGAGCGCTGGCGGTCGCCGTAACATCAAGCGGCTGGCCATGGTGCAGCTGCCAGAGGTCCGGCGGCAGAATGAGGTCTTTCGATGCGACATCAGCCGATTGCTCGGGCGCGAGGCCCCGCCACACCGTGAGAGCGATGTAAGCCGTTGCTCTTCCGACCGGGCTCTGGGGGTCGGGCTGGAGGAGATACAGAGAAAGCCCCGAAAGCAGGAACAAGGCAGCCCCGGCAAGCATCGCCGGCACCCGCGCGACTGTCAGCAAGGACCTATTGCTCCATCTGCGCTCGGCCAGCAGGAGTGCGGCAGCGGAGAACAGAATGAGCAGGAGGTTGATGAATTGATAGCGGCCAAACTCCGACCGGAGAGAGACTGCGAGATTGTCCGCATCTCCCACGTTGAACTCGTCGAGATGCGAGATTGTCAGTGAGTCCTGGAATACCTGGTAGAAGAACTGATTGCTGGCGAGAGCCAGGAGCAGCAGAAAAAACAGCACATAGAAAGACCAGAACCCCACGCGGTGGCGGCGCATGATCTCATACAGAATTGCGCAGGCGGCGCTCGCTGACAGGGTCGTCCACTGCCATGGCAGGATGTCAGTAAATGCGAGATGGGAACTGAGTGCGGCGTTCTCGAGATGCGCGACGAACATGATTGCCGCGTGAACGAGAAAGACCACGGCACTGATCGGGGAAAGGTTGGTTTTCATACCCGGCCAACTTGATGTGCGCGAACACCCGCAATGAGGCGGCCTGACAAGGGGACCCTCTCCCTATTCACGGTCAAGGGCCCCCGTTGTTGGAAACACTTCAAGCGTTAGTTGACGGCTGTGCTGGAGCTTGAGCTTGAACTTGCACTCGCGCTTGCGCTTGCGCTGGCACTCGCGCTTGCGCTCGCACTAGCGCTCGCACTGGCACTGGCACTGGCACTGGCACTGGCACTTGCGCTCGCACTCGCACTTGCGCTGCCGCTGCCGCTGCCAGATGGCACCGGAACGACGTGAATGCCATCGCCCTGATGCCCGTCGTTGATGCCGTGTGCGGTCAACAGCTTGCCGCAGGCCCCGTTCACCCAGTTGATGGTGCAGGTTGCAGCCTGACTATTCACAGTTTCAAATGGTTTGAGTTCAAATCCGGTGGCGGCAAACAGCACACCGATCCCGAACACGAAAGCTATCGCCTTGACACTTTTCTTCATGCCGTCAGTCCTTTCACTAACTTACAGACCCCCCGGCACCTCAAAAGTTAAGACTTTCTTAACTCATTTGCAACCTCTGGGCATGCATGCGACGATCATCCGCATACGGAATGATACTCATGTTCAGGTTGCATCAATTGCGTTGTACTCGCGAATTGCAATCCCAGCGTGTTACTGTGACCATCGCAAGACTGTGACCGTCGCAAGACTGTGACCGTCGCAAGAATGAATTGGCAGCCGATCCATGCTCTAGAGCACGCAAAATCCGGCAGTCGAGTCGAGTCCAAGGGCGTCGTGACGGAGTGGACGGCGTCACATGCGTGAGTCCCTTTTCCTCCGACTTCTTCTCCGTAACGGCGCGCAAGAGCCAACACGTTCATGTCATCAAGAAGCCCAGCCCGGGATTTGGCAACGGCAACGACGAGTCTCTGCGTGCGCGTCAGCCTTTTCGGCTGCCGTGCTGAAATGAGTTGAGCTTGTCTTTGAAGCTGCTGCGTTCCAGCACGTCGCGGTTGACGACGCCGCGAGGCACCATGCCCTTCTGGATGTCGAGAACGGCCTTCACGTCGGCGGCACCGTTCCCGGCGAAGCACTGGTCGGTCCAGCACAGGGCGTGAGGCGCCAGAATCACGTTGTCGAGTGAGAGCAGCGGATCATTGGAGTCAGGCGGCTCGACTTCAAACACGTCAAGCCCCGCACCGGCGATGCGGCGTTCCCGCAGCACCTGTGTCAGCGCCTGCTGATCAACGATCGGACCACGGGCCGTATTGATGAGATAGGCCGTCGGCTTCATCAGCGCCAGGCGCTGCGCATTGACGATGTGATGCGTCCCGGGCGTCAGCGGGCAACTCACGGAAAGCACATCGGCGCGGGCGAAGAGGTCTTCGATGGTAACGAGTTCGATTCCCAGTTGCGCGCAAAGATCCCGGTCGGCGAAGGGATCATGGGCGATGAATTTCATGTCGAAGGGCTGGAGCAGCCGGAATGTTTCCGCTCCAATGTTGCCCACGCCCAGCGAGCCGAAGGTCCGTCCCACCAATCCCACGCCCATGTGATCACCACGCGCGGCAAACCCGGGCGCACCCATGCGGGCCAGCCTGTCCTTGGTGGTGAGTTTGCCGGTCAAGGCCAGGAGGAATGCCACGATGGAAACGGCAACCGGACGGCGCACGCCGTCGGGCGTGATCACGAGAGCGATGTCAGCAGCAGTACAGGCCGCAACATCCACGCTGTCATACCCCACGCCGAAACGCGCAATGACGGCGAGACGGCCTGATGCGGGGACGCTTTCCGCTGCGAAGCGATGGCCGAGCAGGATAAGGGCATCGAAATCATCAAGCTGCGATGCCTTGAGCGGGCTGTGCGACTCGAGGAACTGCATCTCGACATCAGGTGCCGCCCGCAGCGGCGTCAGATCGAAATCCGGAAAGGTCGGCGATCCATCTGCCTTGCGGAAATCGCCCGAAAGGGCGACGCGGAAAATCTTGCCCATCACACGCACCCCTTGCGCAGTGTCGTGACGGCGGCGGAGAGCGCATCGCGCAGCACCCATACGTCGCCCGAATAGCAGCAGAAGGTGAAGCCCTTTTTGAACCACGCCACGCCCTGATCCGTGTTCGGCACAAGGCGGCCCAAGGCCTTGCCGTGTGTGCGCGCCGCGGCCACCACGCGCGCCATGGCATCCACGAATACCGGATTGTCGAATTCACCGGGAATGCCGAGCGACACGGACAAGTCGAAATGGCCAATCCACAGGCAATCCACGCCCGGCACGGCGGCGATAGCATCGATGTTGGCAATGCCCTCGGCCGTCTCGATGAGACAAATGACGGCTGTGCGCTCGTTGGCGGATGCGAGCGCCTCGGCCACCGGCGCGTTGCGGTAATTGTCGTGCGCCATCTGCAAGCCGACGCCGCGCTTGCCAGCGGGAAAATACTTGACGCTGTCCACCATCGCCTGCGCCTGCGCTGCCGTCGAGATCATGGGCGCGATCAGGCCTTCTGCGCCCATGTCACAGGCGCGGGCCAGCATGTCGTTCTCCAGTGCGGGCACGCGCACGATCACCGGAAGGTCTGCTGCTTCGAAATAGCGGAGCGCGCTCTTGATGGTTTCGAAGGTGAAGCCGGAATGCTCCATGTCCAGGAACACGAAATCGCATCCGGCCTGCTTGAGGATGTGGCCGATGCCGGGTGTCACAAATTCCACAATGAAATGCCCGACCTTCAACTCCGGGCTCTGCATCAACTGTTTGAGGCGTGTGCGTGACATCAGACTTCTCCCGCCGTTGAGCCCTCGCAGTCCAAGGCATGGAACTGCACGGCCTTGCTGATGACGTAGTCCGCGCTGCCGCGGTCGAAGGTGTCGAAGTGGACGGTCTTGGTGTGCGCATCGAAGGCCGCGCGATCCTCATAGATCTCATAGAGGAAGATGCTGTCCGGCGTATCGTGTGGCACAAGCACATCGAAGCGGTGACAACCCGGTTCGAGACGGCAGGAGTCAATCGCATTGCGGTCCATCAGGGCGCGAAAGGATTTCATTGTCCCGGGCTTCAGGCGGAACTCCACCGTGACCACGAATTTCGTCATGCGCCTGCTCCGCTTCCGGGTGCCACGGTTCGCGCCGTGACAGGATCAATGAGGACCACCTTGGTCATATCGAACTTCAAGGCCAGCATCTGTCCCGGCACGCAATCCGGCCCCACTTCCAGATCGGCGATCACGGAATTGCCGTCGAGCGCAAATGTCACCAGCGCCCGCGTTCCCGTGATCTGCACAAGGTCAGCTGTGACGTGGAACACGCTTTTGTCCGTCTTCGGGGCGCGGCCCGCCCGGAAGATGTGCTGTGGGCGGATGCCGAGGAGGACCTGCATGGCGGCTGTATTCCTCGCGGCCGGCACAGGCAGCACAACAGATGTGCCGATGTTGAGAACGCCCTTCGACAGTTTTGCAGGCAGCATGTTCATGCGCGGGCTTCCGAGGAACTCGGCCACGAAACGCGACTTCGGACGGTCGAAGAGATCGAGCGGCGCGCCCTGCTGCTCGATGTTTCCGTCGCGCAGCAGCACGATGCGGTCGGCGAGCGTCATGGCCTCGATCTGGTCATGGGTGACGTAGACCATGGTGCGCTTCAGTTCCTGATGCAGGCGCTTGATCTCCACACGCATCTCGTCCCGCAACTGCGCATCGAGATTGGAGAGCGGCTCGTCGAAGAGAAAGATCCGGGCGTCGCGCACAATGGCGCGGCCGATGGCGACGCGCTGCCGCTGGCCGCCGGAGAGCTCGCGCGGACGGCGTTCCAGCAGACTTGTGATGTTGAGCATCTCGGACGCCCGCCCGACCCGCTTCCTGATCTCACCATCCTCCATCTTGCGGGCGCGCAGGCCGAAGGCGATGTTCTCGTAGACACTCATGAAGGGGTAAAGCGCATAGCTCTGGAACACCATGGCGATGTCGCGGTCGCGCGGGCGGGCATAGGTGACGTCGCGCCCGCCGATCTCGATTCGGCCCCCATCCACCTCCTCCAGACCCGCAATGCAGCGGAGCAGCGTGGACTTCCCGCAACCGGATGGACCGACGAGCACGGTGAACTCGCCGGAGGGGATGGCGATGTCGACGCCCTTCACGGCGTGAAGCGCGCCATAGTGCTTGTGCAGATTGGAAATCGTCAGATCAGACATGGCTATCCCTTGACTGCTCCCAGACTGATGCCGCGCACGAGGTAGCGCTGCAGCAAACTCACCGCGACGAAGACGGGCAGCGTGCCGAGAACCGACATGGCCGCGATCTTCGCCCAGAAGGTGGATTGCGATCCGAAATACTGGCTGATCTGCACGGTGAAGGTGATGACCTCCGTGCGCGTAAGGATGAGCGCGAAGAGGAACTCGTTCCACGAGAAGACGAATGCGAAAATCGCCGTGGCGATGAGGCCGTTTCGCGCCATGGGCACCGTCACCTTCCACAACACGGCAAGGTGCGAATAGCCATCGACGAGGGCCGCCTCTTCCAGTTCCACGGGCACGTCCATCAGGTAGCCGCGCATCATCCAGATCACATAGGGCAAGGCGAAGGCCGTGTAGAGCAGCACCAGTCCGGCGTAGCTGTCCGACAATCCGAACGAGGCATAGGCGAGGAAGATCGGGAACACGACGGCGATGGGCGGCAGCATGCGCTGGGAGAGAATCCAGATCGCGAGGTTTTCTCCGCCCGTGCGAAAGCGCACGATGGCGTAGGCGCAAACGGTTCCCAGCACCATGGCCACGAGCGTCGAGAGACCCGCGATCACCAGGCTGTTCCACAGCGACCACACGTCACCATCCTTGAAGAGGGCGATGTAGCTGCCAAGTTGCGGTTGTGCGGGGAACCATGCCGGTGGTGATTTGAAGATTTCCTCCGGCGCCTTCAGCGAAATCATGAACATCCAATAGATGGGAAACAGGAAGATGACGGTGACGAGCGTGGAAATCACGTACCAGGCCGCGCCCCGAAGAACTGGATACCGCGCCCTCATCGCGCAATCTCCATGCGCCGGAGCAGCACCGTGACAACAAGCGAGAGGACAATCAGCAGCACGGCCACGAGGGCTGCCGTGTAGCTGGTTTCGAAACTCTGGAAGCCACGGACGTACATGAAGATGGAGATGGTCTCCGTCTTGTTGCCCGGGCCACCGCGCGTCAATTGCCAGACGGCATCGAAAATGCGGAACAGGTCCAGGGCGCGGATGAGAACGGCAATGCCGAGGACGGGCGTGATGGCGGGCAGCACGATGCGGAAGAAAATCCGCAAGCGCCCTGCCCCGTCGATCTCCGCGGCTTCCAGTTGCTCCTTGTCCACATTGGCGAGTGCAGCGAGCAGGATGATGAACATGAAGGGTGTCCACTGCCACACCTCGGTGATGAGGATGGCCCAGAACGCGAGGTATGGCTTGATGATCCAGAGGAGCACAACGGGCTCACCCATGATCCAGCCGATGATCTGGTTGAAAGGGCCGAACTTGTGGTCGAGCATCAACCGCCACATGGAACCCGCCACCATGGGCGAGACCATGGCCGGCAAAACAATGAGGGCCACGAACAGGCGTTTCAGGGGGCGGTCTTGCTGGAAGTGCAGTGCCAGCAGCAGGCCCAGCACAAGCTCCAGCGGCAAGGCCACGGCGAGGAGCAGCAATGTCCGGCCCAGCGCCGCCCACACGCGCGCATCCGTCAGCAGTTTCTGATAGTTCGCAAGGCCGATCCAGTTTCCATCCTGCTTGGAACCTGCGAGATCCTGGAAGCTCACGGCGATCGACCACAGGAAGGGGAAGAGTCCCACCAGCAACATGATGAACACGGCAGGCGCCACAAAGCTGAGCCCTGTGCCGCGCCGGCCGGCCCAGAAGGGCCGGCCGTTCGTTGTCGTCGTGGTAATGTCAGCCGTCACTCGCGATAGGCCGAAGGCTTGGAGGCCCAGACCTTGTAAGCCTCGCGCTGCTTGTCGACGCCGACAGACTGGGTGATCTGGTCCCATTCCGCCGCAAGCGCATCAAGAGTGGCCTTGGGGTCTTCACCACCAATGGCCGCGGTGACGGCCCGCGACATGGAATCCTGATACTTGAACGTGTCGATCACCGACAGATCGGCATAGCCGGCCGCGGCACCATCCTGCAGCACCTTCAGGTAATCCTTCGCGCCGCCCCAGAGGTTCTGGTATTCGGGCGAATTGTAGTGGGAGATGCGGAAGGGATCGCGCAGGCCCACAGGACGCATCACATTCTTCAGGCTCTGCGCCTTGGAATGCATCCACTGGGCATAGAGGTAGGCGGCGTCCTTGTTTTTCGAGTCAGGCGATACACCGGAGAGGAATCCGGATGCGAGCTGCGGATGGCCGCCGGGATTGATGGCATAGCCGATCTTGTCGGCGACCACCGTCTTCGGCACCCACGACAGGGCTTCGTCCTGGATGTTCACGCCTTGCGTCCAGCGGCCAAGCGGTGGCCACGAGATCGTCATGGCGATGGTGCCGGCGTTGAGAGCGGAAAGGTTCTCCGCGAAGCCCCAGGTTTCGATGCCGGGAGACATGCACTTGTTCTGCTCCACCATTTCGGTGAGGGCCTGCACGCCGGCATCGCTGTTGATGGTTGCCTTCATGGACTCAGGATCAAAGAACTTGCCGCCGTGCGCGCGCAGCCGTTCTGAGAAGAAGAAGTGCAGGTAGCCGGTGTTGATCACGCCCGCGCCATAGATTTGCGGCTGATACTTGTCGGTGAGGAAGCAGGCGATGTCGCCGAACTCCTTGTAGGTCTTGGGCGCGGCAAGGTCGTAGCCGTATTTTTCCTTGAAGGCCTTCTGGTTACCGGCGTCCTCAAAGAGGTCCTTGCGGTAGTAGGTGACGAGCACGTCACCATCGACCACGAGGCCGTAGGTCTTGCCGTTGTAGGTCATCCAGTCCCTGAAGGCCGGATTGATGTCATCGAATTCCTTGTCGGCGCCGTACTTCTTCACGTAGTCGTCGAGCGGCGCCACCGCGCCATTGTTGACCATGTCGGCCAGCAAGGCGGGCGAAATCAGCATGACGTCATATCCGCCGGTGCCGGCTTGTTTTTCAAGGATTGTCTTGGGATAGATTTCTTCATTGGGCAGTTCGACAACCTTCACCTTGATACCGGTCAGCTTCTCCCATTCCGGTCCGGTGTATTGCGTGTCGAGCAGCGCTTGCAAACCTGCTTCGGCCACAACGGTGATGCTTGTACCTGAATATTGCTTGGCGGCGTTGACGGCGGTCGTTGCCGCGTCATCCTCCGCGAAGACCGGTGCAGTGGCCGCAAGTCCTATGATTGCGGCAGTCATTAACAGTCGTCTGATCATGACGTTCCTCCACTTTCTTCAAGGTTATGTTGGCGGCGTCACACCGCCGTTGCGAGAACGGCTCCTTGCGGTGCCGGAGTCGGGATTGCAGGCCTCCTTCCGTTGATCATGTCTGCGGCGACGCGGCCAGAGCCGCATGCCAGTGTCCACCCCAGGTGCCCATGGCCAGCGTTCACCCACAGACCCTTGACGTCGCGGGCCTGCCCGATGATCGGCGTGCCGGCGGGACTGACCGGCCGGAGCCCGGCCCAGACGCGGGCCTTCGACATATCGAGGTGACGCTTGATGTCGGGAAAGGTGAAACTGGCATTGTCGATGATGGCTTGTGCGCGCGACATGGCGGGCGTTGCATCGTATCCGGTGATTTCCGCAGAGCCTGAAATGCGCAAACGCTCGCCCACGGGCACAAGGCCAAACAGCTTGGTGTCATCGATCACGGGCACACGCGGTGCGCCATTCCATGCGCCGCGCTGGAATGTGATGGAGATTCCCTTCACCGGATAAATCGGCACGCGGACGCCCAGGCTCGCCAGCAGCGGCGCGGTGAAACTTCCCATCGATACCACCACCGCATCCGCCGGCAGGCGGCCCTTGCTGGTGATGACGCCAGTCACGCGGCCGCCTGAAACCTCGATAGACGAAACCGTTTCTCCAAAATGCAGGCCAACGCCATTCCTTGCGCAGGCGGCGGCAAGGCCCTGGGTGAACTTGTTGCAATCGCCAACTTCATCACGGGCAAAATAGAGCGCGCCCGCCAGCGTGGGCGCGGTGTCCTTCAACGCCGGTTCGATCTCGACCGTGCGGGCGGGGTCGATGCGCTCATAGAGAAGGCCGTGTTGCGCCAGGAAATCGCAGGAGCGTTGCGCTCCGTCGAGCGACTCGCGGGAACGGTAGATCTTGAGCACGCCGCGCGTGGCGCGGTCGTAGTCAATGCCGGTCTCGGCGCCAATTTCCTGCAGCGATTGCAAGGAGTGAAGGGCGAGGATCAGGTTGTATCTCGCGTTTTGCCGGAAGCGCTCCGTCGTGCAGTTGCGGGCAAATTCCAGGCCCCAGCGCCACATGTGCGGAATGGCGCCGTAGCGCAGCAGCAGCGGCGCGTTTTCCTTGCCGAGCCAACCGAGAATCCTTTGGGGCATGCCCGGTTGCGACCACGGCTCCACTTCGCTGGCGTGGATGACGCCGCCATTGCCCCAGCTTGTCTCCATGCCGGCCTCGGTCTGGCGCTCGACGATATCGACGTCGTGTCCGGATTTCCGGAGATACCACGCTGTCGCAACGCCGACTGCGCCTGCACCGAGGACGACGATCTTCATGGCTCAGGCTTTCGTTTCTTGCCGGACTTGTCGGCAGAGGCGCGGTCGACGCGCAGGCTGCTCCACATGGCCTCGTTCTCACGGTCCACGCGCGCCGCCACATCCTTTGCGACGTTGCGCATGATTTCATCGTGGAGGCGCTTCGATTCCTTGTAGAGCTGGCTGATGAGGCGGAGATGCGATGTCATCTCATGGAAGGCGCGCATGGGATCATGTTGCGCCACCGCTTCATAGACTGCGGTGTGATCGCGGATGGACAAGCGGTCCGCGTCCGGCATGTGAATGGTGGTGGTGCGCTGGTCGATGAGCCATTGCACGAGAATATCGTGAATGGCGGAGAATACCGGATTGCGGGTGATGACGGTCAGTTCATAGTGGAAGGCGACGTCGGTGCGGATGAATTCCGCGGTGTCACCGATGGCTGCCGCATTGTTGTCGAGTGCGAGCTTGAGGCGCTTGATGTCCTCGTCGGTGGCGCATTGCGCGGCCTGCCAGGCGACGCCAGCTTCGAAGAGGAGGCGCGCCTTTTCAAGGTGGCCCTGGCCGCCGCCGCGCGAGGCGATGCGCTTCACGAGGCCGGCGAGCTGGTTGGTAAGGAACTGGGCGTTGGGGGCGGTCACTTCGGCGCGCGCACCACTGGTGATCTGCACAAAACCCTGCTGCTGCAGGAGGAACAGTGCTTCCCGCACGGAAGGCCTGCCGACACCGAAGCGTTCCGCGAGGTCCTTCTCCGATGGCAGCTTGCTTCCGACCTCGAATTCGCCGGCAGAAATCGAACCCTCGATGAGTTCGGCGATCTCGTGGGAGCGCTTGCGACGGCCGACCGGCATATTTGGCATATTCATGTGTACGTCTGGATCCTGTTGCCCAACTGTGCACCGATTTAAGC
Organism: Hyphomicrobiales bacterium; assembly: GCA_016710435.1. Taxonomy (NCBI): domain Bacteria; kingdom Pseudomonadati; phylum Pseudomonadota; class Alphaproteobacteria; order Hyphomicrobiales; species Hyphomicrobiales bacterium. The sequence goes on along the minus strand of JADJVV010000001.1, from coordinate 2,375,322 downwards.
ACTTCATGGCGGATTTGACAAAATGTCAATAGTGGACCAACCTGTCACCACTTGATCATTCTGGCTGGCAAGCGGGGGAGCGCGGGAGTTGGCATGGCAGTAAACATGAGCCGGAGGGCGGTCAGGACACCTGCGCTGATCCTCGACATCGATATCCTCGACCAGAACATCGCCGCGATGACTGCGCGGGCCAAGTCCATGGGTGTTGCCATGCGGCCCCATGCGAAGTCTCACAAGTGCGTGGAGATCGCGCGCAGGCTGGCGGAAGCTGGCGCGGTCGGTGCCTGTTGCGCCACCATCGGCGAGGCAGAGGCCCTGGCGGCAGGCGGCATTCGCGGCCTGCTGATCACATCGCCCCTCGTCACACCGGACCAGTTGACCCGTCTCGGCAACCTGTTGGCGGCGGGCGCTGATGTTTCGATCGTGGCGGATCATCACCTGAACCTTGAAGGCTACGCCGCCCAGGCAAAAGCCGCGGGGCGCACGCTCGACATCCTCATCGATTTCGATTTCGGCCTGGGGCGAACGGGGTGCACCAGCTTGCAGGATGCCGTTGCCCTGGCGCAGCTGAGCACCGCGCACAAGGCGCTCCGCCTGCGCGGCGTGCAGGCTTATTGGGGGCACCTGCAGCAGGTGATGCCCATGCCGGAACGGCAGGCACAGGTCGCCGAGCAGCAGGGCCGGCTCAAGGCCCTCATCGCCGCATTGCAGGCAGCCGGACACGCACCCGACATCGTCAGCGGCGCGGGCACGGGAACACACGAGATCGATGGCACGTCGGGGATGTTCACCGAGATCCAGCCAGGCAGCTTCCTGTTCATGGACAGTTGCTATTCCAAGAGCCTTGCGACGGAGAAAGGTGTTCCCTTCGCGCCATCACTCTTTCTGGCGGCATCGGTTGTCTCGGCGAACCATCCTGGCCGCGTCATCGTCAATGCGGGGTTCAAGGCCTTCGCCACCGACAGCGGAAAACCAGAACCGCAACGCGGCGCACCGGCGGGTGCCACCTATCGCTACATGGGCGACGAGCATGGTGCCGTTGACTTCGAAGGTGCAGGCCCCGGTCTTGGAGACACCATCGAATTCCTGACATCGCATTGCGATCCCACCGTCAACCTGCATCCGGCCTTCCATGTGGTGCGGGGCGAACAGATCATCGACATCTGGCCGATCAAGGGCAAATACTGAGGAGAAACCCACGTGAAACGTGCATATCCTGCCCATCACGCTGTTCCGATTTCAAAGGCCATGCGGGCCGGTGACTTCGTGTTCACGTCAGCCTACGGACCGTGGGTGTTCGATCCGCTGGACCTTGTGTTCGATGACAATGGCGTGCCCGTGGGCGATGGCACGGGCAACGAGAACATGCCGTTCGAGGAGCAGGTCCACAAGACCTTCGGATTCATCCAGGAGGCGCTGGCCACGGAGAAGTGCACACTCGAAGACGTGGTGAAATGCGAATGCTGGCTCACCGACGCGCGAAATTTCGTGCCCTTCAACGCCATCTACAAAACCTATTTCAAGAAGGACCCGCCGGTGCGTTCGGTCTTCCCGATGCGCTTCATGTTCACCTGCAAGATCGAGATGCAGGTGATCGCGCACAAGCCCATCTCGGGGTGAGCGGTGCGGGCGGCGCTTCATCAGGTGGTGACGTTCGCGGACCATGTCTTCCATGGCAATCCGGCCTACGTCGCCGTGTTCGACGGGCAGCCGAGACACCCGATGATGGAGGAAGTCTGCAAGGTCGTGGGCGCGGACGTCCTGGCCGTGATCGAGAATCCGGCCGACGCACGGCCCCGTCTCAGCTTCTTCACCGACACAGGCCCTCATCCCGGTGCGGGACATGCCACGCAGGCCGCAGCGCATGTGGCATTGAACTGGAACGGGCGGGCGCGCACGTCGGTGTCGTTCCTGCTTCCTGATGGAGCCGCGCGTGATGCGCGGCGAGGGGAACATGGCGTGGCGGTGGATTGGCCGCTCATGGCTTACGCATCAACCGATCAGGCCGGAGCCATTGCAGCGGCGATCGGGCGCACGCCGCTCGCATGTTTTGACTCCGCCTTCGGCTATATCGCCATCCTTGCCGATGAGCAGGACGTCGCCAGTCTCAAGCCTGATCTTGCGCGCATCACAACCTTTGAACGCACGGCGATGATCGTGACAGCCCCGGCCAAGGGACCTGACGTGGTCATCCGGGTATTCGCACCGCGCGTGGGGTTGCCGGAGGATCCTGTGTGCGGCACGGCGCACCGCATCATCATCCCCTATTGGGCCGAGCGGCTGGGAAAGTCCGTTATCCACAGCCGTCATCTGTCCCCCCGCGGCGGCGACCTGTGGTGCCAGGCGCACGGGAATTCCGTGACGATTGCAGGCCCAACCGTCACTTCTTTCGAGGCCACGCTGTTCTTGCCGACATGATGTGAACAGGGTGACTGGTTTTAAACCTATTGACTCGCTCTGCGAAACTGTCCCATCCTCGCCGTTCCGTCACAGAGGACTTCGATGTCGCGATTGGTCATCAAGAATGTTGTGAAGACGTTTCCCGGCGTCAAAGCGGTGGATGGCGTGTCGTTGGACATCGCCCCGGGTGAAATTCACGCATTGATCGGCGAGAACGGCGCGGGGAAATCCACGCTGATGCATCTGGTGGCCGGCGTTTACGCGCCCGACAGCGGCTCGATCGCACTGGATGGCGAAGCGCTCACTGGCCGCAGCGAACAGGCCATGGCCGATGCCGGGATTGCCATGGTCTTCCAGGAGCGCAGCCTTGTCGGTGCCCTGAGCGTGGCCGAGAACATCTACGCAGGCCGACAGCCGGCGAACCGCTTCGGCATCATCAGCAAGAAACCGATGCTCGACGGTGCGGCACGCATTCTCGCCGACCTTGAGGTGGACATCGATCCGCGCACATCGGTGGACCAGCTCTCTCCCGGCCAGCAGCAGATGGTGGAGATTGCCAAGGGCCTTTCGCACGAACTCAAGCTCATCATCCTCGATGAACCCACATCATCGCTCACGATCGGCGAAGCGCGGCATCTGTTCCGTGTGGTGCGGCGCCTGGCGGGGCAAGGCATCTCGGTTATCTACGTATCGCACCGCATGGCGGAAATCTTCGAGATTTCGCAGCGCATCACGGTGCTGCGCGACGGCCGCGTCACCGGCGTGCGCAAGACGTCGGAGGTCAAAGCGGCGGAACTCATTTCGCTGATGGTGGGGCGTGAACTCTCGTTCGAGCCCGACAAGCAGCGGGCGCCGAAGGATGCGGCGATGGCGCTTGAGGTGGAGAACCTCACGGCACCGCGCGTGCATGGTGCGAGCTTCAACCTGCGCTACGGCGAAATCCTCTGCCTTGCGGGGTTGCTGGGCGCTGGACGTACGGAAACCTGCGAGGCGGTGTTCGGTGCGCGGCCCATCACCTCCGGCACCATCCGCGTCAACGGCGTGGAGATCCGCCCGCGCTCGCCGCGCGATGCAATGGCGGCCGGCATTTCCATGTTGCCGGAGGACCGCAAGGACGGCGGCCTCTTCATGGATTTCAGCATCGTGAAGAACATGGCCGCAGCCAATCTCGAAGCCTACACGCACAGAGGCCTGTTGTCGGAAGCCGAAACACGAGCCATGGCGCAGCACTACGTTGAGGCGTTGCGCATCGCCACGCCGGGCATTGACCGCGAGGTGCGTTCGCTCTCCGGCGGCAACCAGCAGAAGGTGCTGCTGGCGAAATGGCTGGCACGGGAGCCCCGCATCCTCATCGTCGATGAACCCACGCGCGGCGTCGATGTGGGGTCAAAGGCCGACATCTATCGCATCCTCCGCTCACTCGCGGCCGGGGGAATGGCCATTCTGGTGGTCTCCTCCGACCTGCCGGAAGTGCTGGCACTGGCGCACCGCATCGCCGTGATGGCGGATGGCCGCGTCGTCGGCGAACTGGATGCCGCGGGGGCAACGGAAGTGAAGATTCTTGAACTCGCCGCATCAACCGATCACATGGCAGGACAAGCCGCATGACCCTCCGGAACCTGCTTTCGCGCATTGCAACGGACAGGTCGCTGCTGCTTGTCGGACTCATTGCCGCCCTCGTTCTGGTGATGACGGCCACGCGGCCCGACACGTTCCCGACCACGGGCAACGCCGCGGTGGTGCTGCTTGACACGGCCCAGACCGGCATTCTCGCCTGCGGCATGATGGTGCTGATGATCTCGGGCGTCTTCGACCTGTCCATCGGCGGCATCCTGGCGTTTTCCGGCATCATGGCGGCGCTCTGTTCCAAGGTGCTGGGCTGGCCGCCGGTGCCCGCCTTTCTCGCCGGCTGCGTATGGGGCACGTTCCTTGGCGCCATCAACGGCTTCCTCGTCACGCGCTTCCGCATCAACGCGCTGATCGCGACACTGGCCACGCTTTCGATCTATCGCGGCGGATTGCAGCTGATCTCGGGATCGGGTGTCACCAACATCGGCAACGGCTACACGATGTTCGGGCAGACACAGATTCTCGGCATCTATTCGCCCTTCTGGTTCATGGCCGTGATCGTGGCCGTGTTCTGGTTCCTGGTCAGCCGAACACGCTATTTCCGCCAGGCCTACTACATCGGCGGCAATGCGCGCGCGGCGAAACTTTCGGGCATCAATGTCGAGCGCACGGTATTCGTCTTCTTCCTGATCATGGGCTTTCTCTCGGGCCTTGGGGGCGCGCTGCTGGCGTCGCGTCTCAACACCGCCGTCGTGCTCGCGGGGCAAGGCGTTGAACTGAAAGTCATCACGGCAGTCGTGCTGGGAGGCGCCAGCCTGTCCGGCGGCATGGGCACCATTCATGGTGCCTTTCTTGGCGTGCTGCTCATGGCGCTGTTGCAAAACGCCATGATCATCGCAGGCATCAATCCCTTCTGGCAGCTCATCGTCGTGGGCCTTGTGTTGCTGGCAAGCGTTGGACTCGATCAGTTTGCGCGGACCACGAGCCGCGCATGAAAAACATGGAGGGAGTCATGAAGAGAATTCTGCTGTGCGCGATGGCGCTCGCTGCCGGGCTTGCAGCCCCTGCCCGGTCCGAGTCACCCACCGGGTTGAACGTCTCCATCGGGGACGCCAGCCGCGCCGACCAGGAATATGTCTGGATCAGCAACGCTTCAAACCTGCCGCTGTTCGTGGAGCGGGTCTATCCCGGCCTCGAAGCCGCGCGGAAGGCGTTCAACGTGAAGGTGAGGATTGCGGGCCCGACATCGGTTGATCTCGCCGCCTTCATCACCACGGTTGACGCCGAATGCACCAAGAACCCTGCAGGCGTGATCGTGGTCGGCGGATGGGACGACGCGCTTGCCTCCGAAGTCGACAAGTGCATCGACAAGAAGGTACCGACCATCGTCACGGATGGCGACCTCGCCAATTCGAAGCGCCTCACCTATCTCGGCACCAACTGGTACAACCTCGGCTACCAGCACGGTCTGTACCAGTGCCAGTATCACAAGGAAGCGGGCCTTGCGGCGGGTGAAGTCGGCACCATCTCTTTTCTCGCCGCCAGCAATTTCATGGCCGCGCGCCAGGGCCTGCGCGATGCGCTGGCCAAGACCTGCCCCGACGTGAAAGTCGTGGCCGATGAGGAGTCGGGCACGAACGTGGAACAGGTTGCGGCCAACACGGCTGCCATCATCCAGGGCCACCCGAACCTCACGGGCATGGTGGGCTTTGACTCGGAAGCTGGCCCCGGCATCGTTCGCGCGGTGACGGAATCCGGCAAGGCAGGCAAGATCATCGTCACGTCCAACGAGGCAGGACGCGATTTCATGAATTCCATCAAGGATGGAACCGTGAAGATGATCAACATGGAAAAATACGAGACGATGGATTTCTTCGCGATCTCGTATCTCTACACCTTCAAGAACGACATCATCCGCAACCTCGGCATGGACCAGTGGCTGCAGAATCCGCTGCCTGCAATTGGTGACTCAGGCCTGATCTTCGTCACCAAGGACAATGTCGATACGATCCTCGCGGCGACCGATCCTGCCGCTGCGTCGAACAACACGCCCAAGGGACTGGATGTGCCTATCGGCGATGCGAGCCGCTCCGATCAGGAATATGTCTGGATCAGCAACGCGTCCAACCTGCCGCTGTTCGTGGAGCGGGTCTATCCCGGCCTTGAATCGGCACGCAAGGCGCTGAACGTGAAGGTGAGGATTGCAGGCCCGACGTCGGTCGATCTCGCGGCCTTCATCACCACGGTTGACGCCGAATGCACCAAGAACCCTGCCGGTATCATCATTGTCGGCGGCTGGGATGATGCGCTTGCCTCGGAAGTGGACAAGTGCATCGACAAGAAGGTGCCGACTGTCGTGACCGATGGCGATCTCGCCGCCTCGAAGCGCCTCACCTATCTCGGCACCAACTGGTACAACCTCGGCTACCAGCACGGCGAATATCAGTGCCGCTACCACAAGGATGCCGGCCTCGCCTCGGGTGAGATCGGCACAATCTCCTACCTCGCGGCCAGCAACTTCATCGCCGCGCGCCAGGGCTTGCGTGACTCGCTCGCCAAGAACTGCCCGGAGATCAAGGTGGTGGCCGATGAAGAATCCGGCACCAACGTGGAACAGGTGGCGGCCAACACGGCCGCCATCATCCAGGGCCACCCCAACCTCACGGGTATGGTGGGCTTTGACTCCGAAGCCGGCCCCGGCATCGTCCGCGCGGTGACGGAGTCCGGCAAGGCGGGCAAGATCATCGTCACCTCCAACGAGGCGGGCCGCGACTTCATGAATTCCATCAAGGATGGAACCGTAAAGATGATCAACATGGAGAAGTACGAGACCATGGACTTCTTCGCGGTGCTCTATCTCTACACCTTCAAGAACGACATCATCCGCAACCTCGGCATGGACCAGTGGCTGCAAAATCCGCTGCCTGCAATTGGTGACTCCGGCCTGATCTTCGTCACGCAGGACAATGTCGACACGATCCTCGCGGCCACGGCGCCTGCGCCATGACACGCACGCTTTCTCCCCCGGCCCCAGTCTCACTTGCCGAGTTCGACAAGATCTTCGAACAGGTGAAGAACTGGGGCCGTTGGGGGTGGGATGATGAGCGGGGAACGCTCAACTATCTCACGCCGGACAAGGTGGTGGCGGCGGCGAAGCTCGTGAAAAGCGGGCGGCAGGTCTCCATGGCCATCCCCATCGGCAAGACCGCGACGCCGGACAACCCGGCGCCGGCCACGCACGTCTTCTCGCTCCTGCACGACATTCCCATTTCAAAGAGCGGGCTGACATTCGGCATGTGCTACCTCGGCATGGGCAGCCATGGTGATGCCTATACCCATGTCGATGCACTGAATCACGTGGGCTACAAGGGCAAGCTCTACAACGGCAAGCCCGTGTCGACGCTCACCTCGCGCGGTTCGGAGTGGGGCGCCATCACGGCCTATTCCACGGGCCTCGTGGGGCGCGGTGTCCTGCTCGACGCCGCCCGCCATCGCGGCGTCGAATGGCTGGAGCCCGGAGAAGCGGTGACGCGCAAGGAACTGGAAGAGATCGAGAAGGCGCAAGGCGTGCGGCTCGGAGAAGGCGACATTCTCGTCTTCCGCACGGGCCATCACGCGCGGCGCCTCAAATTGGGGGCGTGGAGCAACGAGTATCCGCCGGCGGGCGAAGGCAAGGCGGGCCTGCACGTGGATACGGTTCCCTGGATGCACGAACGCAAGATCGCCGCCTTCCTGCCGGACGGCGATGGCGAGACGGTGCCCAGCAATGTGGAAGACATGCCCTACCCCATCCATCCCCTGCAGTTGACGGCGATGGGCATGCTCATTTCCGACAGCCTGCAGTTGGAAGAACTCGCCGAGGCCGTGACGCAGGAAGGCCGCTTCGAATTCATGGTGGTGGGTCTGCCGCTCCGTCTGCCGGGAGCAACAGGCACGCCCTGGAATCCCATTGCCATTTTCTGAAGGGATCGAGATGAAACGCTTCGCTGGAAAAGTCGCACTCGTCACCGGCGCCACCACCGGGATCGGGCAAGCGACTGCTGTTCGCCTCGCCTCAGAAGGTGCCGTTGTCGCCGTCAACCGAAAACCCGGCCTTGATGCCACGGAGACGTTGGCGATGGTGAAGGCGGCAGGTGGCGAGGCTTTCGACATCGAGGCCGACATGCGCGACCCCGCTGCGGTGAAGGCGATGGTGCAGGAAGCCGCGCGGCGCGGAGGCCGGCTGGATTATGTCGTATCGAATGCCGCCATCAATCCCTTCATGCCGTGGGACGCAACCGACATCGAAGACTTCAATGAACTGTTCGAGGTCAATGTGCGGGGCAGCTGGGTTGTTTGCACGGAAGGCGCGCGCCAGATGATCGCGGAGAAGCATGGCGGCGCCATCGTGATGATCTCGTCCATCTCGGCGCATGTGGGCTCACCCACACAGGTTGCCTATTGCGGCACCAAGGGCGCCATCACCATGCTGGGGAAGGCGTTGGGGTCGGTGTTGGGCAACCATGGCATCCGCGTCAATGTCGTGGAACCGGGGGCGGTGCGCACCAACATGAGTGCGCCCATGTTCGAAATGCCTGACGTGGTGAAATATTACGAAGACCGGATAGCACTGCACCGCGTGGCCGAGCCATCCGAGCTTGCGGCAACGGTGGCCTTCCTTCTTTCGGATGATGCGAGCTACGTGACGTCGGCTTCGCTGCTCGTCGATGCGGGCTTCATCGTCAACGCCGAACTATAGCGGCGGCAGCTTGCCGACCGCTTCTTCCGCCAGCTTGGGCTCGGGTGTCTGCACGAAGTAGATCGTGTCACCTTTCACGTAGGCATAGAGCGGGCCTTGTGCCAGTTGCCCCGGATCACCAATGCGGACCACGCTGCGCGTCCCGTAGGTTTCATCCGCGATGGTGAGTGGCGTGTTGCTGGAGGCCTGGATCGCCGCCTTGAAGGCGGGCATGAGTCCGGAAGCATCCGCACCCGCCACGCGCCAGCAGCCCACCGCCGCCTTCAGCGTGCCTGTCGCGTAGGCGCTGGCGAGCGTGAAATCGCCGCGCGCCTTTCCCAAGGTTGCAAGGAATGTATCGAAAGCTGCGCTGTTCGTGCCGAGTTCAGTGCCATGCTGGCTCTCGATGGTCAGCGCCACGCCGCCGAGGGACGACGGCAAGGCAGCCTCCAGTGCCGCATCAGCGTGGCGGCCGGCCGCCATTGCAAATGGGGCGGCCACGAGAAAACAGATCAGGGCAAAGAGAGCGCGCGTCATGTGATGTCCAGCACTTGTCCGCCATCAATGGGAATGCAGGCTCCCGTCACCCAGGCGGAATCGGGTGAGACCAGCAGGTCGATCCAGCGCGCCACCTCGTCGGCGTTTCCGATGCGGCCCAGCGGCACCTGCCCTGCCAGCCATTCATAGGCTTCCTGCAGATTGCTGGCCCAGGTCTCGTGGATCGGCGTGTCGACGGGGCCGAGTGCCAGCGCGTTGACCCTGATCCTGTCGGCGGCGAGTTCGCCCGCAAGCGAGCGCGTGAGATATTCCAGCGCGGCCTTCGTCATGCCGTAAAGCGATTGGCCTTTCCGCACCAGCGTGCCGGATGACGAGGAGATGTTGACGATGGCACCGCTGCTCTTGCGCAAGGCGGGGACTGCCGCCTGAATGAGCAGAAATGGTGCGCGGATGTTGATGGCCCAATGCAGGTCGATCTGCTCCAGGGGATAGTCCGTCACCGGCATCACCTTGATGGTGGCGGCATTGTTGATCAGCGCATCGATACGGCCCGTCGCATCGAGTGTCTTTTCCACGACGCGCGCCGCCGCGGCAGGATCGGCGAGGTCATCGGCCAGGACGATGGTGCTTCCCTGCTTGCAGGCGGCTGCCGTTTCCTGGAGCTTGTCGGGGCGGCGTCCGACCAGCACCACCGTCCAGCCGTTCAGGGAGAGGCGCTTTGCGGCGGCAGCGCCGATCCCCGTTCCCGCGCCCGTGATGATTGCCGTCTTCAAGCCGGACCTCCATCGATCAGCATCGATCCCGCGATGGAGGCACCCGGTTCCAATACGCGCACGCCATGGCTTGCGACGCCGCGGGCCATGCGGTTGAAGCCATCATTGGCGTTGCTCACGGGCTCCACGCAAACATAGGGGTAATGCCAGGCACTGTAGAGTTGCAGCTTGTCCAGCGCACCGTCCGCCGTGATGCGGGTGCGGAAGCCGTCGGGATAGGTGAGTTCCGCCTGTTGGTCCCACCCGTCATAGAGGCGGTCCACGACGATTTCGGAAACGTCGGCCCCTGCGGTGAAGTCGAGGCCGGGAACGAGCGGTCCGCACCCTTGCCCCACCGCTTCCGGTGCATCGGCGGGCCACATGGCCACGGAGTCGAACCTGAGCCGGGTGCCCGGCGGCTTGGGGAAATAGGGATGATAGCCGATCCCCGCCGGCATCAAGCGGTGATCGCGCGAGGTGACGGCGAGCGAGATGCGCAATCCCTCGTCGGAAAGGCCAAAGCCGAGCCGGCCACGCCAGCGGAATGGAAAAGTGCCGGGTGCCGGTTCGTGTTCATATTGCAATTGCAAACGGCTGGCGTTCTTGTCTTGCACCTGGAATGAACCGACCCAGGCATCACCATGGGTGGCTGTCGGTTCCTCGCGCACGGTGCGGTCCAGCGCGTAGTCCTGGCCCTCAAAGGAAAAACCGGGGCCGAACAGCGGCCCGGAATAGGGCATCAGGGGAAAGCCGGCGAAATCATAGGCGCGGGCTGCGGAGATTGCTTCCGCCGTCGCGGCCCTGAGGATGTCGCGACCCGCCTTCCGGAAGGATACGATCCGCCCGCCGAAGGACGGTGCCACCACAAGGGTGAATGGACCATGCTCCAGGGTGTGAAGCTCGCCCGTGACGGCCGGTTGACGGAACAGGGCTAGGACCACATCACTTCCCTCAAGCACCAGGGCGCGGACCGTTTCGTCCTCACCACCCCCGTAACGAAAAATGCTAGTGGGACAACGCTTCAAACGCAACAGCGTTCGGCAGGATTCCGCTGCGGCAGGCCCGCGAAAATGAGCTGTGGAGCCGGGCCGGCAGGAAGACTTCCCCCGCCGGCCCGGAACGCGATGTTACTTCAGCGACGACTTGATCTTGTCGACGTCCTCCGCACTCATTTCGCCCACGGTCTTCACCGCGCCGTCCTGGATGCGCCACAGGCGGAAGGGTCCGGTGATGTCGCCGTACTGGTCGAAGGAAATGGGACCGATCACGCCTTCATAGCGGATGGGCTTGCCCTCCTTGATGAGCGCCAGCGCCTTGGCGAACTCTTCCTTGCCGGCGTGGATCGGCGTGCCATCAGCCGCGACGACCTGTGGGATCGCCGCCTTGATGGCAGCCGGATCAGCCTTGCCCGCCTTGGCGATGGCAAGCGCCGCAATGGCACCCGCATCATAGGAACGGTCGGCAGCGGGTGCATCGGGCTTGATGCCGCCGGAGAAGGCTTCGTAGTTGGCGTTGAAGTACTTGGTCGACTCCGTTTCCGCCGTGCCCGACGACGTGCCGAAGGCATCGTTCAGATACTGCGGGCCAACGGCCTTGATGAAGTCATCCGCGTTCATGCCGTCATTGAGCAGGAACTTGGCCGGGCCGCCGCCGGAAATCCAGGCGCGGGCGATGGTTGCGCCATCAACCGGGTAGCTGATGAGATAAAGCGCGTCGGGTGCGTCCTTCATCGCAGCACTCGCTTCGGAGGCGTAGCTCGACTGCTTCTCGTTGTAAGGCGTGACAGACGTGATCGTGCCGCCCAGCTTCGTGTAGGCCGCTTCGAATTCCTTCTGCATGTTGACGCCGAAGTCGTTGTTCACATGCACGATGGCAATCTTCTTCAAGCCCTGGTCGATTGCGTATTTCGCAGCCGCCGTTCCCTGCAGCGCATCGGAGGTGATGGTGCGGAAGAAGACGCCGTTGGTCTTGCCTTCCTTGCCGAGTGCGGTGAGCGTGGGCGAGGACGAGGCGGGCGAAATCTGCGGGATGCCAGCAGGCGCCGTCACCGAGGTGAGGATCGCCAGCGACATCGGCGAGATGATGCCGCCGATCACCAGCGGGACCTTCTTGATGTTCACAAGCTGCGTGGCCTGGTCCACGGCGACGTTGCCTTGTGTCTGGCTGTCACGCGTGTCGGTGACGATCTTGCAGCCGTTGGCACCGCCCGCATCGTTGAAATCGCGCAGCGCCATCTCGACCGACTTTGCGCCAGCGACGCCATAGGCGCCCGCAGGCCCGGTCAATTCAAGATCGAGGCCGATGGTGATGGTGCAGTCTTCCGCCGAGGCAAGGCCGGGATATCCGGCGATGGCAGCCGCAAAGGCGGCGGACAAGAACAGTTTCTTCATGGTTGTTTTTCCTTCCCTGTAAATGCCGGAGACAGTCCGGCGTCTTGGTTGCAGTCCCGGTTCAGTCGTCGTCTTCAAGCGGTCTTCGCGCTCCCCTCGCTGTTGAGATTGTATTTCATGATGGCGCCGTGGCCCGCCACATCACGTTCCAGTTCATAGACGTCGCCCGCGAGCGGACGAGCCTGCGACAGAACCTGGTCAATGGCGCGCAGGTCATCCGGCGTGAGCGTGATCTCCGTGATGCGGAGGTTGGCGTCGAGATGCGTACGATTGCGCGCACCCACGATCACGGCGGAGACTCCACGCCGCGCCAGCACGGCGGCGCTGGCAATGGTGGCAATGTCCGTGTGATGCCGTTGCGCAATCGCATCGAGAACAGCAAGCAAGGACTGGAACAGGTCCCAGCCCCCGACGTCGTCAATGATCAACTTGTATTTGGTGAGGGAGCGGTTCTCCAGGGGCGCACGTGGCTCTGCCGCGCCCAGCCAGCGGTTGCCAAGGAATCCGCCCGCCACCGTGCCGTAGCAGTAGATGGCGACAGTCTCGCGCATGGCCACATCAACGAAAGACTTCTCGGGCCGGCGGTCGAGCAGCGAATATTGCACCTGCATGGACGACATCTTCACGCCGGCGCTGCGCATGGCGGTGAGGTGGGCGGTGTCGAAATTCGTGCCGCCCAGCCGGTTGATCTTGCCGGCGCGGCGAAGCTCTTCCAACCACTCAGCCGTTTGCAGCCAGCGGTCGGCGGCATAATCCCACCAGTGGAACTGCACGGTGTCGAGTTGCTCCAGGCCGAGGCGGCGGAGCGATGTATCGATCACGCCCTGCACGTAGGCCTTGTCGATGGTACGCAGGCTGTTCATGTCAGGCACGAACTTCGTGTGCACGCGGATGCGCGCCAAGGCTTCCGCCCCGCGCAGGCGCAGGTATTCCTGGCGGAAGCGTCCGATCAATTCCTCGACGCCTGTGTAGATGTCGGCGCAGTCGAAGGTGGTGATGCCAGCGTCGGCGTAGGCGATCATGTCGCCCAGGGGATCGTCGCTGGTGTTCTGGCTGTGGCTTTGCGACAATTGCCAGCCGCCGCGGATGACACGGGAAATTTCGTAGCCGGGTTCAAGCGCGAGGCGTTGCATTCATCATTCCTTTGGCAGTGGCACGGCGGTCGTCTGCGCGTGGCTGAAGCGGCGCAGGCCCGTGCGCGTGATGCGAAGCCGCGTCGCGCAATTCGGATCGGGACAGGCGATCTCGGCATCAGTCGACATCCAGTCATGCGGATGCGTCGGGCGCTGCTTGGCGGCAAGGAGCGGCAGCACGGATGACAACGAATAGATGGAGAAGCCCTGCCCCGGCGGCAGGTGCAGCATCTCGCCACGCAGTTCGAAGTGATCGCCGGGCTTGGCGCCGCAATAGACATTTCCGCCGTCGGGTATCACCACCTCGACGCGGAGATCATAGAGTTCAAAGAAATCGTCGTTTGGGTCATGCGCCATGGGTTGCACCTGCTTGCTGGTCATCGCGATCAAGCTGCGCCCGGATCAGGTTGAAGGCGCGGGCAATGTCGTTGTTCAACGCCGTGATGGCCGCATCACCGTCGCGCTGTTCCAGCGCGTTGATCAGTTCCCAATGATGATGCGTGCCTGCGGGGTCTTTTTTCTCGTCATGCAGGAAGGCCGCTTTCTGCACAAAGGCGCCGGATTGCAGCCACAGGCTCTCAATCACGGGGATCAGCACACGCGAGCCTGCGGCGCGGTAGATATGGCTGTGAAAGGCGTGGTTCAGTTCGATTGCGGCACGGATGCTGGCCGGACTGCGATTCACGAAGGTGCGTTCGCAATCTTCCGTCAGGGTACGGAGGATTTTGAAATCATCCGCGGTGAGGTGCGGCATGGCGATGAGCGTGACCTGGCCTTCGATGAGGCGGCGGGCCTGCCACAAATCCTCCAGCCTGTCGCGGGTGATGGCTGGCACGCGGGCCGAACGGTTGGGCAACACCTCGATTGCATGTTCCGAGGCGAGGCGGCTCAGGGCATCGCGCACCGGCATGGTACTGGTCTGGAATTTCTCGGCCAGATCGGCGATCCGCAGCATTTCGCCCGGGGCGAATGCGCCATGGATCAGCAGGCGGCGGAGTTCGGCATAGACCTTGTCATTCACCGTCTCGCGGGTGATGGGCGAAAGGCCATTCTCCACGTTGAGGACTTGAACTGACGCCGGCTTGTTCACCACACTCACCCCTTGTGGATAAAAAACTAGTTGCAACGGGGCGTCCCGTAAAGTGTAATCAGTGATCTGTGATCAAACTTTTTGAGAAAGCTGGCTTTCCCATGGATGGCGGCCCGGCAGACGTGCGGACTGACGCCCCCGCACCGTGCGCCATCGATGCGTCGGGCATTTCCCTTGCCTTCGGCGGGGTCAAGGCCGTGCACGGCATGAACCTCAGGCTGGCCGCGGGCGAATTCCTGGGGCTGATCGGCCCCAATGGTGCGGGCAAGACCACCCTCTTCAATATCATTGCGGGCTTCTATCGCGCCGATGAGGGCACGGTGCTGATCCAGGGCCGCGCAGCGCCACGGGGCGATGCCAAGTCGCGGATTGGCCTCGGGCTGGGCCGGACGTTTCAAATTCCCAAGCCGTTTCCACAAATGACGGTGCTCGAGAATGTCCTCACGGGGGCGCAGAACCAGTCGGGCGAACGCATCTGGCCCAACTTCCTTCAATTCGGCCGTGTCGCCGCGGAAGAACGTGCGGCGGTGGAAAAGGCGCAGGCGCTCCTGGAGTTCGTCAAGCTCGCGCATCTTGCGCCTGAGCCGGCGCGGGTGTTGTCCGGTGGCCAGCGCAAGCTGCTGGAACTGGCGCGGGTGCTGATGGCCGATCCGCAGATCCTGCTGCTGGATGAGCCGGCAGCGGGCGTCAATCCGGCGCTGCTGGAGTTCATCATCAGCCGCGTGCTGGAATTGAACAAGCAGGGTAAGTCCATCCTGCTCATCGAGCACAACATGGATATGGTCACGCGACTATGCCACCGCGTCGTGGTGATGGCGGGCGGACGCTACCTCACCGAAGGCGTGCCACAGGATGTCGCGCGCAATCCCGCCGTGATCGAGGCCTATCTCGGTGCCGCGGCATGACTGTTGTTCCTGCATTGCAAACGAAGGCGCTTGTCGCCGGCTATGAGCGCGACCTTCCGATCGTGCGCGGCGTAGACCTTTCCGTGCGGCGAGGCGAACTCGTCGCCATCCTCGGCCCCAATGGCGCTGGAAAGTCCACACTGGTGAAAGCCATCGCCGGCACGGTGCCCACCTTCGGCGGCACGGTGCTGCTGGGCGGCAAGGACATCACTTCCGTGCCGCTGCACAAGCGCATCGGCGAGGGCCTCGCCTTCGTGCCGCAGACGGAGAATATTTTCGCCAACCTCACGATTGCCGAGAACCTGCACCTCGCCGCCGATGTGCTGGCGAAATCGCTGCGGTCCGCGCGGCTGAAGAAGATCCACGCCATGTTTCCGGACCTTGCGGCGCGCCCGCATCTCCGGGCCGGGCTTCTCTCCGGCGGTCAGCGGCAGATGCTGGCCCTGGCGCGCGCCCTGATCGTGGAGCCGCACGTTCTCATCCTCGACGAACCTTCTGCCGGCCTTTCTCCAAAGATCGTGGGTTCCGTCTTCACCATGCTCAAGGAGATCAACAAGAGCGGGGTGACGCTTGTTCTGGTGGAGCAGAACGTGCGCGCCGCACTTGCCATCGCCGACCGGGGCGTGATCCTGGTTGAAGGCGAGTTGCGGCATGACGGCAAGGCCAGCACCTTGATGCATGATCCGCTGCTGGCGGAGCTTTATCTCGGCGCGCAACCGGCGCGGGGTGCTGCATGATTGCACAGACCCTCATGGATGGTCTTATCGCGGGCAGCATGATCGGCCTTGGCGCCATCGGCATCACGCTCACCTATTCCATCCTGCGCTTCGCCAATTTCGCCCATGGCGACCTCATCAGCTGGTCGGCCTATTTCGCGCTCAGCATCAGCACGCTGCTCGGCACACTTGCGCCGGGACTTGCCACGTCTGTTGCTCCGTTCTCCTTCGGGTGGTCGCTGCCCATCGGCCTCGCGGCGTCGGTTGTGCTCACCGCCCTCCTCGCCCTTGCGGTGGACTGGTTGCTGTTCGCGCGCCTGCGGCGGCGGGGCGGAGCGATCATCATCCTGGTGATGGCGGGTTTCGGTGCGGCTCTGGCGTTGCGCAGCTTTCTCGAATTTCTCTTCACATCGAAACCCTATTATTTCACGGGTGCCTTGCAGATTGCCCATCCTCTTGCGGGCGGCGCACGGGCCACAGCGGACCAGTTGCTGGCGCTCGGACTGGCGGTCGTCCTCGTGGCCCTTGTCCACCTCATCCTGACGCGCACGGCGGCAGGGCGCGCCATGCGGGCCGTGAGCGAGAACCAGGCACTGGCCGGGCTTGCGGGCATTGATGTGGCACGCACCATCCGGCTTGTGTGGATGTTCGGCGCGGCACTGGCGGCGGTCGCAGGCGTCATGACCGGGCTTCTCGTGCAGATCAGGCCGCACATGGGACTCGACCTGTTGCTGCCGCTCTTTGCCGCCGCCATTCTCGGCGGCATCGGCAGCGTGCCGGGGGCCATGCTGGCGGGGCTGATTGTCGGCATTGCGGAAGCGCTGTGCGTGCAGTTCGTCGGTGCGGAATGGCGGGCTGCCGTGTCGTTCGTGATCCTCGTTGCCATCCTGCTGTTGCGGCCCCAGGGCCTGTTCGGGAAGGCGGCGGCATGATCGAGTTCATCAGCTACGGCGCGTTCTTCCTCACGCTTGCCCTCACCTATGCCATCATGTGCCTTGGCCTCAACGTGCAGTGGGGCCAGACCGGACTGTTCAATGTCGGCGTGGCGGGCTTCGTCGGAATCGGTGCCTATGTTTCGGTGCTGCTCACGACGCCCGATGCGCCCGACCGCTTCGGGGGGTTCGATGTGCCCATGGTCCTCGGCTGGCTCGCAGGCGCGGCCGCTGCGGGGCTTGCTTCGGCGCTGCTGGGCGCGCTGACCTTGCGCCTGCGTTCGGACTATCTCGCCATCGCCACGTTTGGATTTGCCGTCGTGGTGCAACTGGCTGTGCTGAACCTGCAATGGCTCACCGCCGGTCCCTTCGGCATCAGCTTCATTCCGCGGCCCTTCGGCTGGCTTGCAAGCGATCCGCTGGCCTTCGGCCTCCTCAACCTCGCCACACTGGTGGTGATCACGGGCGGCGTTTATTTCGGCCTCGAACATCTCATGCGCAGCCCGTGGGGCCGTGTGCTGCGCGCCATCCGTGAAGACGAAACCGCCGCCACCGCGCTCGGCAAGGATGCGGCGTCGTTCCGCATCCAGGCCTTTGCCGTGGGCGGCGCCATCATGGGCCTGGCGGGGGCGGTGCAGGGGCATTTCATCGGCTACATCTCGCCTGATGGCTATGTGCCGATCCTCACATTCCAGGTGTGGGCGATGTTGATCGTCGGCGGCTCGGGCAACAACCGCGGCGCCATTCTCGGCGCCATCGTGGTGTGGGCGCTGTGGGCGGCATCGGGTGCACTCATCTCCGAGGTCGTTCCACCCGATCAACAGGCCCGCGCCTCCGCCCTCAAGATGGTGATGATCGGCGTCGGCATCTGCCTCGTCCTGCTCCTGCGGCCGCGCGGTCTGCTGGGCGAACGGGCAACGGTTTCGCGCCATGTGGAAGCAACTGCAGCGAAGGACAAGACATGATGACCTCCCCCGCCCTGCCAACAGCCACGCTGAACAGCGGCCTTACGCTTCCGCGCATCGTCTGCGGGCTGTGGCAGGTCGCGGACATCGAACGCAGCGGCACGGCGATTGATCCCAAAGTTGGAGGCGATGCACTGCAGGCCTATGCGAACGCAGGTTTCACCGCCTTCGACATGGCCGATCACTACGGCACGGCGGAACTCATCACGGCCAACCTGCTGCACCGCTATTCCTCCGGCGCGCGGCCACTCGCTTTCACCAAGTGGTGCCCCGAACCCGGAGCGATGACCGCTGAGACTGTGCGCGCAGGCGTCCAGGAGCGGCTGACGCGCCTCGGCGTCAGCCGCGTTGATCTCTTGCAGTTCCACTGGTGGAGCTTCGAGCATCCCGCCTGGCTCGATGCGCTGCATGAAATCCGGAAACTGAAGGATGAAGGCCTCGTGGGCGCCATCGGCGTCACCAATTTCGACGCGGCCCATCTGGCGCTGGCCCTTGCCGACGGCATTCCCATTGCGTCCAACCAGGTTTCATTTTCCGTGGTTGACCGCCGGGCGCGTGGCGAACTCAGCGCGCTCTGTGCGCAGTCCGGCGTGAAGCTTCTGGCCTATGGCACGCTCAACGGCGGTTTCCTTTCGGAGAAATGGCTGGGGCAGCCGGAGCCCACCGACATCCGCGACTGGAGCAAGTCCAAGTACAAGCGGTTCATCGATGCGGCGGGGGGATGGCGCGTCTATCAGGACCTGCTCACCACCTTGGGCCGCATCGCCAGGGTCCATGGCGTTTCGCTCCCGAACGTCGCCACGCGCTGGGTGCTGGAGCAACCTGCCGTCGCCGCCATCATCATCGGAGCGCGCATCGGGGAGAATGTGCATCACGAGAACAATCGCCAGGTCTTTGATTTCACGCTGACGCGGGACGATCATGCGGCGCTGGAAGAGGTCTTCGCGCGCATGACGCCCATTCCCGGCGATTGCGGAGATGAATACCGCAAGCCCCCTTTCCTCACGGCCTCGGGCGACTTGAGCCATCATCTCAATTCCATTCGTTCGGCCTATGCCTCCATGCCCACGCAACACCGCGAGGGCTTGCGCGTATCTTCAGGGAGTCAGTGGGAACCGATTGCGGGCTACAGCCGCGCCGTGCGGGTGCGCGACACGATCTATGTGTCCGGCACCACGGCCACCCATGGCAACAACCGCTGCGTGGCACCGGGCAATGCGGGGGCACAGGCAACCTATGTGCTCGACAAGATTGCCGCCTCGATCAGCGCCGCCGGCGGACGGATCGAAGATGTGATCCGCACCCGCGTCTTCCTGCGCCGCGAGGAAGATTGCGAGGCAGTGTCACGCGCCCATGGCCGCATGTTCGGACGCATCATGCCGGCCAACACGCTGCTGGTGGCGGGCGGATTGATCGGTGACTACGAGGTGGAGATCGAGGCCGAGGCGGTGGTGGACAGTTCTTCCGCTTCGCAGTCCTAGGTCCCCGTCAACGCCTTGCCGTAGCGCTCGTCGAAAGCGTAGCCCGTGCCGCGCACGGTGCGCAGCGGATCGATTTCGCGGCCACGGGACAATGCCTTGCGCAGGCGGCCCACGTGTACGTCAACCGTGCGTTCGTCGATGTCGCCGCCATCGCCCCAGACGCGGTCCAATAGCTGCGCGCGGCTGAAAACGCGGCCAGGCGTCTGCATGAGATATTCCAGCAGGCGGAATTCGGTGGGTGAAAGCGCTATATCGCGCACGCCGCGGGAGACGCGCTTCTTCACCCGGTCCAACGTGATGTCGCCGCGCGCCAGCGCATCAGACACCGCTTCGGGGCGCATGCGGCGCAACAGCGAGCGGATGCGCGCCATCACCTCCGGCACCGAAAACGGCTTGACGATGTAATCATCCGCGCCCGTGCCAAGGCCGCGCAGGCGCTCGGCCTCCTCGCCACGTGCCGTGAGCATGATCACAGGCAACGATTGCGTTTCGGGCTTTGCCCGCAGCATGCGAACGACCTCGATGCCGGAGAGGCCCGGCAGCATCCAGTCCATCAACACAAGGTCCGGCATCTCTTCCATGATGGCGGGATGCACATCTTCCCCCTGCTCCACCACGCGGGTGCGGAAACCTTCCGCCGCGAGATTGTAGGTCAGCAATTCGTGGATCGCCGGTTCGTCTTCAACGATGAGGATGAGGGCAGTCATGACTTGTTTCCGGTCCCGTTCCTCAATCCATGTTCAGTGGAGAAAATGGCGTGGTTGCAGTGTCGTCCTTCTTCGGGCGTTCGTCAGTCAACGCCCGGCCATGGACGAGGAAATAGATGTTCTCCGCAATGTTTGTCGCGTGATCGCCGATCCGCTCGATGTTCTTGGTCGCGAAAAGCAGATGGGTGCAGGCCCCGATCATGCGCGGATCCTCCATCATGTAAGTGAGGAGTTCGCGGAAGATGGAATTGTAGAGCGCGTCGATATCCTCATCATGCCGCCACACCTCAAGCGCCTGTTCGCTGTCCGCCGCCGCGAAGGAATCCAGTACGCGCTTGAGCTGCGCCTGGGCCAGTTGCCCCATGCGCTGCAGGCCAGTGGTGAGACGGCGCGGAATGGGATCCGAAATGGCGTGGGAGCGCTTCGCCACGTTCTTGGCGAGGTCCCCGATCCGCTCCAGATCCGTGGCGATGCGGATCGCCACCATGATGTGACGGAGGTCGCGCGCCATGGGCTGGCGCTTGGCAATGGTGAGGATCGCCTTCTCCTCGACCGCGCGTTCCATCGCGTCGATCTTGTCGTCGGCGAGAATGACGCGGTCCGCGAGTTTCGTGTCACGGCGCGTGAGTGCTTCAAGACTCCGCGCCAATTGTTCTTCGGCAAGGCCGCCCATGGTGGAGAGCATGGATTGCAGCGACGCGAGATCGTCGTCGTAGGCTTTCATGATGTGGTCGGACATGGTTCCAAATTTTCCTTAGCCGAAGCGGCCCGTGATGTAATCCTGGGTCTTCTTGTCCTGGGGTGCGGTGAACATGACATCGGTATCGCCCACCTCGATCAGGTTTCCAAGATGGAAGAAGGCGGTGAGATCGGAGACGCGCGCGGCCTGCTGCATGGAATGGGTGACGATCACGATGCAATAGTTCTGCTTCAACTCGTGGATGAGTTCCTCGATGCGCGCCGTAGCAATGGGGTCGAGGGCCGAGCACGGTTCATCCATCAGGATCACGTCAGGGTTCACGGCAATGGCGCGGGCGATGCACAGGCGCTGCTGCTGGCCGCCGGAAAGGCCCGTACCTGGCTGCATCAATCGATCCTTCACCTCCTCGAAGAGCCCAGCCTTGCGCAGGCTCTCCACGACGATGCGTTCGAGATCGGATTTCGACTCCGCCAGACCGTGAATGCGGGGACCATAGGCCACGTTCTCAAAGATCGACTTGGGAAACGGATTGGGTTTCTGGAAGACCATGCCCACGCGGGCGCGCAATTGCACCACGTCAAGGTCGCGGTCGTGGATGTCGTGGCCATCGACGGTGATGCTCCCCGTCACGCGGCATCCGGCAATCGTGTCGTTCATGCGGTTGATGCAGCGCAGGAAAGTGGACTTGCCGCAGCCTGACGGACCAATGAAGGCGGAGACCGACTTGTCGGGAATGGTGATCGAGAGGTCCTTGATGGCGTGCTTGTCGCCGTAGTGCACGTTCACGCCTTCCGCCACGATCTTCGGTGACTTCGAGAGCACGGCCTGCGGGATTGCGGGCGTGAAGACCGTCTTCGGATTCATGTCATTCATGGCTACCATCGGCGTTCGAATTTCTTGCGCAGCACGATTGCCAGCGCGTTGAAGGAAAACAGCACCATCAGCAGCACGATGATCGTGGCGGCGGTGCGGGACTGGAAGGCGGCCTCGGGCAGATCCGACCAAAGGAATATCTGCACGGGCAGAACGGTCGCCGCATCGGTGAAGCCCCGGGGCACATCGGCGATGAAGGCGATCATGCCGATCATCAGCAGCGGTGCCGTCTCACCCAGCGCGCGGGCTACACCGAGAATCGTGCCGGTGAGAATGCCGGGCACCGCGAGCGGCAAGACATGATGAAAAACCGCCTGTTGGTGCGAGGCGCCAATGCCGAGTGCCGCTTCCTTGATGGATGGCGGCACGGAGCGGATGGCGGCACGGGCGGCGATGATGATCGTCGGCAGGACCAGCAGCGACAGCACAAGCCCGCCCACGATGGGCGTGGAGCGTGGCAGGTTGAAGATGTTGAGGAACACGGCCAGTCCCAGGAGGCCGAAGATGATCGAGGGAACTGCCGCGAGATTGTTGATGTTGATTTCGATCGCGTCGGTGATCCAGGACTTCCGGGCAAACTCCTCCAGATAGAGCGCTGCCGCCACACCCAATGGCAAGGCCAGCGACAGCGTGATGATGATGGTGAGAATGGAACCGGTCAGCGCGCCCTTGATGCCCGCCAGTTCCGGTTCGCGGCTGTCGCCATCCAGCAGGAAGTTCCAGGCGAAGCCGCGTGTGATCGCGCCCTTGTCGCGCAAGGCGTCGAGCCAGGCCTTCTGCTGGGCACTCAACTGCTGTGCGGCGTAACCTTTCAGATAGAGATCAGCATTGCTGTCGAGCGCAACAGGAACCGTGACCTCCTGCCCCACGAGATCGGGGGTAGCGAGGACGCGGGACTGAAGGACATCCGCAGCGCCGGCCGAAAGAATGCCGTTCAGCGCCTTCCTGTCCTTGCGAGCCGTCACATCGGGAAATTGTGCGGCCAGGGCCTGCTTCACGAGGCCGAGGTAATCACCGGCGGCAAGGTTGACGCTGTCCACCATGGTGGCATCCACACGCACCTGCAGGCTGGCCTCGTGGACGGTGAAGGTGGGCAAAGCCTTGATGACGATGTCGGCGATCAGGGCGAGCAGAAACGCCGTGGTCAGCAGGATTGCACTGATGCCATACCAGCGGAATCTCCGTTCGGCGGCGTAGCGCTTCTGGATGAGGGCAGGCTTACTCATAGTGTTCCCGGTATCTGCGCACGATACGGAGCGCGATGTAGTTGAGCGTGAGCGTGACGCAGAACAGCACGAGGCCAAGCGCGAAGGCGGCCAGTGTCTTGGCGCTGTCGAATTCCTGGTCGCCCACCAGCAGCGTTGCAATCTGCACGGTGACGGTGGTGACGGCGGCGAAGGGGTTGAAAGTGAAATTGGCGGCAAGTCCGGCGGCCATGACAACGATCATGGTTTCACCGATGGCGCGGGAAATGGCGAGGATGAAGGCGGAGACGATGCCCGGAAGTGCGGCTGGCAACACCACTTTCTTCACCGTCTCGGATTTCGTTGCACCCATGGCGTAGGAGCCATCGCGCAAGGCTTGCGGCACAGCGTTGATGATGTCGTCGGAAAGGGACGAGATCAACGGCACGATCATCATGCCCATGACGAGTCCTGCGGCGAGCGCCGATTCCGATGCGACGTCGAGGCCCACTGCCGTGCCGACGGACCTGATGAGCGGGGCCACGGTGAGCGCTGCAAAGAAGCCCAGCACCACGGTTGGAATGCCCGCCAGCATTTCCAGCAGCGGTTTCGCCATGGTCCTCACGCGTGGCGTCGCGTATTCGGCGAGATAGATGGCGGAGAGCAGGCCAAGGGGCCCGGCAACGAGAATGGCAATCGTGGTGATGAGCAGCGTACCCGCCATCAAGGGCAGGATGCCAAAGGCCGGCGGGTTGGCCGTGGGCGCCCACACCGTTCCAAACAGGAACTGCCACAACGGCACCTCCGCAAAGAAACGCAGGCTCTCGTAGAGAACCGACAAGACAATGCCGATGGTCGTGAGCACGGCAACGCCCGACGCCACGGCCAGCAGCGTGAGCACGGCGCGTTCCAGCACGATGCGGCGCATATCCTTCGGGGCGAAGGAACGGGCTGGCTGGTGATCGGTGAGCGTCAATGTCATCTGGGCCCGGAAGCTGGAAGAGAAAACACAATCCCGGGGGCGGCCCGGTACATCCGCGGCACCGCCCCTCAGGCAAAAGTGATGGTTACATCACCTTGTCGGCGGTCAGGGCCGTGAGGTCCTTGACCGTGTTGGCAGAGGTTGCGGCCTCTTCGGCCGGCAGCGGGATCAGGCCCTTGTCGGCAAGGTAGCCTTCATCGCCCATGGCCTTGGCCGAGGTGTATTCGGCGAGGAATTCGGCCATGCCGAGCACCTCGCCCACGTGCTGCTTCTTCACGTAGACGAAGAGCGGACGCGCAACCTTGTAGTCGCCCGAGGCAATGGTCTCGAACGTGGGGACCTGGCCTTCCACCTTCACGGCTTTGATCTTGCCTTCGTTTTCTTCCAGGAACGAAAAGCCGAAGATGCCGAAGGCATCGGGATTGGCTTCGAGCTTCTGGACGATCAGGTTGTCGTTCTCGCCTGCTTCCACATAGGCGCCGTCGGTGCGGATGGACTTCCACACCGTTTCAAACGCCTTGGCGTCAGACTTCTTGAGAGCGGCGAGGCTTTCAAACGTGTCGGCGCCCTTTTCCAGCACGAGTTCGGCGAATGAATCGCGCGTGCCCGACGTGGGCGGCGGGCCAAGTACTTCGATCTTCGTGGCGGGCAGAGACGGATCAATCTCGTTCCACATCTTGTAGGGGTTGTCGACCAGCTTGCCTTCCTTGTCCGGCACCTGCTTGGCCAACGCCATGAAGAGCTGCTGCTTGGTCAGCGCAACGTCGGGAGCGCCGGCGGCAGTGGCAACGGTGAGACCGTCAAAGCCGACCTTCACTTCCACGATGTCGGTGACGCCGTTCTTTTGGCAGGCTTCGAATTCGGACTTCTTGATGGGACGCGAGGCATTGGTGAAATCCGGCGTGTCTTCGCCTGCGCCTTCGCAGAACAGCTTGAAGCCGCCGCCCGTTCCCGTGGACTCGACGACCGGCGTCTTCATGCCCGAGGACTTGCCGAAGGCCTCGGCGACGGCAGTGGTGAAGGGATAGACCGTCGACGAGCCGACGATGCGGATCTGGTCGCGGGCGAATGCCGGTGATGCTGCGATGGCGAGCGCCGAAACGGCGAAGAGAAGTCGTGTCATCTGTTTGTCTCCTGTCAGGTCATTTTCTGTGACCCGTGCGGAGATAGCGTCCGCACGTGAGACTTATGCGACGGCGACGCAACAGCTTTGTGACAATTCAACTCTTTGAAATATATGGCGGAATGGAAATCGTGAAAGTGCTGCCATGCCCCTCGGCGGAGGTGATGGAGAGCCGTCCGCGATGGCGAGAGACGATGTGCTTGACGATGGCGAGTCCCAATCCCGTGCCGCCACGGGCGCGGCTTTCCTGTGTGCTCACGCGATAGAAGCGCTCGGTCAGGCGTGGCAGATGCACCGCGGCGATTCCCTTGCCCCAGTCCTGCACGCTCAACAGGCATTGGCCGCCCGTCACATCGCAGGTCACCTCCACCTTGCCACCGCCATTGCCGTACTTCAGCGCATTTTCGATCAGGTTCTGTGCCACCTGCAACAATTCATCCGCATCACCAGCGACGATGCAGTGCTGCCTGCACTCCACCACAACATCAACAGCGATGTCCTTCGCCAGGCCTGCGAGGTTTGACTTCGCCTGCTTCGCGACGTTGCACAGGTCGACGCGCGCATCGGGCCGCACGTGTTCATTGAGTTCAATGCGGCTGAGCGTGAGCAAGTCATCCACCAGGCGCTTCATGCGCCGCGCCTGGGCCAGCATGGTGTCGAAGAAGCGGTCGCGCGCCTTGGCATCGTCACGCGCCGGGCCCTGCAGGGTTTCGATGGTGCCGAGAATGGCCGTGAGCGGCGTGCGCATCTCGTGCGAGGCGTTGGCCACGAAGTCGGAGCGCATGCGTTCGATCTGCTGTTCGCGGGTGAGATCGCGCAGCACCACCAGCACGCGGGAATCCTCGCCCAACCGCGCCACGTGGGCTTCCAGCAGGCGCGGCGGGGCGGAACGGATTTCGATTTCCACCGTTTGCTCTCCGCCGCCTTGCCAGCATTTCTCCACCGCTTCGCTGAAGGCCGGAAGGCGCAGCACGTTGAGGGCGTTCAACCCGGCGAGGCGCACTTGCAGCATGTCGTCGGCCCGGGCATTGGCGGCCTCAACACGGCCCGCAACATCCAGCAGCATCGCGCCATCGGGCAAGGCAGAGAGGAAGGCAAGGTCGCTGGCCATGCGCCCTTCCTAACCCCAATGCATGCGCGGGCTCAAGCGCGGCGGTGAAGCGGGGGACATGGCCCTCACTTCAGAAGTGCGCGGGCGTCGTCCGGAAGCAGCGGCTTCGGCCGCTTGCAGGTGCTTTTCAGCGTGATGAACTTTCCAGTCCTTGACGAGTCGGCGATGGCGGTCATGACCTCCACCACATGCGCCGTGCGGGAGATGTCGCAGCGAATGTCACGGCGATGGAGGATTCCATCCGCCATGTCGGCAATGCCGGCGGCACGGTAGTTGGGCCAGAGATTGCCTTCCTGGTCCTTCCAGTTCGGTGCGGTGAAGGGGTGGTCCCACAGATCCACGCTGCGGGCCTCGCCATCCTGTCCTGCCAGCACAACGTCACCGCCGAAGAAGTTTGGATCGGGCACAAAGATCGCACCTTCGGTGCCGTAGAGTTCCATGGGCTGGTGGCGGTGCGCAAACACATCCCACGAGGCCGACAGCGTGATGGTGGCGCCTTGCGCGAAATGGAGCAGCGCATGATACGTCGTGGGCGTCGTCACCTTGAGCATCTCGCCGGCGCGGGGCACGGAGGAAATGGGCCGCTGCCTGCGTGGTGTTGCAGCGAGGGCGGCCACCCGCTTCACCGGTCCCAGCAGGCTCACCAGGCTGGTGATGTAATAGGGACCCATGTCCAGGATGGGGCCGCCACCCGGCTTGAAGAAGAAATCCGGATTGGAATGCCAATGCTCCATGCCGGGCGAGAGGATATGCGCCGTGCCGGAGGCAACTTTTCCGATTGCGCCCTCATCCACAAGTTTGCGGATCATCTGCGGCGAGCCACCGAGGAAGGTATCGGGGGCCGCTGCCACGTGACGCTTGCGCCGCGCGGCCAGGGCCTGCAAGGCGCGCGCGTCCTTCATCGACAGGGTGAGGGGCTTTTCGGAATAGACATGCTTGCCCGCCATCAACGCCTGCTTCGTCACCGCGAAGTGAACGGCCGGCACGGTGAGATTGAGGACGATGTCCACGGCCTCGTTGGCCAGCAACGCCTTCACGCTCTGGGCCGGCACGTTGAAGTCCGCACCTCGGGATTCTGCCGCTTCCGTGTTGATGTCCGCCACCGCCACAACGGCGATGTTGCGGAACATGGGGATGAGTTCGAGATAGGTCGCGGAGATATTCCCGCAGCCGATGATGCCGATGCCCAGGACAGACTTCATGTGGCGAGGCCTCCCATCTTGCTTGCAAAATCGTAGGACCGTTTGGCGAAGGTCTTGAAGTCTTTCGGGTTGTCGTGCTCCACCACCAGGTGCCGGCAGCGCGTGTGGCGGATGGCGGCGAAGATCTGCGGCCATTTCAATGTGCCTGCGCCCACGTCCGTCTGGCCACTCTCATCGAGATGGCTGCCCTTGGGCGCGTTGTCCTTCAGGTGCACGGCAGTGATGCGGTCGCCATAGTCACGCAGCCATTTCACCGGGTTCTGGCGAGCGAAGGCCACCCACGCCAGGTCGCATTCCCAGTCCAGCAATGGACCGCCCTCGAAGATTCGTTCGATGGGAAACGAACCGTCCTTCAGTTTCACGAATTCAAAGTCATGGTTGTGCCAGCCGAAGGCAATGCCCTCGCCGCGCAGCCATTCGGCCGTGGCGGCAAGACGCTTTCCCCAGGCTTTCCATCCGGCAGCGGAGGTGGGCTGCTCTTCCGGCGGGACATAGGGGCAATACAGCGCATGGACGCCCAGCGTGCGCATGGCGTGCAGCAGTTTCTTCCGGCCTGTTTCGAGAGAGGCAAGCGGAAAGAGGTGGCCGGTGGGCATGGTCAGGCCGTTCTGCTGCAACAGGCCGCGAAAACGCTCCGGGTCCCCATAGACGGCGGGATCTCCGAAGCCTTCGACCTCGGCGTAACCGCAGGATGCGAGATGGATGAGCACTTGCCGCCAAGGTTGGAAACTGCGGGCAGAATAGAGCTGAAATGACAGGCGCTGGCTCATGGGCGATTCCTCATCGCCTTTCCGTAGCTTTTCCGGGCAAAATCTGCAACGTTTCAGAAATTTCGTGACGTACCGACACAAAGTCGCTTTCCCGGCTTTGAATCGTTTCAGAGCTGCCCTACAACACCGCGATGTCGAGTTTGAAGGACAAGCGCCCCACGCTCCGCAATCTGGCGGCGAAGCTCGGCCTGGGGGTGTCCACCGTCAGCCAGGCCTTGCGTGACAGCCCGGAAATTGCCGCCGCCACCCGCGAACGGGTGAAAAAGGCTGCAACCGAAGCCGGCTACATTCCAAATCGCGCAGGCGTGCGGTTGCGCACCGGCAAGACCAACATCCTCAGCCTCGTGCTCAACCCGGAGGACGATGGCTCCGGCTTCTTCACCAACATGATCTACGGCATTTCCGATGCGCTGGCCGGATCCCGCTATCATCTGGTGGTGACCCCCTACTCGCTGCATGACCCCATGGAGCCCATCCGCTTCATCGCAGAGACCCATGCGGCTGATGGCATCATCATTTCGCGGACGACGCCGGATGATCCGCGTGTCAGCTACCTGAGTGCCGCCAACATTCCCTTCATCACCCATGGCCGCAGCGAGTTGGGCATCAGCCACTGCTTCTATGATTTCGACAACCATGCCTATGTCTGCGAAGCGCTGCGCCGCCTGAAACTGCGCGGGCGCCGCCGCGTGGCGCTGTTCGGGCCTCCGCCCGGACTGACTTATGCCACGCACACGCTCACGGGTTTCCGGGATGGTTTGCAAGCCACCGCCATGGAAGGCCATGTGGTGCAAGACGTGCATTCAGATTCCGCATCCGGACTGCTGCAAGTGGCGGCAAAGGCGCTGGCTGAGGTACGCAATCGTCCTGATGGCATCATATGCACATCGGCACGCGAGGCCATCGCCGTGGCCAGCGGCTTGCGGGCAGGCGGGATGGAGATGGGCCGCGACTACGATCTCGTGGCCAAGCCTATCTCGGAGTTGGCACGGCTCGCCCTCCCCGACCTGATCGGCATCGAGGAAGATCACCGCGCCGCCGGCCGCGAACTGGCCCGCATGCTGATCGCCCATATCGACGGGGCGCCCGTCTCGTCCCTGCAAATGATTGCGGCGCCTGCCAGGGCCTAGCGTGCCCGTTCACCGGTTCTCAACCCTGTCTGCCAAGTCCTCCTTCACCACGGCGCGTGTTCATCCCGCCGCGTTAGCAATTCCTCATGGCGCAGGTGGCATGCCAGCCTGAAGGAACGGAAATGTCCGGGGGGACAGTGATGGCTTCAAAATCAATCGATCAGGAAGTCGTGCAGAGGCTGGCCAAGGCATTTGACCTGGCGGCGCTGACCGGCATCACATTGCTGCTGACATTGCAGGCCTCGCACACGCCTTATCAGCACACCGTTGCCGGGTTCTTCGCATTGTTCATCGCATTTGCGGCGTTGCGTCTGATCCGGGGCTTTGACCTCTACGGTGCCGCAGCGTGGTTCCACGGGTTTTCCACCGCGATCAAGAGCCTTGCCATCACCGCGACCATCGGTTTTGCGGGATGGTGGCTGTCACCGCTGTTCCATCTTTCGTTGGGGCAGGATTGGGCCCTGGGCTTCGTGGTGTTGACGGGCCTCTATTTCGCCGCGTCGCGCCTCTT
Organism: Hyphomicrobiales bacterium; assembly: GCA_016710435.1. NCBI lineage: Bacteria > Pseudomonadati > Pseudomonadota > Alphaproteobacteria > Hyphomicrobiales > Hyphomicrobiales bacterium. The sequence continues at coordinate 2,345,481 of JADJVV010000001.1, read as the reverse complement.
CACGCACATCTGGTCGCAGCCCTTTGCGCGCAACGGTGGCCTCAAGCAACGCATCGCCATCGTGGGCGGCGGCAAGGCAGCCGAAGACGCGATCCACCTCATCGAACAGTCGTCGGGCCTCGATGCCGAGGTGGTTGGATTGTTTGACGACCGCTTCGACAACCGCAGCCCGGAATCGATCCGCAAGCACCGCAAGCTCGGAAAGATCGGCGACCTTGCCGACTTCGCCCGCGGCAACCGCGTGGACCTCGTGATCGTCGCCATTCCCATGACAGCCGAACAGCGCCTGCTGCAAATCCTGAAACGCCTGTGGGTGTTGCCCGTGGACATTCGGATCAGCGCGGCGGCGGCGGAGCTGAAGCTGAGCCCGCGTGCCTACACCTATCTTGGCCAATTGCCGCTCCTCAACGTGTTCGAGCGTCCGCTTTCGGGATGGGATGCGTTCCTGAAGGGCGCGATGGACAAGGTGATCGCCTCTGTTGCCATCATCGCCCTTGCGCCAGTCATGGCGGGCGTGGCGCTGGCGGTGAAGCTGGAGAGCAAGGGTCCGGTGATTTTCCGGCAGAAGCGTTTCGGCTTCAACAACGAGCTGGTGGAAGTGTTCAAGTTCCGCTCGATGTACACCGACATGTCCGATGCCCAGGCGGCGAAACTGGTGACGAAAAATGATCCGCGCGTCACACGCGTGGGCCGCATCATCCGCAAGACATCGCTGGATGAACTGCCGCAACTCTTCAACGTGCTTGCTGGCACACTTTCGCTGGTCGGCCCCCGCCCGCACGCCACGCAGGCCAAGGCGGCTGGCACCTTGTATGACGAGGTGGTGGACGGCTACTTCGCGCGTCACAAGGTGAAACCCGGCATCACGGGCTGGGCCCAGGTTCGCGGCTGGCGCGGCGAGACGGATACAACCGAGAAACTTGAACAGCGCGTCAAGCACGACCTCGAATACATCGACCGCTGGTCGCTGGGCTTCGACCTCTACATCCTGGCAAAGACGCCGCTTGCGTTGTTGAAGTCGGAGAATGCGTACTAGGGCGATGGCGCAGGATGCAGCATCTGTTGCGTCCTGCTCCCACCTCAACACGCCACTCACCACGCGCCATTCGCCTCACCCATTCCCATTTGGTGAAGTTTTCAAAAAATGCTACCTTGGGTGAGTCCCGCCGCGGGGGTGGGCATCAATGGGAGACCACAATGGAAACACTTCTTCCGATTATCCTGCAACTCGTTGCGGGTGCGGTGGGCGGCAACGTCGGCGGCGCTGCAATGAAGAACGCGAGCCTCGGTGGCCTTGGCAACACGATTGCCGGTGCACTTGGCGGCTTGGGCGGCGGTAACCTTCTCGGCGCCATCATCCCGGCGCTGGCCTCGGCGGCCGGCGGCGGCAGCACCGTGGGCAACCTCGCAGCGTCGGGCATCGGCGGTATCGTGGTGCAGGTCATTGCCGGTCTCATCAAGTCGCAGATGAACAAGAGCGCCTGATTTTCGCGCCAGAATTGCGAAGGGCCGCTGTTCAGCGGCCCTTTTTCATTTCACGTCGGCGCGGCCTGTTTCGCCACGTCGGCAGGTGCGCCACCCGTGATCTCCACCAGCAGGTCCCAGGTCAGTTCAAACACCGCGTTGGGCGTGCCGCCTGCCGCCCAGATGGTGCCGTGGCGTTGCAGGTCCAGATCGAGCAGTGTCACGGGCGGCGTTGCGTGGCCCACCGGCGGAACGCCACCGATGACAAATCCCGTCGCCTCGCGCACGAAGTCCGCATCGGCTGGTTTCACCTTCTCGCCAATCAGCGCGGCCACTTTCCTTTCGTCAACGCGATTGATGCCGGACGCGACCACGAGCACCACCCGCCCGGATTCACGTGCCCGGAAAATCACAGACTTGGCAATCTGCGCCACCGTGCATCCGATGGCGGCCGCCGCATCAGCGGAGGTCTTCGTGCTCGCATCAAATTCCACCACCCGGAATCGCGGTCCAAGCACCGCCTGAACCTTGAGCGCTGATGGTTGCGTGGCGGGGATCACGGGGATTCACCCGCGCATGCGCTTGCCTTCCGGATCGAAGGGCGGATCAACGTTGATGGTGGCTTTTCGCATTTCGCCGATGATCTCGATCTCGAAGGCGCCCTGCCCCAGGTCGCTTGCGAGTTCCTTGGGGATGTAGCCCTGCGCCATCGACTTCTCGACATAGTGCGCATAACCGCCGGATGTGACCCAGCCCACCACCTTGCCCTTGTGGAAAATGGGTTCATCGCCGAGCACATCGGCATCGCCTGCGTCCACGATCATCGAGACGCGCCGCAGCTTGCCACCGGAGCGCTTTTCTTCCATCGCCGCCTCGCGGCCGATAAAGTCGTTCTTCGTCAGGTCGATGAAGCGATCCATCCCCGCTTCGAAGGGCCCGTAGATGGGCCGCAGTTCGCGGTACCAGGTGGGGAAATTTTTTTCCAGGCGCATGGAGAGCAGTGCGCGCATGCCGAAGTTGACGATGCCGTGCGGCTTGCCCGCCTTCTTGATCTGGGCAAAGAGGCGGCGCTGGTATTCAGGCGCCACCCACATTTCATAGCCGAGGTCGCCCGAATAGGTGACGCGGTTGATGATGACGGGGCAGTTGCCGATATCCATGGCGCGGATGTCCATGAACTTGAAGGCGGCGTTGGACACGTCTTCATCGGTCAAGGCCTGCAGCACGTCACGCGATTTCGGTCCGGCAATGGAGAGGCCCACCAGCCCCATGTCGAGGCGGTCGATCTTCACCGAGCCATCGGACGGCAGGTGCTTTTCGAACCAGCGCATGTGGTAGCGCTGCGCCTGCGACGAGCCCCACATGTAGAAGGTCTCGTCATTCAGCTTGCCGATGGTGAAGTCGCCAATCAGCTTGCCGCCGGGATTGAGCATCGGCGTCAGGATGATGCGGCCGGTCTTCGGCATCTTGTTGGTCATGAGGCGCGAGAGGAAGGCCTCGGCACCTGCGCCGGTGAAGCGGTACTTGGCGAAGTTGGCGATTTCGGTGATGCCGACGCCGTTGCGCGTGCCCTTCACTTCCGCCTTCACATGGGGGAAGTCGTTGGAGCGGCGGAAGGAGACGACGTCCTTCGGTTCCACGCCCTTGGGCGCGAACCAGAGCGGCGTTTCGAGGCCCCAGGAGTCACCCATCACGGCGCCTTCGGACAACATGGCGTCGTAGATGGGCGTCGTCTGCTGCGGGCGGGCGGCCGGCAGTTCTTCGTTGGGGAAGCGGATGGAGAAGCGGCGGGAATAGTTCTCGCGCACCTTCTCGTTGGTGTAGCTGCGCGTGGCCCATTCGCCGAAGCGCGCCACGTCCATGGCCCACACGTCGAAGCCCGGATCGCCGTTGACCATCCATTGCGAGAGCGCGAGGCCCACGCCGCCACCCTGGCTGAAGCCTGCCATCACACCGCAAGCGACCCAGTAGTTCTTCACGCCGGGCACCGGGCCGACCAGCGGGTTGCCGTCAGGCGTGAAGGTGAAGGGGCCGTTGATGACGCGCTTGATGCCGGCCTTCTGCAAGACGGGGAAATGCTTGTAGCCGAGTTCGAGGTTGGGGGCGATGCGGTCAAGGTCCGGCTGCAGCAGTTCGCGGCCGAAGCCCCATGGCGTCTGCTTCGGCTGCCACGGGCGGCAGTCCTGCTCATAGGTGCCGAGCACCAGTCCGGTGCGCTCCTGGCGCATGTAGATTTCAGACTTGAAGTCGATGATGTGCGAGACTTCCTTGCCGAACTCCTTGTTGAAGGCGACGACCTCGGGAACATCCTCGGTCACGAGATACATGTGCTCCATGGCGAGCACCGGCAGTTCGAGGCCCACCATGCGGCCCACTTCGCGGGCCCACAAGCCACCGCAGTTCACCACATGCTCGGCGTGAATGTTGCCCTTGTCGGTAATGACGTCCCAGGAGCCATCGGCGCGGTGCTTCAGTTCCTGCACGCGCGTACCCTGGTAGATTTCAGCACCACCAATGCGCGCCGACTTGGCATAGGCGTGGGTGGTTCCTTCCGGGTCGAGGTTGCCGTCGGCGGCGTCGAGCATCGCGCCGACAAAATACTTTTCCTCGAACAGCGGGTTCAGCTTCTTGGCTTCCGACACGGTGAGGAGTTCGCATTCGAGGCCGAGGTACTTGGCGCGGGCATGGGCCATCTTCAGCCAGTCCATGCGCTCCTTGGTTTCGGCGAGGATCAGGCCGCCGGAACGGTGCAAGCCGCAGGCCTGCCCGGAGATCTTTTCAAGCTCGTCATAGAGGCCGATTGTATAGCCCTGCAACTTGGCCACATTGGGATCGCCGTTCAGCGTGTGGAAGCCGCCCGCCGCATGCCAGGTGGAACCGGAGGTGAGGATGTCACGTTCCACCAGTACCACGTCTTTCCAGCCCGCCTTGGTGAGGTGATAGAGCACCGAACAACCAACAACGCCGCCACCGATGACGACAACCTGGGCAGAAGATTTCATGGAGATATTCCTGGGGAAAAGGTGAAAATCGCGGCGAACCTAGAGCCCCCGCCTCGCTCTTGCAATCGCCAGCATCGGTGAAATCGCCTCACCAAATCGGCGCATAAAAAAGCCCCGCGCTGGGCGGGGCTCGACGAAAGAGTTCGGGAGCGAAATCAGATCGCTTCCTTGACTTCCTTGGCGGCGCGGAAGGCCAGCTTCTTGGAAGCCTTGATCTTGATCTGCTCGCCCGTGAGCGGGTTGCGGCCGAGGCGGGCAGGACGCTTGCGGACCTGGAAAATGCCCAGGCCGGTGATGCGGACCTTGTTGCCCTTCTTGAGGTTCTTGACCGTGAGCTCGACGAAGTTGGCGAGGAGTTCACTCATGCCCTTCTTGGACATTTCATGCTTCTCCGCCAGTTCGGCAGCAATCTTGGACAGCGCGACCGTCAGTACCTTTTCGTCAGCCATTGTCATCTCCTTGGTGGTGGCGAATCAATTATGAACGATTGGTTACAGCACTCGGCGATTCGTGAAAACCCTTATTTTTCGCGGGTGTTTTGAATCGGAATTCAAAAAGCCCAAGAGAATCACGCTTAACTTTTTGTTAACGAATCCAGAGACGACGAAAATGCTGTATTTGCAAGGGTTTTTTGACGGCAGCGCCCGCGTCAGAGGAAGTCGGCATGGGTCTTCAGGGCAATCGTTCCAAGGCCGTGGCGCGCCGAAAGGAGTTGCAGATTTTCCCGCCGCGCAGCCTCGGCGGCGGCCGAAGTGTTGCTGCCGTGAATGCGGATGGCCACCGTCGGCGTGGCGATCCGCTCGATGCGGAATCCCGCCCGGGCCACGCGCAAATACCAGTCCCAGTCTGCGTAGTAAGGCAGCGACGGCTCGAACCCGCCCAGGCGATCGTGCAGGTCGCGGCGATAGCTGACGGCAGACAGGAGGATGGTGTTGTCACGCGCCAGCGTCTCCGCCGAGGCGTCCTTCGCGAACAGGCGCGGCGGGGCGCCGGTGTCGAATTGCATCACACCGTCCGCGAAGGTGAAATCTGCTCCATCGCCCAAACGCGATGCCGCGCGGGCGAGGTGAAGCGGGTCCTTCCACAGGTCGTCGTCGTCCAGCCAGGAGATCCAGTCGCCGCGCGCGCTGGCGATGCCGAGATTGCGGGCGGCAATGGCGCCACGGCGGGCATTCTCGAGATGCCGGAGGCGCGGGTCGGCGGGCGGCGGCGGCAATTCAATGCCATCATTGACGATCAGCAATTCGAAATCGGCATCCCGCTGGGCGAGAACAGATGCCACCGCATCCGCCAGAAATTGCGGACGGTTGCAGGTCGGGATGATGACAGAGAATGCCGGCACGCGCCCTTTACGATTTGCGCGAGGGAACGGTTTCATCGGGGCTCGGGCGGGCATCGGCGAAGGCATCCAGCGTTTCGCAGTGAAGCGCCATGGCATGCAGCTTCGGATACTTGTTCACAGGGAAACATTCCGGCACGCGCAGCTTCATGTGCATCAGCATGCAGGCCGTGCTCACGTCGGCCTGGGACAGCTTGTTGTCGAAGAACCACGGCGTGCCGCAATCATGTTCCAGCTTTTCAAGGCTCGCGTTGATCTGCGACAGGAGACGTTTCTCATAGTCCCTGGCGAGCATCTTGTCGGGATGGTGATGGCGCTCAAAGAAGGTCTGCACCACTTTCTCGGCGATGCCTGTGGCAAGATAGACCGCCTGCATGACGTGGCGGCGTTCTGGTCCGTGGCGCGGCGTCAGCGCCCGCGCCGGCCCCGCCGCTTCGTCGAGATGATCGATGATGGCATGGGAATCGATGAGTGTCTCGCCGCTCTCCAGAATGAGCGCCGGCACGCGCAGCAGCGGATTGATCTTCTGCACCTCCGAGGCATTGCGGAAAATGGACAGAGGATTGCGCGTGAAAGGCATGTGATAGTGATTGAGCGTCACCGCCACACGGCGCACGAAAGGCGAGTCAAATTGGCCGACAAGGATCATGATGCCGCGATGATGGCGCGGATGACCGGGCGGTGCAAGGGTTCAGCGCTTCATCCGTCCAACCGCTCCATCGTCCGCGCGCGGCCGATCAGGGGCAGGAGGGCCGCCAGTTCGGGGCCGTGGTCGAGGCCGGTGAGGGCGAGGCGAAGCGGCATGAACAGTGGCTTGCCCTTGCGGCCGGTTGCGGCTTTCACCGCCTCGGTCCAGACTTTCCAGGTGCTGCCGTCCCATGGTTCCGGCGGCAGTGCAACGCGGGCCGCAGCGATGAATTCCCGGTCCTCTGCGGCGATCACCGGCAGCATGGGCCCCGCGATCACGTGGGCCCAGTGTTCCACATCGGCCAGCTTTTCGATGTTGCCGCGCACGGCGAGCCAGAAGGCTTCGTCCTTGCCCATGAGGCGTGCAACGACGGCATCATAGGGCGTCATGTGAAGGAGCTTGGCGTTCAGCCCGCGCAGTTCCGCCTCGTCGAAACGCCCCGGGGCGCGCGAGATCTTGGCAAGGTCGAAGCTCTCCACCAGTTCGGAATAGTCCTTGCACGGATGAATATTGTCGGACGTTCCCAGCAGGGCCGCGTGGCTCACCACGGCCATGGCTTCCAGCCCGTCGGCGCGCATCTGGGCGATGGAGAGCGAGCCCAGCCGCTTGGACAGGCCCCGGCCATCCGCCCCCACCAGCAGCGAGTGATGGGCATAGACGGGTGGCGTGCCGCCCAGCGCCTGCGTGATTGCCACCTGCACGCCCGCATTGGTGACGTGGTCCTCGCCGCGGATGACGTGGGTGATGCCGAAGTCGATGTCGTCGATGACCGATGGCAGCGTGTAGAGATAAGTGCCGTCTTCACGCACAAGCACGGGATCAGACTGGCTCGCGAGGTCGGTGTGCTGGGGACCGCGAATGAGATCGGTCCATTCGATGACACGGTGGTCCAGCTTGAAGCGCCAATGCGGCTTCCGGCCCTGCGCTTCCAGTGCGGCGCGCTCGTCTGCCGTCAGCTTCAGTGCGGCGCGATCATAGACACGCGGGCCACCACGGGCTTCCTGGCGCTTGCGGCGGCGCTCCAGTTCGTCGGCTGTTTCGTAACAGGGGTAGAGCCGCCCTTCCGCCTTCAGTTTCTCCACCAGTGCGTCGTAGCGCGGAAAGCGCTTGGACTGCCATTCCACGCGCGCGGGATGGATGCCGAGCCATGAGAGGTCCGACGCAATTCCTTCTGCATATTCCAGCGTCGAGCGCGCCGTGTCCGTATCGTCATAGCGCAGGATGAATTGTCCACCGGTCTTCTGCGCAAACAGCCAGTTGAGGATGGCCGTGCGAGCGTTGCCGATGTGGATGCGGCCCGTGGGCGAGGGAGCGAAGCGGACGATGGTCATGGTGCTTGTGCGGTAGCCAAATGGCCTTCTATTGTAAAGCGATGCAAGGGAGTTGCACAGCATGAAGCAAAGGCAATTGGGTGCTGGCGGACCGCTGGTGGGGGAAATGGGGTTCGGCGCCATGAGCCTCGCGGGCGCCTTTGGCCCCACGGATGAAGCGACCGGGTTCCGGGCGCTGGACAAGGCGCTGGACCTCGGCGTCACCCATATCGACACCGCCCTGATCTACGGGCCCTATCTGTCGGAAGAGATCATTGGCCGCTACCTGCAGCACAATCCCGCGGCGCGCCGACAGTTTTCCATCGCCACCAAGGGCGGCTTCAAGGTCAATCCGCGCGGCATCAGCAACGAGGCGGGCTTCCTGCGCGAATGCTTTGAGGGATCATTGAAACGCCTCGGCGTTGATCACGTCGATCTCTATTACATCCACCGCCGCGACCAGACGATTCCCATTGAGGATGTGACTGGCACGCTGGCGGGCTTCGTGCGGGAAGGAAAGATCGGCGGCATTGGCTACTCCGAAATTTCGCCAGCCTCGCTGATGCGCGCTTCTGCCGTCCATCCCATCCGTGCCGTGCAAAGCGAACTCTCGCTGTGGTCGCGCCTGCCTCAGCTTGGCATGGTGCAGGCCTGCGAGCGCATCGGCGCGGCCTTCGTCGCCTTCTCGCCGGTGGCGCGCGGCGTGCTGAGCGACGTGACGCTGGACCCGGCCGCGTTCCCCGACGGTGATTTCCGCAGGCCCATGCCGCGCTTCCAGCCCCAGGCGTTTGCTTACAACATGCGCTCTATCGAGGCTTTCCGCGCATTCGCAAGGTCACGGGGCTGGAGCACCTCCGCACTCGCCATCGCCTGGACGCTCCACCAGGGCCAGCACATCATCCCCATTCCGGGCACACGCACGGCCGAGCATCTGGCCATGGATGCGGCAGCGGCGGATATTCGTCTGTCTACGGATGATCTCGCCGAAATCGAGCGCATTCTCCCCATGGGATGGGCGCAAGGGAACCGCTATTCCGACGAACAGCAGAAGAGTTCGGAATTGTATTGCTGAGGAGGCTGGTGGCGGCGCTGGCGTTCACCCCGGATCCCTGAACCCGTTGGTGATCGGATAGCGCCGGTCGCGGCCGAAGTTGCGGCGGGTGATCTTGACGCCCGGTGCGGCCTGCCGGCGCTTGTATTCGGCCACATAGAGCATGTGCTGCACGCGCTTCACCAGCGCCACGTCATGCCCGCGCGAGACGATCTCGGCCACCGATTGCTCGCGCTCCACCAGTCCGTCGAGGATGTCATCCAGCACATCGTAAGGCGGCAGCGAATCCTGGTCCTTCTGGTTCTCGCGCAGTTCCGCTGTCGGTGCCTTGGTGATGATGCGTCCGGGGATCACCTCGCCCAGCGTGTTGCGCCAGGCGGCGAGGCGATAGACTTCCGTCTTGTAGACATCCTTGATGGGGTTGTAGCCACCGTTCATGTCGCCGTAGAGCGTGGCATAACCGACGCTCATCTCGCTCTTGTTGCCCGTGGTCAGCACCATGGAGCCGAACTTGTTGGAGATCGCCATCAGCACCACGCCGCGTGAACGCGACTGGATGTTTTCCTCGGTGATGTCGCTGTTCCTGCCGGCAAACATGGGCTTCAGCGCGGAGAGGAAACCCTCCACCGGTTCCTTGATCGGCACAATATCGTAACGCACGCCCATGCGTTTGGCGCAATCTTCGGCATCGACGAGGGAATCCTTCGACGTGTAGGCATAGGGCAACATCACGCAATGCACCTTGTCGGGACCAAGCGCGTCCACCGCCATGGCGGCGACGACAGCCGAATCGATGCCGCCCGACATGCCCAGCACCACGCCGGGAAAGCGGTTCTTCAGCACGTAGTCGCGCAAGCCCAGGACACAGGCCTTCCATGTTTCTTCCTCGCGCTCGGGCAGCCGGACGATGTCGCCCTTCTCGCAGGCCCAGCGGTCGCCCTGGCGCCGCCATGTGGTGACGGCAACCGCTTCCTCGAACATCGGCATCTGCAGCGCGAGGGAATGATCGGCGTTGAGCACGAAGGAGGCACCGTCGAACACCAGTTCATCCTGTCCGCCCACCTGGTTGAGATAGGCGAGCGGCAGGCCCGTCTCGGTCACGCGCGCCACCACGAGGTTGAGGCGCACATCGTCCTTGTTGCGTTCAAAGGGTGAGCCGTTGGGCGAGAGCAGGATTTCGGCGCCTGTTTCGGCGAGCGTTTCGCAGACCTCTTCCGTCCAGATGTCCTCGCAGATGGGAATGCCGAGGCGCACGCCCTTCACCGTCAGCGGCCCAGGTGCTGGGCCTGGCTGGAAGACGCGCTTTTCGTCGAACACGCCGTAGTTGGGCAGGTCAACCTTGTGGCGCACCGTCTCGATCCGGCCGCCGGAGAGAAGTGCCACGGAATTGTGCAGCCTGTCGCCCTCGCGCCACGGCAAGCCGATGAGAATCGCCGGGCCATCGGCGAATTCGCGCGCCAGTGTTTCAGCCGCTTCCTTGCAGGCCATGACGAAGGATGGCCGCAGCACGAGGTCCTCCGGCGGATAGCCGGCGATGTAGAGTTCCGGGAACAGCACGAGATCGACGTGGCGATGTGCGGAGATCGTGGCGCGGGCCTTGTCGAGGTTGGCGGCAACGGCGCCCACCGTGGGGTTCAACTGGGCGAGCGCAATGGTCAGCGTGTCTGTCATGGGCGGGCTTGTAGCGGAAATCGGTGCGCCCGCAAAACACCTTGCATTCCGGGCGCTCACTCGCCAAATTTGCGCACCAGACGTGCCGCGCCTGTTTCGCGGGGGATATATTTCAGGAGGTCATCATGCGTCTCGACAATGAACGTCCAAGCGACAACGTGGACGACCAGCGTGGCCGGGGCGGCGGCGGTGGTTTCGGCTTTCCGGGCGGCGGCGGCGGAAGGCGCATCAACATTCCGATGGGCGGCGGAAGGGGCGGCGGAATGTCCATCTCGACAATCGTGCTGCTCGTCATCGCCTATCTCGCGCTGAAGTTTATCTTTGGCATCGACCTGCTTTCGATGATGAACGGCGGCGGTGGCGGCTTGCCGATTCCGGGCGGCAACTCCACCGAGTACCAGATTCCGGACGCCCCCACGGACGGCACCACGACAGCCGATGCACAAGTGCCCGGCGGCGGCACGGGCCAGGCCGACGTGACCACGGATGCGGGCAAGGATTTCGTTTCGCGTGTGTTGGGTTCCACCGAGCGCGCCTGGGGCGGCATCTTCCAGAAAATGGGCAAGACCTATGAAGACCCGACACTGGTGATGTTCTCGGGCTTCACGCAGTCAGCCTGCGGCATGGCGCAGTCGGCGATGGGCCCCTTCTATTGCCCGCGCGACCAGAAGGTCTACATCGACCTCTCCTTCTACCAGGACATGAAGAACAAGCTCGGCGCGCCGGGCGACTTCGCGCAGGCCTATGTGGTGGCGCATGAAGTCGGCCATCACGTGCAGAACTCGTTCGGCATCCTCGACAAGGTGATGCAGGCGCGTTCGCAGATGTCGGAGGAGGAAGGCAATGCCCTTCAGGTGCGGGTCGAGTTGCAGGCGGATTGCTTCGCCGGCATCTGGGCCAAGGAAGCCAACGCCCGCGCCAACATTCTTGAAGAAGGCGACGTGGAAGAAGGCCTGAACGCCGCCGCGCAGATCGGCGATGACCGCCTGCAGAAGCGCAGCCAGGGCTATGTGGTTCCGGAAAGCTTCACGCATGGTTCGTCGGAGCAGCGCGTGCGCTGGTTCAAGACCGGCATGCAGGCCAATTCCGTCCGCGATTGCGACACGTTCAACACCGACAATCTCTGACCCCACACCAACACACTCAAAACGCCATGCCTGGTCACGCCGGCATGGCGTTTTTGTTTGCCTGAATGTCAGGTGAACGCGGGCTTCAGCACGGACTCATGTGCGCCATGCTGTGGTGGCGTCATGGCAATTCCGCCACTCCAACAGGAGGTTCCCGTGACGCTATCCGTTCATTCCGTTCGTGGTTGCACCCTTCTCGCCGGTCTGGCGCTCGGTGCCCTGTTCGCGGCCATTCCGGCAGAGGCGCGGACTTTCAATGCCTCGCCCAAGGATGTGAAACACATGTGCGGCGGCACCTACATGGGCGTGAACAAATCCGGCAGCTATGGCTGCATCAACAAGATCAACGTGGTGTTGTGCAAGAAGGGCAAGTGCGAAATCATCAAGACGCGCGTTGCACCTCCGGGGAAGGATGGAGAACCGGGCGGCACGGATACCGGTGGCAATGACACCGGCGGTGGTGGTTCCGGTGGCGCGGGCGCCACGGGTGGCGTGTCCAGCACCAACAACGCCGGCAACGCGGCGGGCGGTGGTGGCGGAACCATCAACTGAGCAACGCGCCAGTCCAATTTGGCAGGCCGCCATGTTGTGGCGGCCTGTTTGCGTCCGGACTCAGGCGGCGCGGCCGTAGAAGCCCATCTGCTCGTCGCGGGAAAACATGACGCCGGGCTTCTCGTAGTACGAGAACACGGCGATGAGGCGATCCTTCTGTCCCTCCACGGTTGCCACCTTGTGAGCGGTGTTCTTGCCGCGGAACACGTTGAGCGTGCCGGACGACAGCGTGAGTGTCTTCACATCCGGGTCTTCGCCGCGCATCAGCTTCGCCACGCCGTCATAGTTGGGGTCGGTGTCGCTGCGCAGGTCGGTGCGGTAGACGAATTCTCCGCCTTTGTCGGGCGCCTGCAACAGGAGTGTGGTGGTGAACTCGCTGCGGTCGAAATGCCAGTTCAGTGCCTCGCCGGCGCGGTAGCTCATCACATTCACCCGCGCCAATGGATCGCGCATGGGATAGAGCGCCGTCTTGCCCATGGTCTCGCCAAGGAACATCACCATCGGTGCCCATTCGTAGATGTACATGACCAGACTCTGCGCAATCTGGTCGGCGCAGACGGTGTGATTGATCGTCGTCGTGGTTGCGAGTGCCGGATGATCGAGGGCAAGCCCGGGAATGGACTTGAGGAAATAGATGTTGTGCTCGCGCTTGTGGAGGAAGGACAGGCGCTCCATCACGGGGTTGATCTCGGCGGTGATGCGGGCCAGGGCATCGGCACGCACCAGTCCTTCCAGGTTGAACATGCCGTTGGCGGCCAGGTCGGCGCGGCAGCGCTTCACCAGCGCATGCCATTCCGCCGTGCCGACACGGTGCAAGGGGTAACGTTCGAGATCAAGAATGTCGTGCATGGGGTCCTCCAAGAACCCGCAGGTCTGACAACGATTTCCTTTGCCTGCAAGCCAGAATTTGTTCATCCTGACTTGGATTTTCTTGGTCAGCGCATGAAGACACCCCTTCCCCTCAACGCCATGAATGCCTTCGCTGCGGCGGGCCGGCACGGCAGCTTCCTGATCGCCGCGCGTGACCTCGGGGTCACGCCAGCTGCCATCAGCCAGTTGGTGCGCAAGCTGGAGACGCATCTGGGCAAGACGCTGTTCCAGCGGCTGAACAACCGCGTGCTGCTCACGGATGCCGGGAAGTCTTTGCTGCAATCCATCGTCCCGGCGCTCGATGAATTGTCGGAGGCGGCCCAGCGTGCGTCGCGCAGCGGAACCCGGCGGCGGCTCCGCATCAGTTGTGTGCCATCATTGGCGGAATGCTGGCTGGTGCAGCAATTGCCACGCTTCCTGGCGCGCCACCCGCGCCTTCGCATCGACCTCGCCGTCGAAGAGGATGTGACGCCGGGACACTGGGACATCCGCATCAACTATGGACGCTTGCCGGATGACGACCTGGTGCAGGAAGAGCTTTGCCGCGACAGCGTGGTGCCGCTCTGTGCGCCGTCCCACCCTGCCGCAATCGGTGCAGAACGGGATCTCACGGCGGCTGATTCCGCCGCACTCATCCACACGCAATGGGGACCGAGCTACGGTTCAAACGTGACGTGGAAAGACTGGTTCCAGCACGTCGCGCCGCGCGAGCGGGTTGATCTTTCCACGGGCCATCAGGTCAGCGCCTCGCGGACTGCGCTGCAACTGGCCGAGTCCGGCTGTGGCATCGCGCTCGGGCAGATTCTTCTGGCGCAAGCGGCACTGGATGATGGACGGCTCGTCGCCCTGTCACGGCATTCCCTGCCACTGGGGCAAAGCTATGTGATTGCCATGCCGGCGGCGCGGCACCGCCAGGCAGACGTGCAGGCCTTCGCGGCGTGGCTGCTGGCGGAAATCACACCCGCTGCGCCAGCCCCTCGCCCGCATCCACCAGCCACTCCCACACGGCCAGCGCAAAGGTCCGCAGCGCATAAACGTGGAAAGCGTCATCCCCTACGCAGTGGATGAGAACGGGCGTGTGATGGATGCCGGTCATGACAAAGTGGCCGGGCTTGAAGGCCTTCGCATCGAAATTCACCTGCGCGGCGCGGGCCAGCACGCGGCGGGCCAGCGCGCCCTCAACGCGGATGCGGCAGCGCGCCGACGACAGGGGTGTCACCAGACAATCGGCTGACAGCTCAGCGGGAGCCGAATCCCCCACGCACCAGAATTGTTGCGGCGCGATCCGCAGCACGGTGAGGGCATCATTCGTTTGCGCCGTCCCCACCTTTGCCGGGAGCTTGCCCGCTTCAGTGGCCAATGCCTTTTCGAATGCCTTGCCGAAGCCCGCCACCTGCGTGAGGGTGAAACCGCCCTCCTCGCGGATGGAAATGCCGGGGGCGTCAAAGGCGGAAGCGCTTGCAAGGGGCGAGCGGGCGTCGAGCATGATCTCAGCCATGGAGACGCGCTCCTTCCTTGTCGATGAAATGCGGCGAGACGATCTTCAGCCGCACCTGTTCGTTCTTCAGCGGGAAGGCGGCGATGATCTCTTCACCTTCATGCTTCAGACCCCCCTTGTAGAGGCCGAGCGCGATGAACTTCTCCAGTTCGGTAGACCAGGTGACGGAGGTGATGTAGCCGCGGCCATGGCCCTTGATCTCGTCTGTCGCCGCAAACAGGATAGAGGCGCCGCGCAGGCGCTTCTCAGGTTCCAGCAGTTCCAGACCGACGAGGGACCAGCGATCGGCCGATTGCATGTCTTCGCGCAGGCGCAGTTCCTTGCCGATGAAGGGTTTCTCCTTCGCCGCCATCTTGCCGAGGCCAAGGTCGTCGAGCGAGTTGCGATGGTCCAGTTCAAGACCGGCCACATGACCCTTCTCGATGCGGAGGCTCGCCAGCGCTTCAAGGCCATAGGGGCGGATGCCAAGCGGTGCCGCGGCCTGCAGGATGTGCTCCCACAATGCGGTCACGAAATTCGCGGGGCAATGAACTTCGTAGGCCAGTTCACCGGAGAAGGAGAGCCGCATCAGCCGCACGGTCGTGCCGCCGAACGAAATGTCCTTCACGCCCATGTAGGGCAGCGCTTCGCTGGAAACGTCCGCATCCGGGAAGGCGAGTTGCAGGGCCTTGCGCGAGTCTGGGCCCGAGACGGCCATGCCGCCCCACTCATCGGTGAGAGAGGCCACATGCACCTTCAGGTCGGTCCAGTGGCATTGCAGCAGGTATTCGAGCCACGACATCACCTCGCCGGCCTGCGCCGTCGTGGTGGTCATGTAGAATTGCGTGTCGCTGATCCGGCTGGTGGTGCCGTCGTCGAGCACGATGCCGTCATCGTTCAGCATCACGCCGTAGCGGGCCTTGCCCACGGGCAGCTTGGCGAAGCCGTTGACGTAGACACGGTTGAGGAATTCCGCTGCATCCGGGCCTTGCACGTCAATCTTGCCGAGGGTCGAGACATCGGCAATGCCGACGCCCTTGCGCACCAGAAGCATTTCCTTGACGTAGGCTTCCTCCGGCGTGGCGCCTGCCCAGTCGTAGTACCAGGCGCGCATCCACGGCCCCGCCTCGATGAAGGTGCAGCCGTTCCTGGCATTCCAGTCGTGCAGTGGCGAACGCCGCGTCGGGCGGAAATGCCTGCCCACGCTGCGGCCCGCGAGCGCGCCGACGGTGAGCGGTGTATAGGGCGGGCGGAAGGTGGTGGTGCCGGCCTGCTCCGGCGTCAGGCCGCGCAGCGCCGCCATCATGGCAAGGGCGTTGACGTTGGAGGTCTTGCCCTGGTCCGTCGCCATGCCCAGCGTCGTGTAGCGCTTGAGATGCTCGACCGACTGGAAACCTTCCTGGTGCGCGACCTTGATGTCCTTGGCCGTCACGTCATGCTGGAAATCTATGAAGGCCTTGGCAGGAAGCGTGACATCGAAGGGATCAGCTGCAGGCGCGATGCCATAGGGGCGGTCGTCGCGCACGGCGGGTGGCTCGACCGGTGCCGGCACCTTGCTGATTGCGCAGCGGGCAAGGGCGGCACGCGCTGCCGCTTCGCCATCGCGCACTGCGGCATGCAGGCCGAAGTGGCCGAGCATGGCTCCTGCGCCGAAATGGCCTTCGGCAAACCCGCCCGGCACGAAGGCGGCAATCGCCGCATCGTATTTCGGCTTGATGCCGCCATGGGAGGTGAGATGCACGGCCGGATTCCAGCCGCCCGACATGGCGAGAACATCGCAATCAATGGTGACGCTGTGGCGGCCCTTCAGGCGCACGGCGCGCAACTGCTTGTCGCCCGTCACATCGGCAATTCCGGCATTGGGGAAGATGGCGATGCCAAGGGCTGCGGCCTGCGCCAGCAGGTCGCCAGCAGGCGCAGAGCGTTCCTCGGCAATGGTCACGGCCACGCCCGCTTCGGCCAACGCGAAGGCCGTGGCGTAGGCGGTGTCGTTGTTGGTGGCGATCACGGCACGGGCGGTCGGCGCCAGCGCGTAGCGGTTCAGGTAGGTGCGCAGGGCCGAGGCCAGCATCACGCCGGGGCGGTCGTTGTTGGTGAAAACGAGCGGCCGTTCCAGCGCACCCGCCGCCATGATGATCGTCTGTGCACGGATGACATGGAGCAACTGGCCCGCGGGCAGGAGTTGCGCCAACGTCACCTGGTTGCCATCGTAAATGCCTTGCGCCGTGGTGCGCGTGAACAGCGTCACGTTCGGCAGGGCCTGCAATTCCGCAATGGTTCCCGTGCGCCAGCGTTCCAGCGCATCGCTTGATTCCGAGAGGAGGCTGCCGCCCAGATCGCTATCCTGTTCGGCCACGATAACCTTCGCGCCGGCGCGGCCTGCGGCCAGGGCTGCCGTCAATCCGGCGGGGCCTGCACCCACCACCAGCACATCGCAGAAACCGTATTCCACGTCATGACGGGCGCCGTCCTTGGCAGTGTCCGCCTTGCCCATGCCCGCCGCCTTGCGGATGAAGGGCTCATAGAACATCCAGGACTTTTTGAACGGTCCCATGAAGGTCTTGTAGTAGAAGCCCGCGCCGAAAAGCGGGGCCGCGAGGCTGTTCACCGCCATGAGGTCGAAGGCGGGGGACGGCCAGGCATTCTGGCTCCGGGCAACAAGCCCCTCTTCCAGCGGCACCATGGTGCCGGCGATATTGGGTTCGGCGCGGTTGCCCTCGCCTACGGTGAAAAGGCCGTTGGCCTCTTCCACGCCCGCCGACATGAAGCCGCGCGGGCGGTGATACTTGAAGCTGCGTCCCACCAGCAGCCTGCCGTTGGCGAGCAAGGCGGAGGCGAGCGTGTCACCGGGATGGCCAAACAGGCGCTGCCCGTCATAGGTGAAGGTGAGCGTGCGGCTGCGGTCGATGCGGCCGCCCTTGCCGAGGCGCGTGAAGGCGGTCATTCCACCACTCCGTCAATCACGTTGGTGGCGGTGTTGCGCTTCAGCTTGAACCACTGGCGGCAGCCCAGCACATGCTGCCAATGCTCCGTGTGCGGACCTTTCGCGTTGTCGAAGGTGAAGGTGTAGTCGTGCCACTCCTTGAGGTCGCCCGTGCCATGGGCAGGCCGCACGCGACTGGCATCGCCGCCGTAGCGGAACTCGGAGACATCGCGGTCGCCGCAATGGGGACAGGGAATTCTCATTGCCGGGTCCTCATTGCTTGAATGTCCAGTTGCCGATGCCGTAGTCGTCCATCTCGCGACCCTTTTCGAAGCGGTCGAGGCTGTAGCAACGGTTGAGGTCGTGTTCGCTGTCGTTGGCGATGGTGTGGGCGAAGGTCCAGCCGGAGGCCGGCGTGGCCTTGAAGCCCTGGTAGCACCAGCCGCCGTTGAGATAGAGATCGCGAACCGGCGTGCGGCAGATGAAGGGCGATCCATCCGGCGTCATGTCCTGGATGCCGCCCCAGTGGCGCAGCAGCCGCATGCGCGACATGAAGGGCATGAGCGACACCGCGCACTGCATCACGTCCTGGATCTTGAAGAGCTGTCCGCGCTGCGTATACGTGTTGAAGCCGTCAATATGGCCGCCGAAAACGAGGCCGCCCTTGTCGGATTGCGAGAGATAGAAGAGTTCCGCTCCCCACGAGACGACATGATGAACGATGGGCTTCACCGTCTCGGTGACGAAGGCCTGCAGGATGTGGCTTTCCACCGGCAGCTTGAGGCCCGCCATGCGCGCCACTTCCGAGGTGTGGCCCGCAACCGCGATCCCCACCTTGCCGGCGTTGATGCGGCCCTGCGTTGTCTCCACGCCGGTGATGCGGCCGTTGTCGATCACCATGCCCGTCACTTCGCAGTTCTCGATGACATGCACGCCCAGTTGCGAGGCGGCGCGCGCATAGCCCCAGGCCACGGCGTCGTGGCGCACGGTACCGGCGCGGGCCTGGTGGATGGCGCCCCAGATGGGGAAACGCGCGTCCTTGGAATAGTCGAGATAGGGCAAGAGCTTCTGCACCTCGCCACGGTCCAGCAGCTCGGCATCGATGCCGTTCAGCCGCATGATGTTGCCGCGGCGGGCGAAGACGTCCATCTGCACCGGCGACACGGCGAGCACGATCTGGCCGCGCTGCGATACCATGCAATTGTAGTTGAGGTCGTGGCTCAGGCCCTCCCACAGCTTCATCGAATGCTCGAAGAACTGGGTGTTGCCGTCGATCACGTAGTTGGAACGGATGAGAGTGGTGTTGCGGCCCACGTTGCCGGACCCGATGTAGCTCCGCTCCAGTACGGCCACGTTGGTGATGCCGTGGTTCTTGGCGAGGTAGTAGGCCGTGGCAAGGCCATGGCCGCCGCCACCGATGATCACCACGTCATAGGATGAGCGCGGCGTGGGCTTTTCCCAGGCCTGCCCCCATGGCAAGTCGGGCTTCAGCGCGTGCTTGAGAAGTGAAAAGACGGAATACCCCTTGGCCATGACCCTTCCTAACCGAGGCTCAGGAAAGCGCAAAGGGTGGAAATTCTCACCCGCTTCAAACGGCCACAGGGCGGTTGCGCTCCGCCCATTCGCTGGCGGCCCAGGCGCCCACGGCGAAGATGACAAAGGAGAGCGCCACGGGGGTCAGCGTCCCGTCATACTGGCGCGCGGCAAAGCCGCCGAGCACAATGGCCATCAGCGAGGACAGGGCACCGGATACCGCCGCCGCCATGCCGGCAATTCGCCCCATGGGTTCCATGGCCATGGCATTGTAGTTCCCGAAAATCATGCCGCTGCAGAAGAACGATATGAACATCAGTACCGCCACCAGCCAAAGTGGTGGCTGGCCTGCCGCCGCAAGGCTGGCCAGCAACATGATCGCCCAGTTGGCCATGAAGGCCCAGAGCGCGTATTTCGAAAGCTTGCGCATGCCATAGACCCTCACCGTACGTCCGTTGACGACCATGGCGATGGCAAGGCCGATGGAGAAACCTCCAAACCAAAGCGCAAAGTAGCCGCCCTGGTCGTATTGCTCGGCAAACACCTGCTGCGTCGTGGCGAGATAGACGTTGAAGGCCGCAAACACGAAGCCCACCGCAATGGTGTATCCAAAAGAGACCGGGTGTTTCACCACGGCCCTGGCGCTGTCCCACAGGGCGCTGGCGTGAAAGAGGTGGCGGTTCTCAGGCAGCAACGTCTCTTCCTGCCGGGTGGCAAGCCAGATCCCGGCCAGAACGGCGAGAACCATGAAGCCCAGGAAGATCATCCGCCAGTCGCCAAAGTTCAGGGCAAGCTGGCCGATCGACGGCGCAATGATCGGCACAAGCATGAAGACCGACATGACATACGACATGATGCGCGCCATGTCCGCGCCCTTGGACCCGTCGCGCACCATGGCCATGGAAACGACGCGCGGGCCTGCCGCACCGAAGCCTTGCACAAAGCGCCCGGCGATGAGCATGGGGAAGCTGGAGGCGAAGAAGCACATCAGGCAACCGGCCAGATAGAAGCCGAGGCCCGCATAGATCGCCGGCTTGCGCCCTGTCGAATCCGAGACCGGGCCCAGGATCAGCGTGCCCAATGCCAGGCCTGCGAAGAAGATGAGAATAATCAGTTGCCGGTCATTGTCATGGGCCGCACCCAGTTCCTTTGCCATGGTGCCAATGGCCGGCAGCATGGTGTCAATGGTCATGGCGACCATGGCGGTGAGTGCCGCCACAAGGGCAATGAATTCGGCGGGCCGGGTTTTCTGCATGGAGTCCAAATATCGCCTGCACTGTCACGCCGGCGACAGGAGGCATACAGGCTTCCACCAGAAAGCGGCTGAAAGTCTGGCCCCTCCTGACGCCGGGGTGACGAACTGCTAGGAGTTCAAAAACGAAGGTGAACACCTAGCCCATCATGAAGATCAATACCAACACCCGTTCTGTCGACCTTGATCCGCGCGACACGCAATTCGTGCAGAACCCCTATCCTGCCTATCACGCCATCCGCGCGCAAACGCCGGTGTTCAAGTGGGAGCAATACGGCCACTGGTGCTGCGCATCCTATGCGGATGTGAACGGCCTGCTGCGCGACCGGCGCTTCGGCCGGCAGATCCTCCACGTGGCGACACGCGATGAGCTCGGCTGGCCGGAAACGCCCGGGCATCTCAAGCCCTTCTATGCCTTCGAGCAACACTCGCTGCTGGAACTGGAACCCCCGGTGCACACGCGCCTGCGCGGGCTCGTGAGCCGCGCCTTCCTGTCCCGCCAGGTCGAGCGGCTTCGTCCGGAAATTGCGAATCTTTGCAACCGCTTGGCGGACAAACTTGAAGGTGCGTCTGAGGCTGACCTGCTCAGTGCCTACGCCATTCCCATTCCCGTGGCGGTGATCTGCGATCTGCTGGGTGCGCCCGTCGAGATGGGCGACCAGTTCCTCGCCTGGTCGCATGACATGGTGGCGATGTACCAGGCCCGCCGCGACCGCGCGATCGAGGACAAGGCGGTTGCGGCAACGCTCGCCTTCTCATCCTGGATGCGCGATCTCATCCGCGAGCGCCGTGGCAAGGGGGGCGACAGCCTGCTGATGGAGTTGATCCGCGCAGAAAGCGAACAGGGCCGTCTCTCGGAGGACGAGCTGGTGACGACAGCGATCCTGATGCTCAATGCCGGACACGAAGCCACGGTCCATGCCCTGGGCAACGGCATCAAGGCGCTCATCGAACAGGGCGCGCGCGAGGATATCGGTGAAGGGCATGTGGAGGAGATCATGCGCTTTGATGCGCCGCTTCACATGTTCACGCGCTATGCGCTGGAAGACCTGGAATGGAACGGCCTCACGTTGCGCAAGGGCGAGGTGGTGGGTCTTCTCCTCGGCGCCGCGAATCGCGACCCCGAGCGCTTTCCCGAACCGGACCGCTTCATGGCGTCACGAGAGAATGCGTCCACCAATGTCAGCTTCGGCGCGGGCATCCACTTCTGCATCGGCGCGCCGCTGGCGCGACTCGAAATGGAAGTAGCGCTCCCCATCCTGTTCCAGCGCTTTCCCAAACTCCGCCTGCCAACCACACCGGCGTACCGCGATGCCTATCACTTCCACGGGCTTGAGAAGCTGGATGTGACCTTGCGGTAGAGCCACGCTATTGACTTTAATCCTATATTGTGATTTATAGCTTGCGATGGGTCTGGCAAGGAGGGATCAGTGTCGCGAGCTTATCTGCACTGCCTTACCCATGAGCAGCGCCCGCGCGGGATGGACGAAGCATCCATCCCTCCCGGGAGCCGGAGGTCCGCCCCTTGGACACTAAGGTCCAAGCGCGGTTTACCGCAGTTCACCCACACCCCGTGTTCCTCTTTGGAGGAATGCGCAACGGGGCCGGGCTCAGTCCGTAAGTGCCCTGGTTGTGTGGATTGGCGAGTGCGGGCCTTGCGGGCCAAAACCGCTGCGTTTCTGGATGCCACTGCACGCTGTTCCGCTTTGCCTCACGGCAAAGCAGGCGTGAGTGGTCGGGCTTATCGCCGAATCCAATACCTCGTTTTCACCACTGCATGCAGGCGACAGGCCCGTACGGGAACAGTCCCTCCATTTTCTCCCCTCATGCCCAAGCCGCCTTGAGCATCGCGCCCACGTCCAGTTCTGTCCTTCGCTCCCCCTGACACGCTGACAAAGCGGGATCCCGTGTCGCAGCCCAAACCTGCCTACGGCTGGCTCTCCTTCGCTCCGGCCCCACCTTCGTCGTTTCCGCACCCTGCCCTGACGTTTGCCGCCACCCCGTTTGCGGGTAATCCCGTAAACCCGAGGTGACAAATTCTCACCCTCATTGTGACGACGAGGCACTCATGACCGATCAGCAACCTGCTTCCTCCGGCCGCCGCGCCCGCGGTGGCGCCGACGCCCGCCGTGCGGCCCGCACTGCCACCACGGTCAAGCAGGCAGGCTTCATCCGCCGTGCCATCAAGCCCTACGAGCCGTTCAGCGACGACCAGCTGGAATTGATCGAGCGCAATGCCGAAACGGTGCTGCAGGAAACAGGCATCGACTTCTACGAGGACGAAGAAGCGGTGCGCATGTGGAAAGACGCGGGAGCCGACGTCAAGGCCAACGCCACGGACCCGAAGCGCTTCCGCGTGCGCTTCCCCCGCGGGCTGGTGCGCTCGCTCATCAAGACGGCGCCGCGCGAATATGTGCAGCATGCCCGCAATCCCGCCAACAACGTGACCATCGGCGGCAACAACACGGTGTTCGCACCCGTTTACGGCCCTCCCTTCATCCGCAACATGGATGAAGGCCGCCGCTATGCGACCATCGAGGATTTCCGCAACATCGCCAAGCTCGTCTACATGCTGCCGAGCCTGCATCACGCGGGCGGCACGTTGTGCGAGCCGGTGGATATTCCGGTGGCCAAGCGCCATCTCGACATGATCTACACGCACATCAAATACAGCGACAAGCCGTTCATGGCTTCGGTCACGGCGGGGGAACGCTCGGCGGATTCCGTCGCCATGGCCGAGTTGGTGTTCGGCAAGGATTTCGTCGACCAGAATTGCGTGATGACCTCGCTCATCAACGCCAACTCGCCAATGGTGTGGGATGGCGTGATGCTGGGTGCCCTCAAGGTGCTGGCCCGGGCCAACCAGGCCTGCGTGATCTCGCCCTTCATCGTGGCGGGCGCCATGTCGCCGGTGACGGCCGTGGGCACGCTCACGCAAATTCTCGCGGAAGCCTCCGTGGGCATTGCCTTCACGCAGCTGTGCCGTCCCGGTGCGCCGGTGGTGTTCGGCACCTTCGCTGCCTCCATGTCCATGCAGTCCGGCGCGCCCACCTTCGGCTCGCCCGAACCGGCCCTTGTGACGCTCGGTGCCGCACAATTGGCGCGGCGCATGGGCGTGCCGTTCCGTTCCGGTGGCGGGCTCTGCGGCTCCAAGGTTCCGGATGCGCAGGCGGCCTATGAAAGCGCCAATACGCTGTGGCCCACGCTGCTCGCGGGCGTCAACTTCTGCCTCCACGCGGCAGGCTGGCTGGAAGGCGGTCTCGCCTCCAGCTACGAAAAGCTGATCATGGATGCCGACCAGCTCACCATGTTCCAGAAATTCGCCGAGGGTGCGGACTTCTCCGAGAACGGCCAGGCCATGGATGCCATCCGTGAAGTTGGCCCGGGATCGCACTATCTCGGCTGCTCGCACACGCAGGCCAATTTCGAGACCGCCTTCTGGCGCTCCTCACTAGCCGACAACAACTCGTTCGAGCAGTGGCGCGATGACGGCGAAAAGGACATCGTGGTCCGCGCCAACGCGACGTGGAAGAAGATGCTGCGCGACTACGAGGCGCCGCCGCTCGACCCCGGCATCGACGAAGCCCTGCAGGCCTTCATGGCCAAGCGCAAAGAGGTTCTGCCCGATACTGTGAGCTGATCAATCAAGGGCCTCGGCGGCAGGGGCCGCCTTCGCCCGCGAATCCGCCCAGGTGAAATAACCGACACCGGCCAGCACGAGTGCCGAGCCGATGCCGTCGGCGAGGGAGAACGGTTCGCCGAGGATCGAGACGGCGAGCACGATCGTCACCAGCGGCGAGACAGTGGAGATCATGGCCACGGCTTGCGGGCTGGTGCGCGCCATGCCGGCGTTGACGAGGAATGACGGCAGCACGGTTGCGAAGATCGCGCAGCCGAAGCACATCCACAGGAAGAAGCTGCTGGCGGAGAAATCGCCATTGAAGATCAGGTGGTGCAGGATGCAGGCCACGCCGGATGACGTGAGTGCAACCGAAGTGAACAGCACGCTGCCCATCCACGTCACGAAGCGCTTGGCGAGCAACTGGTAGATGGCGAACAGGATGGCGCAGGCCATGACCCAGGCCGTGCCGATCACCGTACTCTGCCCGCCCTCCGGCAGATCGAGGCCGAAGACGATGGCAAGGCCGGAATAGCTCACGACGGCCGCGATGATGGCATGGCGCGTGATCTTCTGGCCGAGTGCGAGAGCACCAATCGCCAGCACCCAGATCGGATACGTGAACAACACAAGGCGCTCCAGTTGCGCGCTGATGTATTCCAGTCCCTTGAAGTCGGAGAAGCTGGAGAGATAGTAGCCGATGCATCCGGTGGCGACGGCGCCAGCGAGCGTGCGCATATCGGGGGGCGATTCTCCCCGCACCTGCTTCTGCCGCCAGGCCCACAGGCCCGCCGCCACGAAAAAGGGGATGGAAAAGGCCATGCGATAGGCCAGCATCAGCGTCGCGTTGAGGTCATCGCGATAGGCCAGCTTGATGAAGATCGCCTTCGTTGAAAACAGCGAGGCACCCGCCGCCACCAGCCAATAGCCCCTGTACCGTGCCTCGAACATGGCGCTGGCATACACAGTGCGGGCGGGAATGTCGCGCCATGCCCCCTATGAACAGAGGGCATGGCTGATGGGGATCAGCGCCGGGTCAATCCACCGAGGATGCCGCGCACCAGCGCGTTGCCGATGGAGCGGGCCACTGTCGTGCCGAGTTGCCGACCCACGGAACCGGCGACATTCTTGACGAAGCGGTCGGTGGTGGATTCGCGCGGGCGGGCTGTCCGTTCCACACGATCAGCTTTCGCAGCCGTCTTGACGGCCTTGGCCTGTTCCTGTTCGGCGGCGCGCTCCTTGGCCTTGCCAGCCAGCTTCTCGTAGGCCGACTCGCGATCGACCATGTCCTCGTACTGGCCGAAGACGGGCGAATTCTTGATCAGCTTGTTGCGTTCCTCCGCCGTGATGGGCCCGAGGCGCGAGGATGGCGGGCGGATGAGCGTGCGTTCCACCATGGTGGGAACGCCCTTGAGGTCGAGCACCGAAACCAGAGCCTCGCCCTTGCCCAGTTCAGTGATGGCCTGTTCGGTCTTGAACTTGGGGTTGGGGCGGAAGGTGGAGGCGGCAGTCGCCACCGCCTTCTGTTCGCGGGGCGTGTAGGCACGAAGCGCGTGCTGCACCCGGTTGCCCATCTGGGCCAACACGGACTCAGGCACATCCAGCGGGTTCTGCGTGACGAAGTAGATGCCGACACCCTTGGAGCGGATGAGCTTCACCGTCTGCTCGATCTTCTGCAACAGTCCGGGTGGTGCATCGGCGAAGAGCAGGTGCGCCTCATCGAAGAAGAACACCATCTTCGGCTTGTCGGGATCGCCCACTTCGGGAAGGACCTCGAACAGTTCCGACATGAGCCAGAGCAGGAAGGTTGCATAGAGCTGCGGCGAGTTGATCAACTTGTCGGCGGCCAGGATGTTCATGTAACCGCGGCCATCGCGCGTGGTGCGCATCAGATCCTTTATGTCGAGGGCTGGTTCGCCAAAGAACTTGTCTCCGCCCTGCTCGTCGATCACCACAAGGCGGCGCTGGATGGCGCCGATGGTCTGGTCGTTGACGTTGCCGTAGTCGGTGGTGAGTTCCTTGCCGCGGTCGGCGAGGTCCTTCAGCAGCGCGCGCAGGTCCTTCAGGTCGAGAATGGCGAGACCTTCCTCGTCGGCAATCTTGAAGGCGATGTTCATCGCTCCTTCCTGTGCTTCCGTGAGACCCATCAGCCGCGACAGCATGAGCGGACCCATTTCCGAGACCGTGGTGCGGATGGGATGGCCCGCTTCACCGAAGAGGTCCCAGAAGATCGTTGGCGTTTCCTGGAAGCCGTAGTCGTCGAAGCCGATCTTCTTGGCGCGTTCGAGCAGGAAGTCCTTGGGTTCCCCCTTCATGCAGATGCCCGAAAGGTCGCCCTTCACGTCAGCGGCGAAGACCGGAACGCCCGCGGCGCAGAAGCCTTCCGCCATGATCTGCAAAGTCACCGTCTTGCCTGTACCCGTGGCGCCCGTGACGAGTCCGTGGCGGTTTGCCAGCGGCAGGAACAGTTCCTCGCGCTTGTCGCTCTTGCCCAGGAAAATGGAATTGTCGGCCATCTCAAACTGCCCCTGTGAATCTGTTGGCTTTGCGCCTATCTGCTCCAAATCATGGTGCAAGGCAAACAGGGCGTTCAATGCAGGATTTGATCAACGGGATTGTGGCGGCGACCGGTCTTCCATCGGAAAAAGTGGAAGCGGCGCTGGGCGTGATGTTCAATCTCATCAAGACGCAGGGAAACGCCAGTGCGGTTCCGGCCCTGTTCGAAAAGATGCCCGGTGCAGATGAACTTGCCACCCGCCATGCGGGTCGGTTGACGGGCATGCTGGCGGGTGGCCTCATGGGCGGGCCACTGGCGGCGATCAGCAAGCTCCAGTCGCTTGGCCTGTCGCAGGAGCAGATGCGGCAAGTGGGATCGGCTGCACTGGCCCACGCCCGCGCCATGGCGGGTGATGAACTCGTGCGCCGCTGTGCCGCCAATATCCCGGGGGTCGGCGGTTTCCTGTGAGCCAAAAGGCGGATTTGCCGTCGGGGGTGTGCGGGGCTAGGTTCTCGCAGATGCACAATTTTCCAACACCGACAGCCGATGAGTGGCTGAAGCGCGTGGCGAAGGCCACCAAGGGCGCCGCTTTCGATGCCGACGCGGCCCTGTTCCAGCGTCAGGCTGGACCCTCTGCCGAACGACCGCACCACGGCCCATGGGCTGTGTTCGCGCGCGTGGACCACCATGATGCGCAAGCCGCGCACAGGCAGGCCGTTGAAGACACAGAGAACGGCGTCACCGGGCTTGTTCTGCCCTCCCCGGCACAGGTTCCGGCAATCGAGCACATGGGCCTTCACAAATTCTCGCTCCGCAACGAAGGCGGGGACCTCGGTGCGGAAGCCCTGCGCCACCTCATTGCGCGCCTGCCGCTCGATCCGGCGCGGCTTGCCGTCGATCACGGCGCGCATGATCCGGATCTTGCCAAACTTCTCCATGCCCAAGGGTTCACCGGCCCCCTGATGCGAGGCGATGGACGGGCCTATCACGCCGGGGGGCTTGACGATGCCGAGGAATTGGGCGCGGCGGTGGCAACAGCGGTCGGGTCTCTGCGCCGTCTCACGTTCCTTGATGATGCCGTTCTCGCGGGGGCCGTCAGCATCACGCTTGCCGCAACGCAGGACATGTTCGCCACGCTTGCGAAGTTCCGTGCGGCACGCATTCTGTGGCGGGAGGTGCTGAAGCAGAGCGGTCTGCCGTACCGGCCGCTCTCCCTGCATGCGGAAACGTCGCGCATCATGCTTTCGGAGACAGACGCCCATACCAATATTCTCCGCAGCGTGGCTGCCGTATTTGGAGCCGGGCTGGGCGGTGCTGATTCCGTGTGCGTGTTGCCCTTCTCATTCAACCAGGGTGTGCCCAATGCTTTTGCGCGCCGCGTGGCGCGCAATGTGCAGAACCTGTTGCTGCAGGAGTCGAACCTGTGGCGCGTCCTTGATCCGGGAGCTGGTGCGGGCGCCATTGAATCACAGACAGATCGCATCTGCCATCAGGCCTGGGCCGTGATGCAACGGGCTGAAAAGGGTGATTGGCCTGTAGGCGATCCGTCGCGCTCACAGGTGCTGCCCATCATCGGTGTGACCGCCTATCAGCCTGCGAGGGAACTTGCAGCCGAAGTGGAGGCCTCGTGATGACGCGCATTCCAGACTTCAGCAAGATCACTTTTGCACCCGCCCTTGGGGTCACGACAGGGCCTCACAACGGACCCTGGGAAACACCTGAAGCAATCAGCGTCGCACCGCGTTACACTGCTGTTGATGCGCCTGACGCGGGGCCGGCCTACCCCGGCCTGGCGCCGTTCCTGCGCGGTCCCTACCCCACCATGTATGTGACGCAGCCGTGGACGATCCGGCAGTATGCGGGGTTCTCCACCGCCGAAGATTCCAACGCCTTCTACCGCCGCAATCTGGCCGCGGGGCAGATGGGGCTTTCCATCGCCTTCGACCTCGCCACGCACCGCGGCTATGACTCGGACCACCCGCGCGTCGCCGGCGATGTGGGCATGGCGGGTGTAGCGATTGATTCAATATACGACATGCGCACGCTGTTCGAAGGCATACCCCTCGACAAGATGACTGTCTCGATGACCATGAATGGCGCCGTGCTCCCCATCATGGCGCTCTATATCGTGGCGGGTGAAGAACAGGGCGTGCCGCCGGAAAAGCTCGCAGGCACAATCCAGAACGACATCCTCAAGGAATTCATGGTGCGGAACACCTACATCTATCCGCCGCGTGAATCGATGAAGATCGTGTCGGACATCTTCGCCTACACGTCTCAGAGGATGCCGAAGTTCAACTCCATCTCGATCTCCGGCTATCACATGCAGGAAGCGGGGGCTTCTGCTGACCTGGAACTGGCCTATACGCTGGCCGATGGTTTTGAATACGCGAAGTCAGGCATTGCCGCCGGCATGGCGATTGATTCCTTCGCTCCGCGCCTTTCCTTCTTCTTCGGCATCGGAATGAACTTCTTCATGGAGGTGGCGAAGCTGCGGGCTGCGCGTGTCCTGTGGGCCGAGATGATGGCGTCGCTCGGCGCCAAGGACGAGAAGTCGCTGATGTTGCGCACGCATTGCCAGACCAGCGGCTGGAGCCTTGCCGCCCAGGACGTGTTCAACAACGTGACCCGTACCTGCATCGAGGCCATGGCGGCGACGCAAGGCGGCACGCAATCGCTGCACACGAATTCGCTGGATGAGGCGCTGGCATTGCCCACGGATTTCTCCGCCCGCATTGCCCGCAACACGCAACTTTTCCTCCAGCAGGAGGCCGGTACCTGCAAGGTGATTGATCCATGGGGTGGCTCGCATTTTGTCGAGGCGCTCACCAATGATCTGACGGCGCGCGTGCGCGTTCATCTCGCCGAAATTGAAGAACTTGGCGGCATGGCAAAGGCCATCGAAGCGGGCATTCCCAAGCAACGCATCGAGGAAAGTGCCGCGCGAACGCAGGCTCGCATTGATTCTGGCGAGCAGGTTGTCGTCGGGGTGAACAGCTTCAAGGCCGGGAATGACAAGCCCGTCGACATCCTGGTCGTGGACAATTCCAAGGTGCGCGCCACACAGATTGCAAAACTTGAACGCCTCCGGGCCGAGCGTGACGAGGCTGCCGTTGCCGCCGCCTTGTCAGCGCTGAGCGAGGTGGCCCGCAGTGGCGTGGGCAACCTGCTGGACGCATCCGTGACTGCGGCGCGGGCCAAGGCCACGGTGGGTGAAATCTCCTTGGCTCTCGAAACTGTCTGGGGCCGTCACCAGGCCATCCCCAAGGCTGTCAAAGGCATCTATGCCGCCACGCCCCGCGACCTGCATAAGATCGATGCCACCCGCCATGCGGTCCGCGCCTTTACCGAATCCGAAGGGCGCGCGCCAACGGTGCTGGTGGCCAAGATCGGACAGGACGGGCACGACCGGGGCCAAAAGGTGATCGCCTCGGCTTTCGACGACATGGGATTCACCGTGCACATCGGCGCCCTCTTCGCTACGCCGGACGAGGTTGCGAAACTGGCGGTGGAGAAGAATGTGCACGTTGTCGGCGTATCGTCACTCGCCGCCGGGCATCTCACCCACGTTCCCGAACTCAAGGCGGCGCTGGCGGCATGTGGGCGGCCGGATATCCTGATCGTCGCGGGCGGTGTCATTCCGCCGGAAGATGTGCGCACCCTCATGGATATGGGAGCCGCGGCGGTGTTCCCGCCGGGCACCGTCGTTCCCGATGCTGCTCAGGCCATCCTTGATGCTCTTTCGGCCCATCTCGGTTACGCCCAGCGGCGGCCCGGCTGAACAGCTTGAAATCCACGGCTTGAGAAAGACGGCGGTCCGCCCTATGTGAGGCCGGACTCAACTCAGGTGGTTCCCGTTGCTGGATTTTCTCTTCTCCACCCAGGCCCTCGTCGCCCTGGGACAGGTCATCATGATCGACCTCGTCCTCGCGGGCGACAATGCCATCGTGATTGGCCTTGCAGCCGCTGGCCTTCCCAGGGACCAGCGCAACAAGGCCATCCTCGTGGGTATCCTTGCGGCGACAGTGCTGCGCATCGTCTTCGCCATCTTCACAACGCAGTTGCTCCAGATTCTGGGCTTGCTGCTGATGGGTGGCATCCTGCTCTTGTGGGTGTGCTGGAAGATGTGGCGCGAACTGCGCGACACGGGCCACGACGACGAGGGCGATGCGATCGAGGCCGTCAGCAATCAGGACCTGAACGCCGATGGCACCATCGCGCGCGGTGCGGCTCGCAAGACATTCATGCAGGCGGCCTGGCAGATCGTCATCGCCGACGTTTCGATGTCACTCGACAACGTGCTGGCTGTGGCCGGTGCGGCGCATGAGCATATCGAAGTCCTCGTGATCGGCCTCATCCTGTCGGTGGCGCTGATGGGCCTTGCCGCCTCGTTCATTGCCAAGCTTCTGCAGAAACACCGCTGGATCGCCTATGTCGGCCTGCTCATCATTCTCTACGTGGCGCTACAGATGGTTTACAGCGGTGTCGAAGAAGTGTGGCCGCACGTGGCTGCGGCACTCTGACCGCTACGCATTGGGCAAGAGCTGGGCGCCGGCGAAGGCCCGCCTGAGCCACGGCACGTCCGGGGCGTCCCAGTTCGGTTCCTTGCCGCAAACGAGGTCGAAAAAGGCAATGGCCGCCGCAGGGTTCTCGGCCACGTTTTCCTTGAAGGACGCCCAAAAGGCAGGATCGTCCGAGGCCCGTTCGGTATCGGGTTCTTCTTCCCCGAGTTCATGCAGGATGGCCGCCGCCACCGAGAGGCAGAAACTGGTGTAGGCATAGCCTTCCGGCCAACTGGCAAGGGCATGTTGTGCGTGAGACTGGATGACGGCCGGAACGGCGTCGGTGCGCGGAACCGTTTGCAGGGGTGCTGCGGCAATCAGTTCCTTCAGCATCAACCCGGCAGAATAGATCGTGAAGTCGTGGCGATCGACATGGGCGAGGTGCTTTGTGGCATCGAAACGCTGGCGCCAGTTGGAGAACGCCACGGCGAGCGCCGCATGATCCACATGGGGGGCAAGCCGCGTGTCCCGGAACAGCAATTCCAGGTTGCGCTCGAAGGATTTCAAGATGGTGCGAAACCGCCGGGCCTCGTGGCTGAGGTCGGTTGCTTCTGTCAATTCCGGTTTGAGGGGCGTCAACATGCATTCATCCTGTGGCGGCATGTTGGCTTGACGAAGCACGTCCCGCAAGGTTGAATTTGCCCAAGAGAGACAAGATCATGAGCACTGCCGTACGATCCGCCGAAACACTCACCGACCATGCCGTCTGCATGGCCGCAGGCGTGCGCGACGGGCTGCGGACGGCGCAATATTATGTGCGTGACATGTCGCAGGCCGACTCGGGCCAACCCACGGTGTTGTCGCGGCTGGTAGGCAGGCTTGCCCGGCTGGTGGACACGGTGCTGTCATACGGGGCTGATGCCTCCATCCGCCTGCTCCTGCCGCAATGGCGCAACCTGCCCTCGCCTTTTGCTCCGCACATGGTGGAAGAAGTGACGCGGGCGGTGCGGGAAAACCGCCTCGCCATGACCTCGCTGTTTACGGCCTATTTCTTCCGTGCGACGCGGCACATCCTCGAACGGTATGCCGAACCACCATTCCTCGTGCTGGAGCACCGGATCGATGCGGCTCGGCGTGCGCTGGCGGGACAGGCCACGCCTGCACCCGATGAAATCACCGGACTGGCCCAGATCCTGCTGGCGCTGACCGAGGCCCGTGCCATCGCGCGCATCGGTCCGGCACGCGCGGGTTTCGCGCATCTCAATGGCACGGACGTCAACTTGGCCGTCATGGCAACAGCCTGCCTCGCCCTGCTCCTGGCGGAAGAAGGCAAGCCGATCGAGACCCTGGACGAAAACGAGTTTTTTGCCATTTCTGCCGCGCTCATCAGTCCGCGCCTCGCGGCCATGGACAGAGCTGTGAAGGCAAATGACGTCCCCGCGCTTGCACACGAACTTGCAGCGGTGCGGGAACTCTACTGAGCCCATGCCCCGCTTCCTTGCCATCGGCGAATGCATGGTGGAATTGTCGGATGCCGGACACGGGTTGCTGCGGCAGGGATTTGCAGGGGATACATTCAACACGGCGTGGTACGCGCGGCACCTGCTGCCTGGGGCGTGGAGCGTATCGTATCTCACGGCACTGGGTGATGACGCGATTTCCGGCGAGATGCGCGCCTTCATGCAAGCTGCCGAGGTCGACACCGCGCCCATCCGTGTCATCCCCGGTGCTTCGCCGGGACTGTATCTGATCACGGTTAAGGACGGCGAACGCAGCTTCACCTATTGGCGCGACACATCCGCGGCAAAGCGACTGGCGGATGATCAAGCTCATGTGGAACGGCATTGCGCCTCGGCAGACGTGCTGCATTTTTCCGCCATCACGCTCGGCATCCTGCCCCCTGATGCGGCAATCACATTGATCAGGATTCTGGGTGAAGCCAGGGCGCGGGGTGCGCTCGTCTCGTTCGATACAAACTACCGCCCCAAGGTTTGGCGCGGGCGGTCCGACGCCGCGTCCCTCTTTCTCGAAGCGGCGCGGGTCTCGTCCGTGGTCTTGCCCGGCCTCGACGATGAACAGGCGGTGTTCGGTGACTTCTCGTCCGATGCGGTGGCGAAGCGTTACATGGCCTGCGGCGCGCGTGTCGTCGTCGTCAAGAACGGAGCACGCGGCGCGGATGTCTACGACGGTGCGCAGATGGTCCATGTTCCCGCATCGCCATCACCCGCCATCGTCGATACATCCGCGGCAGGCGACAGTTTTGCGGCAGGCTTCCTGACGCGCTACGCCCAGCGCGGCGATGCTGTCGACGCCGCCCGCCATGGCGCAGATGTTGCCGCTGATGTCATCAGTCACCGTGGCGCTTTGGCTCCATTGTCCAGCGCCGTTTTGGCGGCAGCAAGAATCTAGAACCGGTCCACGCGGAATGGCGTCATGTCCATGTTGGGTGAAACGCCCGACATGATCTCCGATATCAGCCGCCCGGTTGTGGGGCCCCAGGTGAGGCCCATGTGGCCATGGCCGAAGCCATAGACGACGTTGCGCATGGTCTTCGAGCGACCAATCACGGGCAATGAATCGGCGGTGCCGGGGCGGCGGCCCATCCAGCGGGTAGCGCGCTCATCCGGTGCGCGAAGGTTCGGCAATACGCGCTTGAAAAGACGATATAAATTATCAGCCCGCGCATAGTTCGGTTCGGCCTCAAGACCGGCGAATTCGTCCGTGCCGGCAATGCGCAGGCCCATCTCCATGGGGGTCGCAACTCCGGGCGTCCGCGCGTAGGTGAGGGAGCGCGAAATAGAAATGCCGGGATCCGGCAAGACAATGTGATAGCCGCGCTCAGCTTCCAGCAGCACCTGCTCGCCCAGTTGACGCGCCAGTTGATGGGAATAGGCACCAGCACAGACGACGAGATTCTGCACGGGATGACGGCCGCCGCCTGCGAGCGTGAGCGCGGTCACTGCACCGTCCTGCGTGATGATGCCCTTCACATCGTCGGCGATCAGCTTTCCCCCATGGGCCACGACGCGTTTGGCGATGGCCTTGACCACGCCTTCAGGGTTCGTCACGAAATACCAGCCGCCGTGCGAGGCCCCGCGGATGACATTCTTGCCCACGGCGGGCTCCATCTCGCGAACTTCATCGCCAGTGAAGACGTCACAAGGGAAGCCCAGCCGCTTCTTGGTTTCGCGTTCTTCCTCTTCGGCGCGGAAGTGGGATTCGTCGTCAAAGAGGCGCAGTGTCTCGCGATAGACCAGCAGATCCTTGCGCCCGGCGTCCGTCAGCAGTGTTTCGAAATCGGCAATGGTGCGGAGGCCGAGCGCGGCACGGCTCTGCACGATGGACTCCACCCTGGCCGGAGTGGCGTTGCGCGCTGCCGCCAGGAACCACGGCAAAGCCTTGGGGAGATAGCTCCAGCGGATGGTGAGGGGCCCCAGCGGATCCATCAGCCAGCCCGGAAGCTTGCGGAAGATACGGGGGTGCACCGTCGGCATGATCTCGGCGAAAGCGACACCGCCGGCGTTTCCGAAGGAACAGCCCTCGCCGGGTCCCACGCGGTCGATGACCGTGACATCATGGCCAGCCTTTTGCAGGAAGGCGGCAGTGGACATGCCCACGATGCCCGCCCCGATGATGGTGGTGTTGGGCTTCATGGGTGAACTCCTGGAAATTGAAAGCCGGCACATAAGCATGTGCTGCGCTGCGCGCTGTAGCCCTTACAATACTTGGCTCGCCGCCATCCGCAATGGGCCGATGCGCCGGAGGGGCCGCGTCACATCATCTCCCGGCAACTGGCCTGTTCCTGAAATCTGTGCGACATTCGGTTCCGTATCCGCGTGGTGAAAGAGGAACCATGAACGTAGTGAACCCGACGGGGCCCATGGGCCAGGCCGTGAAATCGGAAGATTTCGTGCAAGCCATGGGAGCAGCGGCCACCGGCGTCACCGTCGTCACCACGGCTGGCGTTGCGGGACGGTTCGGCCTCACCGTGAGCGCGCTGGCCTCGGTTTCCGCCGAGCCCCCTTTGCTGCTTGTCTGCGTGAACCGCCGCAATCCTTGCGTGGCCGCCATCACGCAGAATGGCCGGTTTGCGGTGAATATCCTGGCGCAATCGCAATCCGAAGTGGCCCGCATCTTTTCAGGACGGCCCATTCGCGGGGAGGCCTATGATTTCGGCCGGCACGGCTGGGAATTCGGCGCCGCCGGCATGCCGGTTTTGCCAGGTGCTGCCGCGCACTTCGAATGCGAGACGGAAACCATTCACGATGCAGGCACCCACCGCATCTTCATTGGCCGGGTCATCGTGGCGGAACGCGGCAGCGAGCCGCCGCTGATCTATTCCAGCCGCAGTTATGGGCGCCTGATGCCGCTCTCCGGGGAAGATGTCGCGGAGGACTGAACCATCTCCCGGTGCTGGCCTTTCCTTCCCGCTTGTGGGCAATATATGGTTTCACCTGAACGAGCGCTGAGCCGCGCCGACCTTTCCACAACCGATGACCGCCGAGCAACAGCATGACAGCCCACACCCGCATCCGTCCCTTCAACACCAAGGACACCTACCCCGAACAGAAACTCGACAACGACCTCTGCCAAGCTGTTGTGGCGCGGGGTACCATGGTGTTCGTGCGCGGACAGATTTCCCAGGACCTCGACACGCGCGAGTCACTGCACGTCGGCGATGCCACGTTGCAGACGCGCAAGGCCATGGCCAACATCAAGATGCTGATGGAAGAAGCGGGCGGCAGCATTGATCACGTGTGCCGGGTTGTCATCTATCTCACCGACATTCGCTACCGGCAGGATGTGTATCGCGAGATGGGCAACTGGCTGAAGGGCGTATTCCCCTGTTCCACGGGACTCGTCATCAGCGCGCTGGCGCGCCCGGAGTGGCTCGTCGAGATCGAAGCCACGGCCGTTATTCCGGATTGATGCCATGACATTTTCCATCGCGGGGCGCTGCGCCAAGACGGGTGCATTCGGTGTTGCCATCACCACCTCATCAATTGCCGTGGGCGCGCGCTGTCCGCATGCGCGGGCAGGCGTTGGCGCGGTCGCCACGCAGAACGTCACCGACCCCAACCTGGGACCGTTGTTGCTTGACAAGATGGCTGAAGGGTTGAGCGCAAGCGACGCAATTCGTTCGCTTATTCAAGATAGGCCGCACCGGGAATACCGCCAGCTGACGGCGGTGGACCGGCATGGCACCAGCGCCAGTTTTTCGGGTAAAGAGATCCTTGGCACGCATGGTGTTTCAGAACAGCAAGATTGCGTGGCAGCCGGCAATCTTCTCAAATCTTCCACCCTGCCTCAGGTGATGACGGCCGCGTTTGCCGCAAGTGTTGGTGAACATCTGGCAGAGCGCCTGTTGCGCGCACTGGAGGCTGGTCTCGCGTCTGGTGGTGAAGAAGGTCCCGTGCACTCGGCGGCGCTGCTTGTCCATCACACCGCGCCATTTCCTCTCGTGTCGCTCCGCGTCGATTGGGATGACCATGATCCCGTCGCGACATTGCGGAAGCTGTGGATCGCCTACAAGCCGCAGATGGGTGCCTATTTGCAGAGGGCGATCGATCCCACGCAGGCCCCTCGCTATGGCGTGCCGGGCGATCCGTGAGGCCATGAGATGACAACAACGCTGTTGAAGAACGCGGCCGTGCTGGTGACGATGGATGACGCGCGCCGGGAACTCGCAGGCGGTTCCGTGCTGGTGAAGGGCAATCGCGTCGTCTCCATCCACGCGTCGCATGGACGACTGCCGCCCGCGCAGGAGGTGATTGACTGCAGCGGCCACGTGGTGATGCCGGGCATGATCAACACCCACCATCACATGTATCAATCGCTCACGCGTACCGTGCCCGCCGCCCAGGATGCCGACCTGTTCAACTGGCTGAAGGCGCTCTATCCCATCTGGGCCCGGCTCACGCCGGAGATGATCCGCGTTTCCACGCAGACCGCCATGGCGGAGCTCATGCTCTCCGGCTGCACGACCTCGAGCGATCATCTCTATATTTACCCCAACGGATGCAGGCTGGATGACTCCATTGCCGCGGCGCAACAGATTGGCATGCGATTTCATGCTGCGCGGGGCGCCATGAGCGTGGGCGAGAGTAAAGGTGGACTACCGCCCGACAGCGTGGTGGAAGACGAAAGCTTCATCCTGCGCGACATGCAGCGCCTTGGCGAGACGTATCACGATCCATCTGAATGCAGCATGTGCCGCGTGGTGCTGGCCCCCTGCTCACCATTCTCGGTCTCGACCGGACTCATGCGTGACACCGCGGCCCTAGCGCGGTCGCTTGGCGTTTCACTTCACACGCATCTCGCGGAGAACGACGACGATGTGGCCTACAGCCTCGAGAAGTTCGGCTGCACGCCGGCGCAGTATGCCGAAGATCTGGGCTGGACCGGGCCCGACACATGGCACGCCCATTGCGTCAAGCTCGATGATGATGGCATCGATCGCTTCGCCCGCAGCGGCACTGGCGTGGCGCATTGCCCCTGCTCCAACATGCGTCTTGCGTCCGGCATCGCGCCCATCAGCAAGATGCGCCGGGCGGGCATCAATGTGGGCCTCGGCGTTGACGGGTCCGCTTCAAATGACGGCGCCCACATGCTCGGCGAAGCGCGTCAGGCGTTGCTGTTGCAACGGGTGGGGTTTGGCCCGGACGCATTGACGGCACGGCAATCGTTGGAGATGGCGACACGGGGTGGCGCGGCTGTACTGAACCGGACGGACATCGGACATCTCGCGCCCGGCATGGCGGCCGACATCGTCGCATTCGACATGCGCGGCATCGAGCATGCGGGAGCCCAGCATGATCCTGTCGCGGCCCTCCTGTTCGCATCACCCGTGCGCGCGGCGCTCAGTCTCATCAACGGCAAGATCGTTGTGCGCGAAGGTGTTTTGCAAACCGCCGACGTGGCGGGCGTGGTGATGCGCCATAACCAGTTGGCGCGTACGCTGGTCAACGGCTAGATTTGGCAATCGCACGGGCTTTGGCTATCCCCGTTGCACGGAGATTACACATGAGCGCTGACCCGCCACCCGCCATTCACCTCGCCGATTATGCGCCGCCATCGCAGGCAATCCGCCATGTGAGCCTGAGCATCGAACTGCATCCCACATCAACGCGTGTCCGGTCAGAAATGCGTGTGGAGCCCCGCGCGCAGGGGCCGATGGTGCTGCATGGCGAAGGACTGCAACTCGTTTCCATCACCATCGACGGTGCGCCACTGGCTGATTCCGGCTACACATATGCCGGTGATCTTCTCACGCTTGCCGCTGTGCCGACGGGACCGTTCAAGCTTGGCATCGAACAAGTTTGCAATCCACAGGCCAACACGGCGCTATCAGGTCTTTACTTATCGACCGGAGCCTATTGCACGCAGATGGAAGCCGAGGGCTTTCGGCGCTTTGCCTTCTTCCACGACCGCCCCGATGTGATGGCAACCTACGACGTCCGGATCGAAGCGCCCCGGTCCCTCCCCGTGCTTCTGTGCAACGGCAATCCGGGCAAGCGGGGCGACATCGCCGGAACAGAACGTCATTTCGCGGAGTGGCATGATCCGCATCCCAAGCCGTCCTATCTCTTTGCGCTGGTGGCGGGCGACCTTGCCAGTGTGCATGATGTGTTCACGACAATGTCGGGCCGGCCAGTTTCTCTTGGCATCTATGTGGAACAGGGAAAGGAGGATCGTTGCGCATGGGCCATGGAGTCGCTCAAGACCTCGATGCGATGGGACGAAACTGCATTTGGCAGGGAATATGACCTCGACGTGTTCAACATCGTGGCCGTGTCCGATTTCAACATGGGCGCCATGGAGAACAAGGGCCTCAACATCTTCAACGACAAATACATCCTGGCGCGGCCCGAGACCGCGACGGATGCAGACCATGTCAACATCGAGCGCATCATCGCGCATGAATATTTCCATAACTGGACCGGCAATCGCATCACCTGCCGCGACTGGTTCCAGCTGTGCCTGAAGGAAGGCCTCACCGTTTTCCGCGACCAGGAGTTCACGTCGGACGTGCGCTCGCGCGCCGTAAAGCGGATCGAGGATGTGCGCACTTTACGGGCACGTCAGTTCCCCGAAGACCAGGGGCCGCTGGCCCATGCCGTCCGGCCTTCGAGCTACATCGAGATCAACAATTTCTATACGCCCACGGTCTATGAGAAGGGTGCCGAACTGTGCCGCATGATGCAGACGCTGATCGGCAAGCCTGCCTTCCGAAAGGCCATGGATCTCTTCTTCCAGCGGCATGATGGCGAAGCCGCCACGGTGGAGCAGTTCGTCCGCTGCATGGCCGATGCGTCAGGCCGCGATCTCAGCCATTTCTTCCGCTGGTACGAACAGGCCGGAACGCCGCTGGTGAGCGTGAGCACGCACTACGATGCAAAGGCGCGGGCGCTTGACGTCACTGTGGCGCAGGCCACGCCCGCGACGCCAGGGCAGGAGGAGAAGCTGCCGCTGCATATGCCGCTGGGCATTGGGCTTGTCGGGCCGGACGGGCGCGACCTTCCCCTTCACCTCGACGGTGTTGGCGCGTTGAACCAGCCGGTCATCGAACTCTCGACATTGCAGCAAACCTTCCGCTTCACGGGGTTGCGCGAGCGGCCAGTGCTTTCGCTCAACCGTGGCTTCTCGGCACCTGTGGTGCTGACGACCGATGCGAGCGAGGCGGACCGCCTCTTCCTCATGGGCCACGACAGCGACAGCTTCAACCGCTGGGAGGCGGCGCAAGTGCTCTCCCGCGATCTGCTGGTCGAGGGCTATCACGCCTTGCAACACAACGCCGCGGCGCCGGATACCCGCGCCTTCGCGGCCGCCCTTTCGCGCACATTGACCGATGCGGACGCCGATGACGCCTTCAAGGCTCTTATGCTGGAGTTTCCGCCGGAAGCCGAGATTGCCGCGACCATCGGCAAGGACATCAACGCCGACCTTATCAGGGCCGCGCGCCAGTCCGTGCGGGCCTCCGTTGCGGCTGGCCTCTTGTCCGAACTGGACGCCGTATTTGCGCGCACGGCGGACACGGGTGACTACATTCCGGACTCGCAAAGCACGGGACGGCGCGCACTCCGCTATGCCAGTCTCTCGCTCATTGCGGTCGCCGATCCCAACAGGGCTGTTTCACTCGCCCGCGCCGAACTCGCTGAGCCACGTCACATGACAGCAGAGATGGGCGCGCTCGCGGCAGTGCTTGCAACGGCTGATGCAGATGCGCTGCTGGCGCAGTTCCTCTCGCGTCATCAATCCGACCCGCTGCTTGTCGACAAGTGGCTGATGCTGTCTGCTCAGGTGCCGTTGCCGGGTGCCGCCGAACGGGTGAAGAGCCTGACGGCGCATCCGCTGTTCACCTGGACCACGCCAAACCGCGTCTATGCGCTCATTGGCGCGTTCAGCGGCAACCTCGCAGGCTTCCATGCGGCCGACGGCGCGGGGTATGGATTGGTTGCGGATGCCATCATCCGCCTCAACGCCATCAACCCGCAGGTCGCTGCGCGCATGGCCACGGGGTTCCGCAGTTGGCGGCAATTCGATGCGCCCCGGCAGACGGCAGCAAGCGGGCACATGCGCCGCATTCTTGCGAGCGACGCACTCTCGCGTGATGTATTCGAGATCATAACAAGAACATTGGGGGATTGAACCCGCGCCAGAATCCGGTGAAGTGCGCGTCGCGGCTTGGCAAATCAGACCCGCGCGCGTTATTCCGGTTGCACAGCGCGGGCTTGATTCTGAGCCTCCACGGTTGCCGAACAGGCCAGCCCGTGCGCCCCGTTTGGTACTGGACAGATCTTGCAGCGAACCCTCATCAAGGAATGGTTTACACGCGACCGGAGTCTCCGGGTGCGCCTGCCGTTTCCGGGTTTTCCATCGATCCGCATTTCCGAGCGCGTGCTGCGCTGGATGATTCTCATTCTCACTGCCCTGTTCCTGTTGTCGCTCGCTGGTGCGCTGCTGATGAAACTGTCGGAATACCGGCACAGCCACATGACGGATCAGAGTGCGTTCACGCTGCTCCATGCGGATGCGGCGGCGCAGGCGTTGCGGCTGCGGAGTCTCGAAGCTCCAGTCACGGTGGTTGACGGCGATCTGCTGTCGCAAAGCCTCGCGCCGGGTGCGTTGAGCGACAGCCGCGCCTTCGTCCTGGTCGATAGCGCAGGACTGGTGCTGGCCTCGCAGCCTGCTGAATTCGCTGCCGTCGGCAAGCCACTGACGGATGCCATTGCCAGTGATGTCTTCACCGCTGTGCCGGTCAATGGCAAGTCGCTGGTGATCGTGCCTGCGGCAAATGGTTCACCGCTTCATGTTGTGTCGCGCGATCTCGGCCGCCTCGGTGGCAGCCTCATCGTGGCGCAGGCCGAAACCG
Source organism: Hyphomicrobiales bacterium (assembly GCA_016710435.1). NCBI lineage: Bacteria > Pseudomonadati > Pseudomonadota > Alphaproteobacteria > Hyphomicrobiales > Hyphomicrobiales bacterium. Next base: position 2,304,232 of record JADJVV010000001.1, on the reverse strand, counting down.
GGTTCCTCGGCCAGTGGAATGCCAACGCAAACCAGCTTGCCATGTTGTTCGGCGTCACCCTGCTCATCCTCACCATGCTTGCGGGATCGTTTCACTGGCAGTCTGCACGCGCCATAGAGGCCGACGATCTGCTGGCGCTTGCTACCGTGCGCCTCGACAAGGCCTTGGATGGTGGCGGCTGCGGCCTGTGGGACTGGGATATTTCGTCGGGACGCATCTTCTGGTCCGCCTCGATGTTCAATATCCTCGGGCTGGAGAGCCAGGGCAACATGCTGCCCTACCGCGATGTTGCGGCGCTGATGCATCCGCTCGACCAGCCGCTCGACAAGCTTGTTGATGACCTGCTGAAGCGCAACAGCCTGGATTTCGACCACGAATTCCGCATGCGTCATGTGAATGGCCAGTGGGTGTGGTTGCGGGCCCGCGCCGATCTCGCACCGGGGCACCTCACTCAGGATATCGACGCCCCGCATCTGGTTGGCATCGTCTTCGACATTTCGCGGCAGAAGGAACTGGACAAGTTGAACCAGGACGCCGAAGTGCGCCTGAAGGACGCGATCGAGAATATCTCCGAAGCCTTCGTGTTGTGGGACACGGAAAGCCGGCTCGTGCTGTGCAACAGCAAGTACCAGCAGTTCCATTCGTTGCCCGCATCGGTCTGCCTGCCGGGCACCCACTACAATGTGGTTGCGCAGTCCTCACGCGAGCCGGTGGTGAAGCAGTATGTGCCGGGGCAGATCATCGACAAGTCCGGGGCGCGTTCCGTCGAAGTGCAGCTTGCCGATGGGCGCTGGCTGCAGATCAACGAACGGCGCACCAAGGACGGCGGCTTTGTTTCCGTGGGCACCGACATCACGCCGCTGAAGAAGCAGGAGGAGAACCTGCTGTCGTCTGAAAAGACCCTGATGGAGGCCGTGCGCGACCTGCAGAAGGAACGGCAGACAGCCGAAGAACAATCGCAGCGTCTCGCCGAACTGGCGGACAAGTATGCGAGCGAAAAGGCACGCGCCGAGGCGGCGAACCGCTCCAAGTCCGAATTCCTCGCGAACATGAGCCATGAATTGCGCACGCCGCTCAATGCCATCATCGGCTTCAGCGAGGTGATGACGAACGAGTTTTTTGGTCCGCTCGGTACGCCAAAATACATTGAATATGCCAACGACATTCGCCGCAGTGGCCAGTTCCTGCTCGACGTGATCAATGACATTCTCGACATGTCCAAGATCGAAGCCGGCCGTCTGGACCTCGAGATCAGCGAGTTGTCGTTCCCCTCCCTGCTGGAGGAAGTGATGCGCCTGGTGGGGCCACGCGCTACCGAGGGCAAGCTGACACTTGTTCAGGACAGCGAGAATGCGCGCCCGTTCCGTGCAGACCGCCGCGCCCTGAAGCAGGTTTTGATCAACCTGCTCTCCAATGCGGTAAAGTTCACACCCGAAGGCGGCAAGGTGACGATCAGCGGGCGCACGACGGCGACCAACTTCGTGTTCACGATCACGGACACGGGCATCGGCATTCCGCAGCGGGACATTCAGAAGCTCGGGCGGCCCTTCGAGCAGGTGGAAAACCAGTTCACCAAGAGTCGCGGCGGCTCAGGCCTCGGCCTCGCCATCTCGCGTTCGCTCGTCGAGTTGCACAATGGCACACTCGACATCGTGAGCGTGGTGGGCCGCGGGACAACCGTGACCGTCACCCTGCCCTCGGCCTGAGCCTTCTCAATTGCGGCGGCGGCGTGCGGCGCGTTCGGCCCGGTCGCGGATGGCCTGGGCGAGTTCCTTGCGCTCGTCCGGCGTCAGTTTGCTGACGATTTCCATGGTGACGCCTGCGCCACCCGCTGCGAGGCTGCCGTTGCCTGTCGCAAAGGCTTCGACAGCCGCGCGGATTTCAGCATCGCTTGCATCTGGTTTTTCCAGCGCTTCGGCCAGTTTGAGCGGCGAGGCATCGGACGTGGCGCGGAGTTCCCGCAGCTGATGCAGCTTGTCGTGCACGATCCCCATCAACTCTTCACGCCGCTCGCGTGGCAGGTTGCGGAGGAAATCGCGGGGGATCATCTGGATGTAGCTGGCCCCCATCAGGCGCTCGGCCCTGCGGCCCTCATAGCCGAAGCCCAGGGCCAGCCCGATCACCAGCAGGTTCGCCATCAACGAGACGCCGAGCAGCAGCGTCCACCATCGTGAGCGCAACTGCGGCAGCCAGGGGCGGCGGATGGCCGACTCTGCTGTCACGGGCGGTTCGATCGGTGTCATCGCGTCGCTCATGAAAGATCGTCCTCGTTGAAACTTTCCACATCTTCGATGCCGGTGACGGCGTCGTCCGCGTTCCCTGCCAACATGTCGTAGGCGGTGGACGGCAGATAATTCTCAAGCGTGCCGCCGCTGCCCAGGTAGATGCCGAGCGCCAATGATGCGGCAAGGGGCAAACCCGCCAGCCAGCCAATCCGCGAGGGCGCTGCAGCCGCCCGCCGGAACGGAACAACCGTATTCGCGGGTGGCGATGATGCCTCGCCCGCAAGCCGCTGCATCAGCCGGTCGCGCGCACCTTCCGGCAATGATGGCACTGTTGCATGGGCCAGCAGGAGATCAAGTTCCCGGTCTGTCATGGGTTCATGGTTGCGGTTCATGGCTCAGGTCCTTTCTGCGGCGAGTGTCGCCAGCAGCGTTGACTTGTCGGGGGCAAGGCGTTCCTTGAGGCTGCGGCGGGCCCGCGCCAGAAGGGATTCAAGGGCATCCACGCTGACGTCCATGATGGCGGCGGCGGCGATGTTGGTCATCTGTTCGAAATGCACCAGCGTCATCGCCAGCTTTTGCCGTTCGGGAAGGCCTGCAACGGCAGCGTCGATGGTGGCGACGGCGCGGCTTCTGTCCATCGCATCCTCCGCCGTTCCACGGCCATCGGCCAGTTCGCCTGTTTCATCCAACTCCAGCATGGGTTTGACCCTGAAACGGTCCATCACAATGTTACTCGCAACGCGTATGAGCCATCCCCGCAGGGCTGGCCCCTCGCGCACCTGAGAGGGATCGCGCCACAGCCGCAGGAAGGCCTCCTGGGCCACATCCTCGGCATCGGCGTGTCCATTCATCATTCGCCACACCACGCGGTGAACGACGGGGAAATGCCGGTCCACCAGCGCGGCAAAGGCGTGGGCTTCACGCCGCCCGGCATGCACCAGCAGGTCCGCATCAGTGGCCTGATGCAGACCCGCCATGGGCCGTTCGCGGTATGGCGTGATGGCCAAGGCGTCTCCGTCAGTTGCCTGTTCCGGCGGAGGAGCCTGGTTGCGCCACATAGCCCTTGCGCCAGACACCACGCTTGAAGTCGTGGGCTTCCGCCATGCTCAGGTCTCCGTCCTTGTCGGTGTCGGCGCTATTGAACATGTCGGCGGCGATCTTGTCGAGTTCCCGCTGGGTGATTGATCCATCCTTGTCGGTATCCATGAGAGCCATGGTGCGTTCCAGGCGGCGCTTCAACACCTCCTGAAGGCGGGCCTCGATTTCCGCAGCTGTTACGGCCTTGTCGCCGTTGCCGTCCATTTTCTGCAGGCGGCGTTCAGCCAGCGGGGTGAATTCTGCCAGGGCGAGCTTGCCGTCATGGTTGGCGTCCGCCTTGTCGAACCCCTTCTGGGTGCGGGGCAGATAGGGTTCGTTGGCGAAGGCGGTGCTGCCCGCAAGAAGGGCCAGACCGGCTGCCAGAACAATGGTTTTCCTCACTTTGATCTCCTGATGTGTTGCCGTCGATTGTCATGTGTGGAACCGGTTTCCACACACAAGACGGACGGCCCGTGAGATTCCGTCGCTGATGTTCACGATTTTTTCCGCAAGCCGGTTCAGGGTGCGGGCGGCCCCACCAGACGGTCAAAGAGGGCGGCAATGCCGGCTTCCTTTTCCCGAAGCACGTCCTCGGCAATGCGCACGTCCGGCACCTGGGCAGCCGCAGCAATGGCCCGGTTCAAGCCTGGCAGAGCCTTGTCGGGTTCGAAGGTGTGGTCGAGGCAGAGCCGCAGCACTTGCGTGAGCCGATGGAAAAGGCGCGAGGCCTCGACCAACTGGAACGCATCAGCGGCCGTGAGAACAGATGCTGCCTGCAAGGCTTCATATGCCGCCACCGTGTTGGTGCGCAACACGCCGGGATGATCGTGGGCATGCAGCAGTTGCAGGAACTGGGCGATGAACTCCAGTTCCACCAGACCGCCCCGCATGCGCTTGATGTCCCACACGATCTTGGGGAGATGTTCGCGCAGCATGAGACTGCGCATGTCAACCACATCCTTCCGGGTGGCGGCCTCGTCGCGGCGGGCGGAGAGGAAGCCCTTGATGGCCTCCTCAAGCTCGGCCACCAGGCTGGTGTCGCCTGCCACCACGCGGGCGCGGGTCATGGCGAGCTTCTCCCAGGTCCAGGCGCTCTCGGCGTGATAGGCCTTGAAGCTCGGAAAACTTGCGGCCACCGGTCCCTTGCTGCCCGATGGGCGGAGGCGCATGTCCACCTCGTAGAGCGGCCCTTCGGCGGTGGGCACCGTGAGAGCAGAGACGAAACGTTGTGTGAGCCTCTGGTAATATTGCCCGGCACTGAGCGGACGATTTCCCGACGACTGGCTCACATCCTGCGGATGATCGTAGATCAGGATGAGGTCCAGATCAGACGAGGCCGTCATTTCGCGCCCCCCCAGCTTGCCCATGGCGATCACCGCGACGCGGCCCTGTTCGATCGGGCCGTGACGGGTTTCCATGTCCCGCCTGGATGCGGCGAGGAGGTGCCCGATCATCATGTCGGCGATGTTGGCGAAGCCCGTGCCCGCCTCCTCGGCCGACAAGGTGTCGGAGAGCACGCGCACGCCCACACGGAATTGCTGTTCGCGGCCCAGCACGCGGGCGCGGTCCATGGCTTCTTCCAGCGACAGATCGGCCGGGAGAATCTGATCGGCCAGGGCCTGCACCTGCTCACGCGGGGGCAGCGGCCCGAAGAAGCCAGGTTCGAGCACCGCTTCCAGTACGCGTGGGCGGCGGCTCATGCCTTCCGCCAGACGCGGCGCAGTTCCGAGAATGCGGGCGATCAGGTCAAGAAGCCCGGGGTTCGCCTTCAGCATGGCAAAAAGCTGAACGCCCGCGCCAAGGCCGGAGAGGAAACGATCGAAGGAGGTGAAAGCGCGGTCGGCATCGCCATCGCGCGCCAGGGCCTGAAGCAAGGCAGGCATGAGTTCGGTGAGGTCTTCGCGGGCACGGCGCGTTCGGGTCGCCGCATACCGTCCGAAATGCCAACCGCGGATGGTGGCAGAGACTTCCGACGGTTGCTGGAAGCCCATGCGTTCCAGTGTCTCGATGGTTTCGGGATCATCCTCGCCGCCGGTGAAAACGAGGCTGCCGCTCTCGCCTGCCAACGCATCAGAGGTTTCGAACAGGCGCGAGGAATGGCGCTGAACTGTCTCCAGCACGCCCCGCAATTTTCCCGCAAGGGCACCACCATGGCCGCAGCCGCAGAGGCGTGCATAATTCTCGAAGGCCTCGGGCTTCGACGGCACGTGGTGGGTCTGGTGGTCATCGATCATCTGGGCGCGGTGCTCGCAAGTTCGCAGGACGACATAGCACTCGGTCAGCTCCGCGGCCGTGTCCGGCGTGATCCAGCGCGCGTCGGCCAAGGCCTGCAACATCGCCAATGTCGAGCGCCCCCGCAGTTTCGGATTGCGGCCTCCGGCGATCAGTTGTTGCGTCTGGACGAAGAATTCGATCTCGCGGATGCCGCCGCGGCCGAGCTTGAGATTGTGACCTTCAACGGCGATTTCGCCATGGCCCTTCACGGCGTGGATTTGCCGGATCAACGACTGCACATCGGAGATGGAGGCGAAGTCGAGGTACTTGCGCCAGACGTAAGGGCGGAGCCGCGCCAGGAACTCCTCGCCGAGCGCGATGTCGCCCGCTGCGGCGCGGGCCTTGATGTAGGCGGCGCGTTCCCAGTTCTGGCCGAGGTTTTCGTAGTAGTTGGCCGCCGCCTCGATGGCGATTGCCACCTGGGTGGCGCGGGGGTCGGGGCGCAGGCGAAGGTCGGTCCGGAAGACGTAGCCGTTTTCATCCACGTCCTGAAGCAGACTCACCAGCTTGCGGGTGATGCGGATCGCGATTGATGAAGCCTCCTGCCCCTCTGCCACGGGCATGGTCTCGGGATCGAACAGGACGATCAGGTCAATGTCACTGGAATAATTGAGTTCGCCCGCGCCATGCTTGCCCATGGCGATGACGGTGTAGCCGCAGTCGAGCGATGGCCGAGCGGGATCGTTGAGCACGAGTTTGCCGCCCGCGCGGGCTTCAAGCAGCAGCGCGTTGACGGCAGCCGACACAGCGGTGTCGGCAAACCGGGTGAGAGCTTGCGTCACTGTTTCGAGTGGCCAGGCGCGGCCGATATCCGCGAGGCCCAACAGCAGCGCCGCCTTCGCTTTGAATTGTCGCAACAGCTTCGCCGTCTCTGCTATATCTCCCGCATAAGCCGATTTTTCAGTTTCTGCGCAGATACTTGCAAGGATTTCCTCTGGCGAAGTCTCAAGGCATGTGGCGGCGAATTCCGGGTCATGGGCGAGAAGGCCGCGCAGATAGGGTGAGGCGGAGACGATGGCGTCCACGAGCGGCCGGGCCGCGTCGAGGCGGCGCAGTATCGCGGGTACCACACCTTCGCGAAAACGCACGATGGCCGCGGTATCGAGGCCCAAAGGCCAGTGGCCGTGTATACGGTCTTTCAGGGCAAGGCTCATGGAACGGTGATAGCGCACAACCCGGCGATGTCGAGATGCTTGAGACGCTGCCGAATGTCTCAGGCGGGGCTGCGCGCCTCTGCCAGCAAGGGCAATTCCAGCTTGGCCAGAAGGCCGGGGCCTGCATCCTCCAGCGTCAGCGAGCCGCCGTGGAGTTTCATGACGGAGGAGACGAGGCTGAGTCCCAGGCCATTGCCGGGCTTGTTGCGGCTTTCGTCCAGACGCACGAAGCGGTCCAGCACACGAGTGCGGTCTTCGGGTGCGATGCCGCTCCCGGTGTCAGCAACGGTGATGACGGCCTTGCCGTCCACGGACTTTGCCGTGACGGTCACGACCGTTCCCTTGGCCTCTTCCGTGCCGCCGTATTTGAGGGCGTTGTCGAGAAGGTTGCTCAGGGCTTGCGCCAGAAGCTGGCGGTCGGCACGCACGGGAATGTCCGGCTCCACCTCCAGCTTCAGCGTTCCGCCGGCGTCCTCCACGATGGGCTCGTAGAGTTCCGCTACCTCATGCACGATGCTTGCCGCATCCGTCTCCGCCAGTCCTTCGCGGGACTGGCCTGCCTCCGCCCGGGCGATGGAGAGAAGCGCGTTGAAGGTGCTGAGCAAGCGGTCGCTGTCTTCCAGCGTCTTTTCCAGCGCCAACTTGTGGCCAGCGGGTTCGTCGGAGCGGAGCGCGGATTCGATCCGGGCGCGCATGCGGGTGAGTGGCGTGCGCAGGTCGTGTGCCACGTTGCCGGACACCTCTTTCATGCCCGCCATCAGGCGTTCGATCTGTCCCAGCATATCGTTGAGGGATTGGGCCAGCCGATCCAGTTCGTCATCGGAACCGGAAACGGGCATGCGCTGCGTGAAGTCGCCCGCCATGATGGTGCGGCTCGTCTCGGTGATGGCATCGACCCGGCGCAGGAAGTTGCGGCTGAGAAGCCAACCGCCGCCAAGGCCCAGCACGAGCGCGAGCCCCAGGGCCCAGCTCACCGCCTGACGGATTGTTGTGCTGAAGAGCCGCTGTTCTTCCACGTCCCTGCCGACGAGCAGGAGGTAGCCTCCGGGGAGGGGCGCGTGATAGGCGCGGCCCGTATGGCGCTGGCGGGCGATGCCCTTGCCGACGGCAATCGGGAAATCCACCCAACCCGCTTCGCCGGTATTGGCGGCAGGCAACATGTCAATGTTGCCGATGATCCGTTCCAGGTCGGAATTGACGAGCAGGTAGATGGAGCCACCGCCCTCCTCGATGCGCCGCTTCACCACATCCACGACGCCCGCGAGGCTGAGAAGCCGGTACTGGTCAGACAGGCCCTGCACCTCGGCGCGGATCGTCTCGTCGGTCTGGCGTTCGAGGATGCCGACCGTATTCCAGTAGACATAGCCCAATACGGAGCTGACGGATAAGGCGAAGAAGATGAGGTAGATGGCCGCGAGACGGAAGGTCGAGGTGCGGAAGATCTTCGAATTAATTGTCACGGATCATATATCCGGCACCACGAACCGTCTGAAGCAAGGGCTCGTCGAAACCCTTGTCGATCTTGCTGCGCAGGCGCGAGACATGGACGTCGATCACATTGGTCTGCGGGTCGAAGTGATAATCCCAGACGTTTTCCAGCAGCATGGTGCGGGTGACGATGTGGCCGGCGTTGCGGACGAGATATTCCAGCAGCTTGAATTCGCGGGGCTGCAGGGGAATGGGCTTTCCACCGCGCAAGACGCTGCGCGAGAGGAGGTCCATTTCCAGGTCACACGCTCGAAGCTTGGTGTCCTGCACCTGTTCAGGGCCGCGCCGTTTCATGCCCTCAACGCGGGCCAGAAGTTCGGAGAAAGCGTAGGGTTTGGCAAGGTAGTCGTCGCCACCGGCGCGCAGGCCCTTCACCCGCTCATCCACGTCGGAAAGGGCGCTCAGGATGAGGACCGGGGTCGCGATTCCTTCGGCACGAATGGTCTTGATGATGGAAAGGCCGTCGAGCTTGGGCAGCATGCGGTCCACGATCATGACATCGTGAATGCCTTCGCGGGCCATGGCGAGGCCTTCCTCGCCGTCGGTGGCGAGGTCGGCCACATGGCCGGACTCTTCCAGGCCCTTCACGAGCCAGGTACCCGCTTCGCGGTCGTCCTCGATTACCAATACCCGCATTGATCTTCCCCGGGCGCCTCGGCCCTGGCGAGTCGCAGTCTCTCCAGATGCTACTTGCATAAGAAAATCTCTCTTGGAAAGGGGTGGCGCGGAGACAGTTCAGGGGAACGTCGGGGGGAAGCCTGTCTCCGCGCCTTAGAGCGCCGTCGCTGAGCGGGGAAGCGTCTGCGCTCTTTGGGTTATACTACGATGGGTATGACAACCCGGTTTTTCAACTCCGTTCACGAGGAAGTGCGATGTAACGCTGGCTGTCGCCGGAGCGAACCAGCATCAACACGCGCTTGCCGTCTTCCTTCTGAAGGGCATCCTTCATGTCGGCGGCGTTGGCGACCTGGTGGCCGGCGACTTCAAGAATGATGTCGCCCTCCTTCAATCCGCGGTCCGCTGCTGCCGAATCCGGTTCCACAGACGTGATCTTCACGCCTGCGCCGTCATCGGCGGGAGCAACCTGCAAACCAAGGTTCGAGAGATCAAACCCATCGTCGGGCTTGTTCACGCCTGCCATCTTCTGTGGTTCACCCGGCATGGTGCCGATCTTCACCTTGATCGTTTCGGGCTTGCCGGCACGGTAGATGTCGACCGCGATTTCGGTACCCGGCTTCACCTTGGCGATGGTGCGGGCCAGGTCGCGGGCATCGTCGATGTCCTCGCCGTTGGCCTTCAGGATGGTGTCACCCTGCTTGATGCCGGACTTCTGGGCGGGCGAGTCTTCCGTCAGATCGGAAACGATTGCACCCTTGGCCTTGTCAAGGCCGAGGCTCTCCGCCAGGTCGTCAGTCACGGGCTGGATCTGGACGCCGAGCCAACCGCGGGTCACGGCGCCATTCGACTTCAGGCTGTCCACAACGTCACGTACAATCGAGGCGGGGATGGCGAAACCGATGCCCACCGAACCACCTGACGGCGAGAAGATCGCCGAGTTCACACCCACAACCTCACCGTTGAGGTTGAAGGACGGGCCGCCGGAATTGCCCTTGTTGATGGAGGCGTCAATCTGCAGGAAATCGTCATAGGGGCCATTGCCGATGTCACGGCCACGGGCCGAGACGATACCGGCGGTCACCGTTCCACCCAGACCGAAGGGATTGCCCACGGCCATCACCCAGTCGCCGACCTTGGCTTCATCCGCCGCGAGGGTCACTGCGGGGAAGGACTTGTCGGACTTGATCTTGAGGAGGGCGAGGTCGGTCTTGGCATCGGTGCCGACAACGGTGGCATCGAAGCTGTTGCCGTCCTGGAACGTCACCTGGACCGACTTGGCGCTATCGACCACGTGGTTGTTGGTGACGACATAGCCATCGTTGGAGATGACGAAGCCAGAGCCGACGGCCATGCCGTCATGGCGTTGCGGACGCTGACCCGGGCCGCCGGGCAGCTGGTCGCGGAACTGGGGGAACTGGTTGAAGAAATCGCGGAACTGCTCGGGAATCTGCTGTGAGCCTCCGGTGTCGGAGACCTCAGCGATCTTCACCTGAACGCTCACCACCGACGGCATCACCTTCTCGACGAGAGGGGCGAAGCTGCGCGTTGGGTCAACGGCAATCTGGGTCTGGGTCTGCGCCAAGGCATGACCGGGGGGAGGAAGGAAAGTCGAGGCCGTGAGCAGCGTCGTACCCATCAGGGCGGCTGCCATCAGGCCGAGGATCGTCTTCTTGGAAGGGGAAAAGGGGGCTGACATTGTCTCATCACTCCATGTGTCCGTGGGATGGTGAAGAGATAAGGTGAACAGCCTTACGCCGCCATTACGGCGGCATGAAAACTCTGTAAGACTTGCGGCAAGTTGACGGCAAATCCGGCTTATTTGCGCAGGATGGCGTCCAATGCGGCCTTTTCGGCATCGCTCAGCTGGTCCGGTGCCGTTTCGGGCTGGCGGCGGCGAAGCAGGATGAAGGCCCCGCCAACAAGAAGAATCGCAAACGGCGTGAGCCAGAGTACGAGCGTCCGTGTTTCGAGCCGCGGCTTGAGGAGGACATATTCGCCGTAGCGGTCCACCACGAAGGCAATGATCTCGTCATCCGATTTCTTCTGCTGCAACTGTTCACGGATCAGGACACGAAGATCCCGCGCCACGCCGGCGTCGGACTCATCAATCGACTGGTTCTGGCAGACAAGGCAGCGCAGCCCGGCGGAAATGTGCCTGGCGCGGGCCTCCAGCGCCGGATCCTTCAGCATTTCGTCGGGCTGAACCGCAAAGGCCGGCAGCGCGAGCCAGAGGGTGAGGAGTGCCGCAGAGAAGAAACGAAGCATGGTCATTACTCGGCAGGGCTTGGCATCGCGTTCACCGGAGCGGCTGCACGCTTGGGCACCCCGATGCGGAGCCGCCGGTCTGTCAGCGACAGGAGGCCGCCCAGGAACATCACCAGCGCACCCAGCCAGATGACGCTCGCCATGGGATTGAATGAAGCGCGCACCACGTAGGCTCCATCCTCGCCGGGATCGCCGAGCACGACATAGATGTCGCCCCAGACGCCCTGCATCAGGCCCACTTCGGTTGTTGGCATGCTGCGCGGGCGGAACTGGCGCTTCTCCGAGACCACTTCCTTGACGAGACGGTCGCCCCGCATGATTTCGAAGCGGCCGTAGGTGCCGTCATAATTGGGACCGACCAGCGGCTGCACATCCTTGAATACCACGGTGTAGCCCGCCACCGGGATTTCGCCGCCGGGCTTGAGGGTGACGATGTGTTCTTCCTTCCACAGGGAAAGGACGATCACGCCGATCACGATCATGCCCAACCCGCCATGAGCCAGTGCCGTGCCAAAGGCACTGCGCGGCAAACCTTTCAAGCGCAGCCAGGCAATGGCCGTGGTCTGGTGGCCGAAGCCTGCGCGCTGGATGATCTCGGCGGCCGAGCCGAAAATCAGCCAGAGGCCCACGGCGATTCCAAGGGGCGCGAGCCAGGGCCCGCGCACTGTCACCATCAGAACCAGCAGCGTCACCAACAAGGCGAGGGCCGCGGCCCACCACAGGCGGCGCAAGGCCGCCAGAATGTCAGCACGCTTCCAGGTCAGCATGGGTCCGAGCGGCACGAGCAGCAGCAGCGGAATAAAGATCGGTCCGAAGGTGAGGTTGAAATACGGCGCGCCGACCGAAATCTTTTCGCCCGTCAGTGTTTCCAGCGCGAGCGGATACAGCGTGCCGATGAAGACAGCGGCGCAGGCGGCGGAGAGCAGGAGGTTGTTGAGAACGAGTCCGCCTTCACGGCTCACCGTCGCAAACAGCCCGCCCGCCTTCAGCGAGGGGGCACGCGCGGCAAAGAGCGTCAGGCTTCCGCCGACGAAAACCGCGAGAATGGAAAGAATGAAAATGCCGCGTTCGGGGTCCACCGCAAAGGCATGGACCGAGGTCAGTACACCCGAGCGGACAAGGAAGGTGCCGACCAGTGACAGCGAGAAGGCGAGGATGGACAGCAGGATCGTCCAGATCTTCAGTGCGCCGCGCTTTTCCACGATGGTTGCAGAATGCAGCAGCGCCGTGGCGATGAGCCAGGGCATGAGGCTGGCATTTTCGACCGGGTCCCAGAACCAGAAGCCGCCCCAGCCCAGTTCGTAATAGGCCCACCACGCTCCCATGCCGATGCCGATGGTCAGCAGGGCCCAGGAGACCAGCGTCCACGGCCGGACCCAGCGGGCCCAGGCTGCGTCCACACGGCCTTCGATCAATGCCGCCACCGCAAACGAGAACGCAATCGAGAGACCAACGTAGCCGCCGTAGAGGAAGGGAGGATGAAAAGCGAGGGCCGGGTCCTGCAGGATCGGATTGAGTCCGTTCCCCTCCACTGGCGGCGGGAGCAGGCGCAGGAAGGGATTGCTCGCAACGGTGATGAAGATGAGGAAGGCGAGGCCGACAGAGCCCTGCACCGACAGGATGCGCGCCTTCGTCGTTTCCGGCAAGTCACGGCCAAAGACCGCAACGGCAGCACCGAACAGCGACAGGATGAACACCCAGAGCAGCATGGAGCCCTCATGGTTTCCCCACACGCCACTCAGCTTGTAGAGCAAAGGTTTCGCCGAGTGAGAATTTTCGGCCACGTTCAAGACGGAAAAATCCGACGTGAGATAGGCGTGGGTCAGGGCCGCGAATGCAATTGCCAGCAAGATCAGCTGTGTCACGGCTGCGACGGATGCTGACGCCATGAGAGTCGCATCATTGCGCCAGGCACCCCATTGCGGCACGACCGTCTGATACAAGGCCACGGCAAGCGCGAGGATGAGAGCAAAGTGGCCAAATTCGATGATCACGGCGACGTTCCCTGGGCTCCTGACTGCGTCGCTGGCTGGGCGCCACCCTGGCCTTCCTGCCAGACGCCCTTTTCCTTTAGCTTGTCGGCCACGTCCTTGGGCATGTATTTTTCGTCATGCTTGGCCAGCACCGTATCAGCCAGCATCGTGCCGTCACCCTGCAGCACACCTTCCGCCACCACGCCCTGGCCCTCCCGGAACAGGTCCGGCAGTTGCCCTTTGTAGCTGACGGACAGGCTCTTGATCGTGTCGGTGACGGCGAAAGTGTAGATGGCGTTGCTGCCCTGCTTCAGCGTGCCCTGCTCCACCAATCCCCCAAGACGGAGCCGGCTGCCTGGCTGCACGCCCTTTTCGGCAATTTCACTCGGCGTGTAGAAGAACACGATGGTGTCGCGGATGGCGTAGAGGATGAGGCCCGCGGCGATGCCGAGCACGGCAAGCGAAGCGAGGATGATGGCGGTGCGTGTCTGTTTGCGTGTCATTTCAAACCCAATTCCTGCGCCAATGCCGAAAGCTGGGCCGCTGCACCTTGATCTCCATCAAAAATGCCGCGCGCCTTGTCGAGTGCCGCCTGGGCGACGTCTGCTTCCTTCAGCACAACGCGGGCGCGAATAAGGCGGAGCCAGCCATCCAGGTTCTTGGGATCAGCCTCAAGTTTCGCCGCAAGACCATCCACCATGGAGCGGATCATGGACTGCTGGTCGCCCGCCGTCATCGCGCCGGCGGCTTCGACCTGGTTCTGCGTGGGGCCGGTCGGATTGGCCTGGGGCTGCTTCAACGCTGCGATCTGCTTTTCAACCGCAGGGCGCCAAGGCGCGTCGCTGGCGGAGTCGGCCAGCAGGGATTCGAAGGCCGCAAGGGCGGCGGCATGCTGGTTGTCCTGCGAAAGGCCAAGGGCTTCGTAGTAGCGCGCCTTGCTGTTCTTCGGATCAATCTTGAGCGCCTCGCGGGCGGCATCGAGTCCTTCGGCAGGCATCAGGCCATTGCCGGCGAACATGAGCATCTCGGAAAGATCGGCATAGAGTTCGGCGGTCGGACCCTTGAGAGTGATCACGCGTCGCATCGCCTGGGCCGCATCGTTGAAGCGGCTCATGGCCTTGTAGCTTGGCAACACCACTTCCCAACCGTTCACATCATCGGGGTGTTGCTGGAGATGCTGCTCGACCTTGTAGACCATCACCTCGAGGTCGCCTGCCTTCTCGGCATTGGCGAGGCGTTCGGCCTGCGGCAGATCCGGGAATGATGGCGCACCCAAACGGCTATACACGGCGAAGGCCAAGGCGGGCACCAGCAGCGCAAGGATGAAGACCATCCAGGCCTGACCGGGCCGTGACACATTGCCTTCCGCAGCAGATACCGCGAGAAGGCGCCGCGCCACTTCGGTGCGGTGGGCATCTGCTTCGGCAGGGGCCATCACGCCGCGCGTCAGGTCAGCATCAATCTCGCGCAACTGGTCCTTGTAGATGGCGATTTGCGCGCTGGCCGAATCCGTTCCCTGTCGCGCCGCCAGGCGCCGGGAACCAAAAAAAAGCGCCGTCACGATGCCAACGGATAGCGCTGCAAATATGAACCAGATTTCCATGTGACCTGAATGATCTTCAATTTCGCCCTACATATAGTCGCCCGCCGGCTTTCCGCCATGGCCCATTGTCGCATGGGCCGGGGCGCCTGTCGGAAAACAATGGAGGGTTATCCGCCACTTTGATATGAGGACGGCTCAACCGGAAATCCGTCATGAAGAGCCGCTACTCCGTTTTCTCGCTGGCCCGCAATGCCTTCTCCTATCACAAGGACTGGGAACGCGCCTGGCGTTCGCCCAATCCCAAGGCCGAATACGATGCTGTGATCGTCGGCGGCGGCGGCCATGGACTCGCCACGGCCTACTATCTCGCCAAGAACCACGGCATGACGAATATCGCAGTGGTGGAAAAGGGCTGGATTGGAGGCGGCAACACAGGCCGCAACACCACCATCATCCGTTCGAACTACCTGCAGGATCCGTCCATCGCGATCTATGAACTGTCGCGGTCGCTGTATGAGACGCTGTCGCAGGACTTCAACTACAACATGATGTTCAGTCCGCGCGGCCTCATGATGCTGTGCCAGACGGAACATGAATTCCGCGCCATGAAGCGCACGAGCCATGCCAACCGGCTCGCGGGTCTCGACTGCCGCATGATCACTCCGGCCGAGGTGAAGGAAATCGTTCCGATCATCAACGACGATCCGAACTGCCGCTATCCCGTTCTCGGCGCCTACTACCAGCCGCGCGGCGGCACGGGCCGTCACGACGCTGTCGCCTGGGGCTATGCGCGCGGTGCCGACTCCATGGGCGTCGACATCATCCAGAATTGCGAAGTCACGGGCATCCGCCGCGAAGGCGGCAAGGTCGTCGGCCTTGATACTTCGCGTGGGCACATCAAGACAAAGAAGGTCGGCGTCGTCGCCGCAGGTCATGTCTCCACCATCATGGACATGGCGGGCGTGCGCATGCCCATCGAGAGCATGTGCCTGCAGGCGCTGGTCTCCGAGCCGATCAAGCCGGTCATCGATTGTGTCGTCATGGCCAACACGGTGCACGGCTACATCAGCCAGTCCGACAAGGGCGAACTTGTTGTGGGCGGCGGTACAGACCCCTACAACAACTATTCGCAACGGGGCTCGTTCACGGCGCTTGAACACACCGTCACGGCGCTCGTCGAAACCTTCCCCATCATCTCGCGCCTGCGCATGCTGCGCCAATGGGGCGGCATCGTCGACATGACCGGCGACCGCTCGCCCATCCTCTCGAAGACGGATGTGGACGGCCTCTTCGTCAACTGCGGCTGGGGTACCGGAGGCTTCAAGGCCATTCCCGGATCGGGCTGGGTATTTGCCGACACGATGGCCAACGACCGCCCGCATCCGATCGCCGAACCGTTCTCCATCAACCGTTTTGCCGAAGGCCGCCTGATCGACGAAAGCGTCGCAGCAGCCGTGGCGCACTAAGGGAGCTTTCACATGCTGGTTGTCACCTGCCCTGTGTGCGGCATCGAAGGCGAGGAAGCGGACTTCCACTACGGCGGCCAGGCGCATGTGCGCCGTCCGGCCACGACAGACCCTGTCAACATCAAGGACGAGGAGCAGCGCGACTACCTCTTCATCCGTCACAATCCCAAGGGCCTGCATTTCGAACGCTGGCGCTGTGACCGTGGCTGCGGAAAATGGTTCCACGCCGCGCGCGATACCGTGACCATGGACTTCAAGGCCTACTACGGCATCACGGAAATGCCGCCGCTCGAACTGCAGCAGCAGGCCAAGGGAACGTGGGCCGACTATTTCAAATCCGTTGCGAAGGCGAAGTAAGCGATGACTGGCAAACCCTATCGTCTGGCGTCCGGCGGCAGCCGCATCGACCGTTCGAAACCCCTCTCCTTCTCCTTCGACGGCCGCAGCCTTTCCGGCTTTGCGGGCGATACCATTGCCTCGGCCGTACAGGCCTCCGGCCAGCGGGTCTTTGGCCGCAGCTACAAATATCATCGTCCGCGCGGCGTCATCGGCCTCGGTTCAGAGGAAATGAATGCGCTCATCGGCGTGGGCGTCGGTGCACGGCATGAGCCGAACCTCCGCGCCACGCAGATCGAACTTTTCAACGGCATGACCGCCGTTACGCAGAACCGCTGGCCGTCGCTCAATTTCGACATCGGCGCATTGAACAACAAGCTGTCGCGCTTCTTCCCCGGCGGCTTCTACTACAAGACCTTCATGTGGCCGCGCAGCTTCTGGAAGCATGTCTATGAGCCTGTGATCCGTTACGCCGCGGGCCTCGGCAAGGCGCCGGAAGACCGTGATCCCGACACCTACGAACATATGCATATCCACGCCGACGTCGTCGTCGTGGGCGGCGGCATCGCCGGTCTCACGGCGGCGGAAGCTGCTGCTGCCGGTGGCGTGCGCGTGCTGCTCATCGACGAGAACCCGGTGCTCGGCGGCATTGCCGACCTCACGGCAGGCAAGATCGGCGAAGTTTCCGTTGCTGATTACGCCAAGGCCGCGGCAGACCGTCTCGCCGCGTTGCCGAACGTGCAAATCCTGTCGCGCACCACAGCGGTCGGGCATTTCCATCACAACTACATGATGGCCTTCGAGCGCGTGGGCGATCATGATCCGTCCATTCTCGCCAATGGCGCCCCGCGGCACCGTTTGTGGAAGATCCGCGCGGGTCACATCGTCCTGGCCTCGGGTGCGCTGGAGCGTCCGATTGCCTTTGCCAACAACGACCGGCCCGGCATCACGCTGGCCTCCGCCGTGCGCGGAATGGTTGAGCGTTATGGCGTTGCCCCCGGCAGCAATGGCGTTGTCTTCACCAACAATGACGACGCCTATCTCACGGCGCTGGCACTGAAGAAGGCCGGCGTCAACGTTCAGATCGTCGACAGCCGCGCGCGCCCGCAGGGCGACCTTGTGCAGAAAGCGATTGCCGAAGGCATCGAGATTTCCGCGAGCTCGGTCATTTCCAAGGTCGAAGGCACGCTGAACGTGAAATCGGTGAAGATCGCCGCCTACCGCAAGGGCCAGGGCCGCGTCATCACCGAGAAGAAGGTGGATTGCGATTTCATCGCCATGTCGGGCGGCTGGAACCCGGCGCTGCACCTGTGGTGCCACAACGGTGGCAAGATCAGGTTTGACGATGGGCTTGCGAGCTTCCGTCCCAACACCCACACAGATGCGATCACGGCGGTGGGTGCCGCCAACGGAACCATGTCGGTTGCGGAAACGCTGGCCGAGGCTGTTGCCGCGGGTGAAGGCGCTGCCAAGGCAGTGAATGCCAAGGCAAAGGCTGCGAAGATCAAGCTGCCCGCCATCGAAGAGCCGGTGCGTGGCGCGCTTGAGGCGATCTGGTTTGCGCCAGCCACCGGTGGTTACAACGAAGGCAACAAGCACTTCATCGATTTCCAGAATGACGTGACGGCGGCCGATCTCGAACTCGCCCAGCGCGAAGGTTATGAGTCGGTCGAACACACCAAGCGCTACACCACGTTCGGAATGGCAACTGACCAGGGCAAGACGTCGAACCTCAATGGTCTCGGGGTGTTGTCCGAAGCAACGGGCCGCTCCATTCCGGAAATCGGCGTCACCACCTTCCGTCCGCCCTATACGCCATATTCGTTCGGCGCGATTGCGGGGTCGCTGACCAAGGAGCTCTTCCTCCCCATCCGCCGCACGCCGGTCTTCCAGTGGCACAAGGACAAGGGCGCCGTTTTCGAACCTGTCGGCCAGTGGCGCCGCGCCTACACCTATCCGGCGGCCGGAGAAGACAAGCACGCCTCGATCACGCGTGAAATTCTCGCCGTGCGTAACAAGGTCGGCCTGCTCGATGCTTCCACCCTCGGCAAGATCGAGATCAAGGGGCCGGATGCGGCCGAATTCCTCGACCGCATGTACACCAACATGTTCTCGACCCTGAAGGTCGGCAAGTGCCGCTACGGCCTGATGATGAACGAGTTGGGCTTCCTCAGCGACGACGGCGTCACTGTGCGCCTCGCGGACGATCATTTCCTGATGCACACCACATCCGGCGGCGCCGACCGTATCTCGGCGTGGCTTGAGGAATGGCTGCAGACGGAATGGACGCAGTACAAGGTCTTCGTGACGCCCGTGACCGAACAGTGGGCTCAATTCGCCATCGCTGGTCCCAGGGCCCGCGAGGTTCTTGCCAAGCTCGGTCCGGATTTTGATGTGTCGAACGAAGCCTTCCCGCACATGTCGTTCAAGATTGGCCGCATGGGTGGCTATCCCGTGCGCGTGTTCCGCATCTCCTTCTCGGGCGAACAGTCCTACGAAGTGGCAACGCCCGCCAACCTCGGCCGTGGCCTCTGGGATGCGATCCTTGCCGCCGGAGAAGAGTTCGGCATCGAGGCCTATGGCACGGAAGCACTGCACGTGCTCCGCGCCGAGAAGGGCTACATCGTCGTCGGTGACGAAACCGACGGCACGACAACGCCCATCGACGTCGGTCTCGAAGGCCTCGTCTCCAAGAAGAAGGCGGACTTCATCGGCAAGCGCTCGCTGGAACAGTCCTACCTCAAGGGTCCCAACCGCAAGCAGCTCGTCGGCCTTCTCACCGAAGACCCCAACGAAGTCCTGCCGGACGGCGCCTATGCCGTGCGCGAAGTGAAGGACAAGCCACCCATGGCCATGATCGGCCAAGTGACCTCCACCTACATGTCTCCCACCCTTGGCCGCTCCATCGCCATGGCCCTCATCGAGAATGGCCGGGCGCGCATGGGCGAAACCATTTCCTTCCCGCTGGAAGGCGGCAAGGTGGTGAAGGCCAAGCTCGTCAGCCCCGTGTTCTATGACCAGGATGGAGGCCGCATCAATGCTTGAGGCCCGTTTCGAATCTCCCCTCGCCGGACGTGAAGTTCCCGCGGACACCTATGTGTCGATGCGTGAAATCAGCGAACGCGGCATGATTGACCTTCGTGGCTCCGCCGCGGACCGCAAGTTCATGGCAACCGCGAAGTCGGCACTCGGCGTTGACCTGCCGAAGCAGCCGCGCACCACGGCGACATGGGGCGACGTCCGCGTGTTCTGGCTCTCGCCGGACCAGTGGCTCATCACCTGTCCCCGCGCCAAGGCACAGGAAATGGCCGACCAGTTGTCGCAAGACCTCGCTGGCGTTCACTCTCTCGCCATCAATGTCTCGGACATGCGTGCTGTCATCCGCCTGGAAGGCGAAGGCGTGCGTGAGGTGGTGATGAAGGGTACCGCCATCGACCTCACACACGGCGACTATCCGCCGGGCACCGTGCGCCGCATGCGATTCGCTGAAGTCGCCGCGCTGCTGCACATCGTCGAGGACAACGTCATCGACATCTATGTCTTCCGCAGCTTCGCGCAGTACACGTGGGACTTCCTGCGCAAGGCCGCGCGCAAGGGTACGGAAGTCAGGATCTTTCCGAAAGCGGGCTGAGGCCCGTCCACGGACAACAAAAAACGCCGCCCTTCCGGGCGGCGTTTTTCGTTTGGTCTGCCGTATCAGCCAGCCTGTACGCGCTTCTTCCAGTCGAAGAGCTTGTCGAAGCCGCCGAAGGGATAGAGATGCGGGGCCGCGATGTTCAGTTCCGGCTTGTCGAAATGCAGCTTGGCTAGCTGGTCGACGAACTCCGTCGGTTCCGAAACCGACAGCAGCTTGGTGATGTTCAGCGCCTGCTTGCGGATGAAGCGGGCGGAATTGCCCACGCCACACATGGCTGCATATTTCACCAGCGTCTTGATCGTCGCCGGTCCGGGCACGCCCACATAGATCGGAAGATCAATGCCGGCCTGGCGCAGCGATGCGGCCCACAGCGCCAGCGGTCCGGCTTCAAACAGGAATTGTGTGGCGATAAAACCGCCGATGCCATTGGCCTTGAGCCAGGCGTTCTTTTCCGTGAGTGCCTGCATCAACGCCGCTTCGCCCAGTTTCTTGGTGATGTCGGGATTGCCCTCCGGGTGGCCTGCGATGCCGATCCTGGTGATGCCCGCCTTCTGGAAAAGCCCGGTGTTCATCATCTGGATGGCGGAATCGAATTTGCCGATGGGTTCGGGTGCACCGCCGCCCAGGGCCAGCACCGTGGTCACGCCAGCCTTGTCGCGGAACGCCGTGAGGCGCGCTTCGAGGTCCGCCTCGTCGCGCACGAACCGCGCCGGGATATGCGGCACGGGTTCAAAGCCCAGCCGGCGCAATTCGGCAGCGGCATTGATCTGCGCTTCCAGGTCCTGCGCTTCGATAAGGGCGATGAACACGGTCGCTCCCGCGGCCATGTGTTCCTTGAGGAGTGGAAACTTCTCGATCTGCTTGCCCGTCACTTCAATGGTGGCCTTGCTGGCGAAGGCACCGAGGGGATTGCCCACGGCAGCAGAGGTGGCAGGGGGAAACTTGACGCTGGTGTCCATTGATGGGTCTCTTGGAAGGATCGTGGAAGGATGTCGCTACCGTGCCACGCCTGTCGCCAGCCGCTCCCCGGTTTGCGACACGCCGAGCGTGTTTTCGACGGCACCTGCGGTATTGCGTCGCAAACCGGCCAAGTGGTGACGCCTATGGACAAAATGCCGGAAATAGACCATGGAGTCGCAAACGGAACATTCTGCGGAGCGTCCCATGTTCGGTGACAAGGCCAAATCCCTTCCCCATTCGGTCGCCCTTATTCTGCTGCCAGAATTCACGATGATGCCGGTGACCTCCGCCATCGAGCCGCTGCGCCAGGCCAATCGCTTTGCGGAAAAGCAATTGTACCGTTGGACCATGCATTCGATCGATGGGCAGCCGGTCGCAGCATCCAATCACATCCTGACGATGGTGAACGGCGATCTTGAATCCGTTCCGCCCGATTCCTCGGTGATCGTCTGTGGCGGATTGAATGTGCAGAAGCACGCAGACAAGCGTCTCATCAGCTGGCTGCGCAAGGTGGCGCGGCGCGGGGTGGACATCGGAGCGGTGTGTACCGGGGCGCATGTTCTGGCGGAGGCCGGCCTGCTGGATGGTTACAAGTGCACCATCCATTGGGAAAACCTCCCGGGCTTCACCGAGGCGTTTCCGGAACTTGAAGCAACCGGTGGCTTGTTCGAAATCGATCGTGACCGCTTCACCAGTGCGGGCGGCACCACGGCCATCGACATGATGCTCACGCTCATCGCAGGCCAGCACGGGCCCGATCTTGCCGCGCAGGTGGCCGAAGCAATCCTGCATTCGCCGATCCGCCATCACAGCGAGAACCAACGCATGTCGCTGCCTGCACGCATTGGCGCACGGCATCCCAAACTGGTGTCCATCATCGAGAAGATGGAAGGCTGCCTGGAAGACCCGCTTTCGCCCAGTGTGCTGGCAAAGCAGGCCGGGCTTTCCACCCGGCAGCTGGAGCGCCTTTTCCGGCGCTACCTCGACCGCTCGCCGAAGCGCTACTATCTCGAACTCCGCCTGAAAAAGGCGCGTTCGCTGCTGCTGCAAACGGATCTTTCGGTGATCAATGTGGCGCTGGCCTGCGGGTTTTCATCCCCGTCGCATTTTTCGAAATGCTACCGCGCCTTCTACGGCCGCACGCCGTACCGGGAACGCGGGCTTCCCACGCCGTCAACGGCTGAGGCTACGCATGAAATCGGGGAGCGAATCTGACGATTCGCTCCCCTCCTCCGACATGCAATCCGCGACCGGGGGCAGTAAACGGAAAGATGTCTGAGACCGTCTGTTGAATGTCTGAAATGCCCCGCTGAACTTGCGCGCAATTGACGCAGTTACCTGTTCATTTCTCACATAACTATCGTATGAGTTGGAATCAAGTACTGCAACATTTTTCCGATTTATTTCAACGTTAACCCTGCGCCAACGTGAAGAGTTGTCATCGCATTCAACTCAAATTGCGCAACGCGTCGGGATAAATTCCCGGAATACGCGAGTTGTTACGCTTCAAAATATTTCAGATTGCAGAACCGGGGGTGCCCACAAGTGCCGGAAGTTTGAGTCGGGCCCGCAAACCACCGATTTCGGCGGCATCAAGCGTGGCCGCGCCGCCATACATCGCCGCCGTTTCCGAGACGATGTTGAGGCCAAGACCCGAGCCGGGTTTTGATTCATCGAGGCGCTGTCCCCGCTTCATGGCGATGGCCCGCTTCTCGGGCGGCAAGCCCGGCCCATCGTCGTCCACCTCGATCAGCATCCAGGGGCGGCCGTCGTCGCCGGTCTGGCTGAGGAGCTTGGCGCGCACGAGCACCCGGGCCTTGCTCCACTTGCAGGCATTGTCCATCAGGTTGCCCACCATCTCCTCAAGGTCCTGGCGCTCGCCGCGGAACTTGAGATTGGGGCCCGGCTCCACGATCACCTCGAGGCCGCGGTCACGGTTGATGCGTTGCAGCGTGCGCGCCAAGGCCTGAAGAACGGGATCGACGTCGGTTGCGGAACCCACTGTCTGGGCGCGGGCGGCGCGGCGGGCGCGGTCGAGATAGAGGTTCACCTGTTCGCGCATCACGTTGATCTGCTCGCCCACCTTGTCGGCGAGGGGGCCCCTGTGGTCGCGGGCCTCATTCGTCAGTACACTGATGGGTGTCTTCAGCGCGTGGGCCAGGTTGCCAACCTGCATGCGCGCCCTGTCGATGATCTCGAAATTGGACTGCACAAGCAGATTGAGTTCATCGGCAATGGGCTGCATCTCGGACGGGAAGTCGCCTTCCAGCATTTCCACCTTCCCGGCGCGGATGTCGTTGAGCTTCCGCTCCATCACCTTCATGGGCAGAAGGCCGTAGCGCACCTGGAAGAAGATCGCGGCCAGCAGGCCAATGCCGATCATGGCGAGGGAGAGATACAAGCCGCGCTGGAACGCCCTCATCTCGGTGCGCAATTCATCGAAATTGCCGGTAACGACGAAGGAATAATCTTCACTGCTGCCGAACAGCTTGAGGCGCTGTTCGATGCCGCGCAACTGGTTGCCCGCCGCATCCACCAGCGAAAAACGGGCATATCCGTCCTTGTCGCGATTGCCGAGACCGGCCTCGGGCAGCACCAGCGGCGGCTCCAGCAGCGAGGCGGAGGCCACGAGCTTGCCACCTGGTTTTGCCGCCTTCACCTGCCAGTACCAACCGGAATCCTGAAGCTGGAACCGGGTGTCGGCGATACTGCCCTGCACGCGGGGCGCACCATCGGCGGCCAGTTCAATGTTGACCTGCAGGCCATCCATGATGGCGCGCAGGCGCGCATCGAAATTCCGTTGCACGGTCTGGTCAAAAAGTTCGGAGAGAACGATCACGGCGGCAATCAGGAGTACGACGGCCGTCACGGCCGCCGACACCGTCAGGCGGAACGCGAGTGAGTTAGTCCGCATTGCCGGGTGGCTGGACGCAATAGCCCATGCCGCGGATCGTATGCAGCACGTCCACACCCAGCTTCTTGCGAAGGCGGCCCACAAAGACTTCCACCGTGTTGGAGTCGCGGTCGAAGTCCTGGTCATAGAGATGTTCAACAAGCTCGGTGCGCGACACGACCTTGCCCATGTGCATCATCAAATATTCGAGCAGGCGGTATTCGAGCGAAGTGAGCTTCACGGCCAAGCCATTCACGAGCACGCGGGCGCCCTTGGTGTCGAGGGACACGGGACCGCACGTCAGTTCGCTGGAGGCCTGTCCGGCGCTGCGGCGCACGAGGGCGCGCACCCGCGCGAGGATTTCCTCCATGTGGAAAGGCTTGGTGACATAGTCATCGGCACCGGCATCGAAACCCGCCACCTTGTCGCTCCAGCGGTCGCGGGCGGTGAGAATGAGAACCGGCATCTTGCGACCGGCGCGGCGCCATTTTTCCAGTACGCTCACACCATCCAGCACCGGAAGGCCAAGGTCGAGGATAACGGCATCATATGGAGCAGTGTCGCCGAGATAGTGTCCTTCCTCGCCGTCGTGGGCCTTGTCCACGACATAGCCAGCGTCCGTCAGGGCCGTGGAAATCTGGCGGTTGAGGTCGGCATCATCTTCAACAACGAGAACGCGCATATTGTCCCGGGGCTCCAGCTAGGAGGGCAAACCGCCCGGGATCAGAGAATGTCGCCGCTGCGGCCATCCACCATCACGCGAGTCAGCTTGCCATCTCCACGCAAGGTGACAGCATAAATGCCCGAGGGCAAGAGTCTGACATTCAACACTTTTGCGCCGGGAACCGTCTGCCGGGCGATGCGGGCGGCCTCGCGCGGGCGGATGGTGAGTTCCGGGTCGGCGGGGCCGTCGGTGGCGTAGCTGTCCGTCCCGTCATCCAGATTCTGGGCAAAGTCCACCGCTGCAGGAGGCAGAACCTCCTGCTGCACAGGGGGCAGCAGGCGGCGGAAACGGCCCGCTTCAGCCGGAGAGACGGCCAGCGACACTAGGCCCGCTGTGCTCAGCATCAGCAGTCCGACGGTCGCAATCTTTCGCAGCGCAATTATCATTTTACTCCGCACCCCAGTGATCGGGCTATGCCTTAGGCTCTCCAAGCTGAACGCCACATGAACAGTGCCGCACCTGCGAAAAGCGGTGTATATTGACCGTTAACAATGGTTTACGAGAGGCGCTTCAGTGGAGTTTTTCAGGCCTTGCTGCGGCGGCCCACGACCTGCACCACGCTGGCGATCTTCTCCAGCGAGCGCCCGCCCACATAGCCGCCGATGCCCACGGAGAGGAAGTTCCAGAATTCGGGCGGCAGAGCGCCCCAGCGCGGATTGAACGGCACTGTGTGCCCGGTGATCAGGTCCGCCAGCGGCAGGGCAAGTCCCACAAACCCGAGGAACCCGAGGAACGACAGCATCAGGAGCGGGCGCCACGTCTTCGTCAGCCAGGAGTCGGAGTTGATCTCCGCCAGGATGATGGATTGTTCCAGCGCCATTTCATGGCCGAGGTGGTCCACGAGCTTCGCCTGCAGGTCCGCCTCCAGTTTGCGGCGCAATTCAATGTCATGGATATAGGCATCGAGGATCTTGCTGATGGGACCGCCCATCAGGCCACCGACCAGATTTCCGATGAGCGCCACGGGAATCGTCATTACACGCCCTCCTCTTTCAGTTTCTTGATGCGCTGTTGAACAATGAATGCGGCCGCCACCAGCACGGCAGCGGCCAGGACAAGAACCACGGTCCGGGGTGCCAGCACCACCTGGGCCGCCGCCGCCACCGCCGCCGCGAGTGCGGCCCACAGGGTCCGGCTTTCCGCTGGCGGCTTTCCATCGAGCTGTTCCACCGGGCGGGAAG
Source organism: Hyphomicrobiales bacterium (assembly GCA_016710435.1). Lineage (NCBI taxonomy): Bacteria > Pseudomonadati > Pseudomonadota > Alphaproteobacteria > Hyphomicrobiales > Hyphomicrobiales bacterium. The sequence goes on along the minus strand of JADJVV010000001.1, from coordinate 2,278,418 downwards.
CGGGTGGCGGCGTTGCGTCTTCGGCGGAATGCGGGCCTGCAAACAGTGCGCCTTCCGCGGCGCGGCGGGTCACAAGGCCCGGAAGGATGCGCCCTCCCGCCTTCACCCACCGGTTCAACCGGCGCGGCACTGCCTCCCAGTCGCCGGCATTGACGGCCTTCAGCACGCTTGATGACCGGAAATTCCCCAGCCCGACATTGTAGGCAAAACTCACAAGGGCGGAGAACTGATGGTCATCAAGCGTGACGCGCAGGCAATTGCGCACACCGGCGGCGAAAATTTCCACATCACGCGTCAGCACCGTGGCTGCTTCCGCATCGCTCAGCCGCAGGCCCGGCGAGACGTGCGGTGGTCCGGCGGCGCTGGTATGGCCGTAGCCGATCGTCCACACACCCACGGCATCGCGATAGGCTTCATGCCGCAATCCTTCGAAGCGGCGGATGAGTGCGAGGCCCTCTTCCGTCATCCTCATTGCCGCACACCTGCAACGAGGGAGATGGCCTGCATGGCCCAAGCTCCCATGGCTGCGGCGGCAGAGAACAAGAGCAGCATCGCCATCCAGCCGCCCTTGGCGCGCACCAGCGCATCGCGAATTTCGCGCACATCGCTGCGGATCGCCTGCAATTCCTGTTCCACCGTTTCCATGCGGGCCTGCAGCCCGCCGATGTCCCGTTCGAGGTCACTCATGTCCATGATGTTCCCGTGCTACTGAATGCGAACCGCGCTGATCACAGTCGCCGTATTGCCGCTGGCATTGTTGGGGGCCGCAGCCTTCATCAAGCAGTTGGCGATGCCGACCGTGGTTGCCATCTGCAGCTTGACTGTCGTGGCCGCTGAAAGCGTCATCACTGCCGTCATGGCGAAGCCGAGCGTGATGTTGGCCACCGAGCCGTGATACAGGCACTGGCTCGCGTAATGCACCGTGCCGGTAGAAAGCCGTGCCGTCACGAAGGATGCCGTCGACGTCGTTTTCTGAAACTGCGCAAATCCCGAGACGAGCCACGTGCCCGCCGCAAGTGTCAGCGTCGGCCCGTCATAGAACGAGTTGCTGGTCACAAGCTGCACATCTGCTGAAAGGGCCGCGGTGGCATTGGCGAGTGCGGGAGCATCGGGCAGCAAGTCAGTGGTGACGCCATTCTGCCGCTTGCGGAAGCTGTTGCCGGCAGTGCTGTACCAGAGTTCGCCATCCTGCGGGAAAGAAGGGTCGGAGCCCCTCGGCAGGAGGCGAAGCGATTGCCGCGCGGTCACTGCCGCCGTTGTGGCATCAATGGTCAGCGCTTCCCGGAAGCTCGATCCATCGGGACTGACCTTCACATGAAAATCATCGTTCCCGGTGGTGCCCATTTCGGCGCGGGCCGAATAGTTGGTCTGGAACAGCAGCGACGCCGTATCGCCCGCTGCCGCCTTGTTGATCTTGAGTTGGTGCCCTGCCCCTTCATGGGTCAACAGGGTCGCCGGACTCGCCACGCTCAACCGGTTCGCGGCATCAGCGCTCGCATTTACACCAAGCAGCGTGAGGTTTTGCAGGTATGCTGGATCGGCTGCGGCCTTCTGCCAGGTGGTCCCATCGAAGGCGATCAGCAGGTCCTCATCATCGACCCACAGGCGCCAGCCCTCGCGCGGCGCGATGAAGCGCCAATCGCCATCCATGAAGGCGGCAAACAATCCCTCCCGAGTTGACCATGCACCCGTCGCCGTGGCGGCCACCAGATAACTGTCGCCTTGCGCCGGAACCGTCGGCGGGGTGGCCAGCGCACGCGATTTCACGCCTGCCTGCACAAGACTGTCGAGCAGCATCAGCGCATCATTGTGCGTCACGTGCTTCTGCGCCTGGGCCGCTGCAAGGCAAGGCAAGCCGAGGCGTGGTGTATCAGACATGAATGGTCCTTTCGATAGGCGTTCCCGCTCCGTAGGCGGAACTGAGTTGCGAGACGCGCGCTGTGAACAACGCCGGCATGCCGCCGAAGTCGGAAGTCATCTCGGCATTTCCATAGGAGAACTGCGGGGCAGAAACGTCGGCGCTGCGCACGGCGGTGGCGCCGTTGAGAATTGTAACGGTGTAGCGTTCGTCAGCCTCGGCGAGCGGCACTTCGGCCAGGTCCCAACTGTCACCGTCGATGCGGGTCTGGCGGATCCAGTGCAGCGTGACGCCGCCGCTCCCGGCCCTTGCCGTCAGACGCACGGGGGCCAGGGGCCGCAGCGCCTTCACCGCGCCCGCCGTCGTCACCTCAAGATATGAGGGGTGGCCATGGTCAAGGCCTTGCGGGCCGATGCGCCAGGTCGATGGCATGGCGGCTTCCGCCAAAGACGGCCCGGTCTGCACGGCGGCTCCGTTCAGCAATACCAGGCGCGCGCCGGCGGCGCGCAGCGGCAGCATTTCCGCTGCCGACCCCGCCAACCCGCGCAGCAGGCCAGCAAGACGGTAGGTATCGGGGGCGATGAGGGTCGCCCGTTCGAACTGGATGATTTCGTATCCCGTATCCGCATCACCAATTGCAGCCACGTTGGCGCCGTTCAACAATTCGGCCCGGCTGACGGAAGCAAGCGCGCCGTGGTGCAGCACCACGTCAAGGACGGGTCCACCGTTGATCCGGTCCAGCGCGCCTGCAGGCAGGGCGCTCTGCGTCCGGCCCATGGTGGCCTGGTTGTCGATGAAGCGATTGAAGGCAAAAGCGGCGGGGCTGGTCTGGCGCAACAGGGCGAGCCGCGCCGGCCAGGGCGACGCCTGTGCCGCAACCCAGGGCGCGGCGGGCTGGGCACTCACCGCAAGGGCAAGGTCCATCATCACCGCGTCGGGCTTGGCGAACACGGATGCCAATGCACCCGCAGTGACACGCGCCAGCGCGGGGGCCGGATCATAGACGCCGGGTTCATGCGACACGGCCTCGATCCGGCGCGCTTCGGCATCGGCGATCCCCGTGATCCGCCAGCGCTGCCCATCGCTGGCGATCACGTCTCCCGGCTCAACTGCAAGGGATGATGGCGGCAGCGCGAATGTGGCCGACGTGCGCTGCGCCCAGGTCTCCTCCAGCGTCACATCACAACGCGCCTGCGCCAACGCGCCGCTGACGGCAGCAGGCAGATTGAGCGCGACCTCATGCGAACTGTGAGACCCTACACGCGCCTGCGTCACGGCGGAGCTGCGGTAGTCCAGCCCCGAGTCGACAAATCCGATGCGCACGGCGGAGGGCAGGTCTGTCTCCTGCGCCCGCGTTTGGCTGAGCACGGGCTTGCCTGAGCCGGGATCGGCCAGCGCCTCGCGCTCCACCGCCGTCTCCAGAACGGTCCTCCGTGTGCGGATGATCATGCGCCCGCCGCTTTCTACCGCATCGAGGGAGAATGCCGCGAGCAGGTCTTCCAGTGCCGCACGCCCCGTCATCGGACGGTCAAGCACGAAACCGTCGATCAGTCCCGCCACGCCTGTCACGTCGGCGTCGGCGAGTGTGTAACGGGCAGAAATCGCCGCGATCAGTTCGCCCAGGTCCACCGCCCCCAGCCTGCCGTTCAGCCAGTGGCCGCGGGCGTGGTTGACGCCGTCGTTCCAGATGTCGGTGCGCGCCGGAAAATCGGGATAGGGCCGCGCATCCCAGGCCCAGAAGAACATGCGGCTGGCATTCACCATCGCGTCCCCTGTGACGGTGGAGAGCGGATTGTGCGCGCCGGATGTTCCCCAGTAGCTGCACATGGCCCGGAGGTAACGGTTCTGGATCAGGTCGTCGGGCTGGCCGCCGGAGTGGGGTGGAATAGTGCTCTCGACCGATTTGTCATCGACGAAGGCGTTGGGCCCGTTCGTTCCCTTGTCCACGGCGGGGCAGCCCAGCTCGGTAAACCAGATCGTTTTGGATTGCGGCACCCAGGCCGTGGGCGTGGTGCTCTGGTTGCCGGCGGGCCGGTTGAAATGCGCCTGTTGCCACCAGTTCCGGATATCCTTCGGGCGGAACACCCAGGGCTTGCCATAACTCCCATCGGTGATGGGGGTTCGCACTTGCGCCTCGCGATCTGCCGCACTGGCATAATACCAGTCGAAACCTTCCCCGCCGCCGATGCCCGCGCGAAGATAGTCGAGATCATAGATGGAGGACCAACCGGCCATGGCATCTGCATGACTTCCGCCATCGCGCCAGTCGGAGAGCGGGAAATAGTTGTCAATGCCGACAAACCCTACATGCGGCGAGGCCCACAGTGGATCGAGATGGAAATGCACATCGCCGGTGCCATCGGCGGGCTGATGGCCGGAATATTCGCTCCAGTCGGCGGCATAAGAAACCTCCGCCGCGGGCAGGATCGTCTTCACCTCTGCCGCCAGCGCCTGCAAGGCCGCGACGAAGGGATAGGACGATGAACCGTCACGCAGAGTCGTCAATCCACGCAATTCGCTGCCGACGAGAAATGCATCGACGCCGCCTGCGCTGGCGCAGAGTTTCGCATAGTGCAGGATCATGCGCCGGTACGACCATTGCGCCGTCCCGCTGAACGTCACGGTCTCGCCAGCGGGTGTGAAATCGCCGGGCAGCGCCGTTCCGGTGAAGGCGGCAATCTCTGCGGTCGCAGCGGCAGTCTTGTCGGGTGTGCCCGCCCGCCCGGGCGCAACGCTCGTGGTGATGCGCCCGCGCCAGGGATAGTGCCCCTGCACCGCGCTCCCATAAGGGTCCGGCAGTGCATTGCCGGCGGCAATATCCATCAGCACGAAGGGGTAGAACATCACCTTCAATCCGCGCGCCTTCAGGTCGGCGATGGCGTGCAGAACGGATTCATCGGAAGGTGTGCCCCCGAAGGCAGGCATGCCATCGACCTTGCTCACCTCATGGGCCGCGCTCCGGTCGATGCCGGAGACACGCCATGTGCCGCCCTCCGTCTGCTTGGTGGCATTGTCGACGCCGGGGCGGATGCTGCACTGGTTGCAGCGCAAATCATTCCCGAACCAAGACACCACCAGCGAAGCCATGCCGAGGTTGGGCGCTGCTCCCTGCAACTGGTCCATGGCGATGGTCCAGTCACTGCGCTCGGCGGAGACGTGGGCATTTTCACTCTCCACCTGCCCCGCCGTCACCTGCCGTTGCACGATGGCCGTGTCGTATCCGAATTCGGTGGAGCCGGGGATGATGTTGATGGCACGCACAAGGTCCGCCGCAGTGCCACCCTTGCCGATCACCTCGATCGACAATTGCGGGATTCGATTGCCAAATTCGGCAAGCGGCAGGCGATCGAAGACGATATAGGCGAGGCCACGGTAGGCCGGCGCTGCTCCCGCACCCTGCACAGCCTCGATCAGGCTGTCGGGCGCCTGCGTTTCAGAACCCGTGTAGAGCCGCCAGGTGAAGCCGCTGATGTCCGTCTCGCGTCCGTCGGCCCACACGCGGCCGATGCGGTCAATCTCGCCTTCACACAGCGCCACCGCGAAGTTGGCGTAGTAGGCATAATTGGTGGTGGAGGATTTGGGCGCGCCCTTGCCGGATGCCTTCTGGGTGGAGGTCGTGGAATCTTCAAGCAGCTGTGTTGCCCAGATCACCTGGCCCGAGAGCCGCATGCGGCCGTAGAGAACCGGGATCGATGCGCCCTCTTCCGAGGCCATCACGCGCAAGCTGGAGAGGCGGGGGCCTTCGCGATGCTGCTTGGCGCCGAACAGTTGCTGGTCCAGCAGGTTGCCGGCCATGGCACCCGCCGCGCGGCCCAGCAGCCCGCCCACGGGTCCGCCGATGAGCGTGCCGAGTGCAGCACCCGCATATTGAAGAACAACAGTTGCCATGGATGTCAGGTCACGTCAGGAAAGCTGAAAACATAGGCGAGTTGCCGCCGCCACCAGGGCGACAGCGCCACCTCGCACACGGAGAGCCCATCGTGGGCGTGGATCATGCGGTCCGCCGAAACGGCAATCGCTGCATGCTTTGCGGGAAGATGCGGTTTCCAGCGGAACAGCAACACATCGCCCGCCGAAATGCTGTCGCGTGCGGCAGGCACCAGATGGCGAAAGCCGGCATCGGCCAAGGCTTCATCGCGGCAGGACTCGGCCCAGCCGGGCGCATAGGGCGGTGGTTCCTCCGGTTCGGTGCCGTGGAGTTCGCGCCACACACCGCGCACCAGTCCCAGGCAATCACAGCCCACACCCTTGATGCTTGCCTGGTGGCGGTATGGCGTGCCCAGCCAGCCGCGCGCCGCCGCGACAATCTCGTCTCTTGTCGTCATGTGATGTCTCAAACAATCCGGCCGCCGGTGTTGGCGATGTCGCCCTGGTGCGCGCCGCGCGACAGGAAGTCATTGCCCGGCATGTGGGGGAAGCCGCGGAAGTTCACGCCATTGGCAAACTTGGCGCAGCAGGTGGCGAATTGCTTGTCGCAGCCCGCCGTCAGCTTCACGCTGTCGGCAATGGCGATGGGAACCGGAGGCCGCTGCCACAGGGTCACGCGCAAGGCACCGCCACTGAGACGCTGGCGCTTGACGCGCCATGTCTTGCCAGTCGCTGCACCCGAAAGAAACGCCGCCGTTCCCCGCGTGAACCAGTCCTCCACCGTGGAAATGCCGCCAACGGTGAGGATCTCACCCTCCACCGCCAGCACATTGCCTGTTGCGCTGAAGGCAGCGGCGGAGATGTCGGCTGCACAGCGCGCGCCGCCCAGTTCGGCATCGCAGCCATGCTGGTAGATGCGGCCCCGCGTCTGGCCCAACAAATGCGCCAGCCCGCGCACCTCCGCATGGAAGGCACCATCGCCATAGCTCACTTCGCCGAGGTGGCCCCTGCGCAACAGCACGCGTTGCGCTACATCAGACCAGTTGACCCGCCAGATCTCCACCGTGGCGTGATCGAACTCACCGGCGCGCAGACGGTTTTCATCCAGCCGCGCCGATTCCAGCGCGCCCGAGGCCTCGAGGTTGTCGACCGACAGGCCAAGGGAAGATTCGATTTCACTGCCGCTGAAACCTGCGGCGGCTTCGAATACCGTGCCGTCGAAAGCGATGGGGCAGTCGTGGTCGGTGAAACCCAAGGTCTCGCCGGAGACACGGACCAGCCGCCAGCACAGGCACAGCGTGGTCGTGCCGCTGTCGAGATGGGCCTGCATCCCGGGGGGAAGCGTTTTCATGGCAGCACCTCGATGAGGGGAATATCGGGAATCTCGCCCGCTTCGAAATGCGAGAGGTTGATGCTGATCTGGTCCGTGTCGAACCGCACGGGAACATCGAACTGGAACCCCGCCGTCACGCTGGCACCTGCGGCAGGAACGTGGCCAGTAGTGAAGCTGATGCGCCCTGTTGCTGCGTCGAGCGTGAAGAACATCGTCGCCACGCCGTTCACCGCAACCACCACACTCCCCGGAACCGGCGCGGTGATTGTCCGGGCGTAGGCGCGCATGCCGCTGCCGTAGCGTTTGACGAGTTGGAATGTGGCCGTGGTGCCATCACTCGTTCCCAGAAGCTGATCGGTCGCTGCCGGGGTGGCGCCAGGTGCGCCGGAGGTCCAGTCGGCGGCGTCCCTGAAGCGGAAGGCGTGGAGGCGTCCGCGGCGTTCCTCAAAGAAGCTCACCACGGCATGAATATCGGCCAGCGTCTTCACGCCAAACCCCACATTGTAGCGCCGGCGCGATTGCGCCCAGCGGCTGTTCCGTTCTTCCCGCCCGGATGCCGTGGTCACGACATCGGTGCGGCGCTCCGGTCCGCCGGTTGCGCCACGCGCGATTGCCGTTGGGAAACGTACGTCGTCGAACATGTCAGGCGTTCCTCTGGCCACGCGACAGGGCACGGCCCATCTGCGCGGCAATCTGGTTCTGCGACTGGCGGAAAGACTGGATATCGGGCGTGGTGATGTTGATGGTAACGCTGTGCCCGCCTCCTGCGCCACGCACGCCCAAGCGGCCATCGGGCCCGCGCGCCAGCGGCATGATCGCCTCTGGCCCCGCCTCGCCCATCAGGCCGGTGCCGCCGCGCATGGGAAACAGCAAGGGTGAGTTCACGATGCCGCCCGCCGCAAAGGGCACGACCTGCCCCGCCGAAAAGGCATTGCCGTTTGCATTCGCAAAGACATTGCCCAGCAAGTTGCCCACAAGATTTCCGAGGGGGCGCAGGGCCTGGCTCAGGGCCTGGTTTGCCAGAGACATCGCAAGCCCGCGGAAGGTGTCGGACAGGCTGCGGCCATGGATCACGGCACTCGCCAGCGACGTCACAAGCCGTGTTCCGAACATGTCGGCCAGGCGTGAGAGATCCTGCATCTCGCCGCGCAATTCGGACACGCGCGAGCTCAATGCATCGGTGGTTTCTGGTGTCATGTGGGTGTCTCATCCGGCCATCTGGCCATCATGTCGTTCAGGCTCTGGCGCAGCCCTTGCGCGGGAGGGGAACGCGTGTCGGTCACGAGTTCCCGCAAGGTGCTGCGCCAGAATTCGGCAGGGCTCAGGCGCAGGTCGCGCAGGCCCCAGGTCATCAGGCGCTGCCAGGGAAAGCGGTCTCCGGCAGCGCTCATGGATTTTTTGGCGATTGGTCCTCCACCGCGAAGGTTGCCTTCAGCAGGTCGGCGACAATGCGCAGGTATCCCGCCGCACCACCCTGCACCTGCAGAGAGGCGAGCTCGGCATCGCTCACCGCATTTCCAGCACCACGCAGGCCTGCGCCGATCACGCGGATTGCATCGCTGGCGCGGATGCGTCCCTGTTCGAAGCGTTCGGCGATGGCAAGGAGGTCATCCCCGCCATAGGCGTTCTCGATTTCGGCGAGTGCGCCAAGCGTGAGGCAGAGTGTGTAGGTTCTGCCGCCCAGCTCCGCTTCGATTTCACCACGGTGCCTGTTCGCCATCAGATCACCGCGAAGCTGAGGGCACCGGCCGAGGCGAGCGAGAGTTCGAAGCTCACCTCGCCGTCGTGGCGGCCGGAATAGTCGAGCGACACCACCTGGAACGGACCTGTCACGACACCGAAATCCGGAATGGTGATCTGCCAGGACACAATCGACCCCGCGAAGAAGATGCCACGCACCGTCGCATCGCTCGCCGCATCCTTGAAGATGCCCTGCCCGCGGATGGTGGCAGAGCGCAGCCCCGCACCTGCCAGCAACTCCCGCCACGCACCGGCGCTGTCCTGCGACGTGGCGTCAACGTTTTCGGCATTGAAAGAGAGCGTGGTGGCACGCAATCCTGCGACGGTTTCATACGCCGTGCCGTTGTGCACCTTCAGGAGAAGGTCACGGCCTTTCTGTGCAGTCATGGGAATGTCCTCAGTTGGGTTCGGTAGCGGCGCGGAACCGGAGGGTCGCGCCGAAGGTCTGTTCACTGCGGTTGCGTGCAACACTCCAGAAGACGAGGCGGAGGTTGACGAGGCTGTGGCCCGTGAGTGTCAACGCGGCATTGTCCAGCACTGCTTCGATGCGGTCACAGATCGCCTGCGCCTGGGCGCGTCCGCGCTCGCCGGTCGCCACCTGTAACTGAACGAAATGCTCATGCGCCTTGGCGTCCGAGGTGCTCCAGTCGCGCGTCTCGATGTTTTCGAAGACCAGCAGCGGAGCCTTTGCACCACGCGGGGCCTCATCATAGACATGGGCACCGCCAAGCAGCGTGGTGAGCGCGCCGTCCGCCAGAAGTGCGGCGCGCATGGCCTGTTGCAGGCTGAGGGCCGCGTTCATGTCAGCCTCACGATGCGCTGGGAACTGATCAATTCGCTGGCAGCCAGGGGCAATACGCCGCCCTCGCCATCCCCACGGTGATCGAACCAGTGCGCCACTGTCATCAGCACGGCCTGGCGCAATTCCTCCGGCACCGCAGCCGCGGTACCGAAGCCTGCACTGAAGCGCACTTCAATCGCGTTGACGGCACGGCCACCCCGCGGCGGCGTGCGGCCATCGCGGAGAACGGCACGGCCGGGGCGTGAGACAGCATCCAGATAATAGTGCGCCGGATCGACCGTCGCCGCTGTGTCATCTTCACCATAGGTGATGATGTCGGTGATCGACGATACCGGTGCCAGTTGCAACGACAGCATTGGCGTATCGGGCCAGCGCTCGGCGAAGAGCGACCAGCCTTGCGACACAAGCCGCAGGCCGGACGCCAGTTCAACGGTGCGGCGCGCGGCGGCAATGAGGCGGGAGATATAGGCGTCATCATCCGCATGGGTCACACGCAGATGCGCCTTCGCCTCGGCCAGTGAAACGGGTTCTGCCGCCGGGGGCGTGGTGAGAATGAGGGACATGAATGACTCGCAGGAAATGAAGCAGCGGGCGAGGCGGGAGCAGAAAATGGCGAATGGCGCGTGGGGTTCTCCCCCGTCCGCCACAGGCCATTTCCCACTCGCTCTTCACTCGATTACGAGACGCCGAACTTCAGCGTCTTGATCGCCTCGAAGTTCTGGATGCCGCCGCCCACGCGCTTCGTGGTGTAGAACAGCACATAGGGCTTGGAGGAATAGGGATCGCGAAGCAGGCGCACGCCCACGCGGTCAACGATCAGGTAGCCGCGCTTGAAATCGCCAAACGACAGCGCATGCGTGTCGGTGCCGATGTCAGGCATGTATTCGCTTTCCATCACGCGGAAATTCATCAGCGTGGCGTTGCCGTCAGCCGTCGCGGCCGGCTGCCAGAGGTAGTTGCCGGCGCTGTCCTTGAACTTGCGGATTGCCGCCTGCGTGGCGCGGTTCATGATCCAGGTGCCGTTCTGGCGGTAGCCCGCCTTCAGCGCGAAGATCACGTCGACCAACTTGTCGCTCGGATTGGTGGCGGCGAAGCCACCGGCCACACCCGTTGCGATGTAGCCGACGTTGCCCCAGGTCCACGCGGCATTGGCCAAGAAGGTGTACGCCATGAAGCCCTTGGGCTTGTTGGTGCCGTTGCCGTTGACGAAGGCATCGGACTCCTGTTCGGCGAAGACCGTCTCCACCTCCTGCGCAATCCACTGGTCGAGGTTCACGGCATTGTCGTCGAGCAGCGCCTGCGTGGCCGCCGGCATGGCGTAGAGTTCCATGGCGGGGAACTGCAATTCAGCCAGCGTGTTGGCCGCGGTTTCGGGGCGCACGGCAGTTTCGCCAACCCAACCCGAAGCGGCGCCCACAGTTGCAAATGGCTTCTTGTAGACCGAGGACGACACCTGGCGCACGTCGGCGATCTGGCGCATCGGCGAGGCGCGCGAGAGAAGGCGGCCGATCTCCGTTTCCGTCTCGGTGGGCACGAGGTAGCCGCCGTCCGGGTTGGACGCAATCGACATGGACTTCTGCTCGATGTCGAACAGGCCCTGCGTCTCGCCCTTGCGCACATAGCCTTCGAAAGCACGCTTGTGCTCGGACGGCTCGGCCTTTGTCTCGCCCGCAAGCTGCGGGCGCCTCGCCTTCAGTGCCAGTTCGTCGATGGCGCGGCTGATGCGGTCAACCTTCTCGGCCGTTACCACGTCGGCACTCATGCGCTTTTCGATCTGCGCCAGGCGTTCATCATTGGCGTCCTTGAAGGCTTCAAAGGCCACCAGCACATCGTCCTGCGATGCGCCGCCGGCGACCTTTGTCTCAAGCGGTGTTGCGAATTCCATTCACGTCACTCCATGTTGTTTTGAATGAGGGCCCTTTGCGAAAAGAGAGTCCGCCAAGGCCCGGCTTGCAGACTTCACGTTGCTCACCCGCGCGCCTTCCAGCATGGGGAAGGTGACGAGCGAGATTTCCCAGAGATCGACATTGAGCAGGCGGCGCGCCTTGATGATGCGGTCGGTCTTCGCCGCAACGGTGCGGAAGCCGATCGACAGCCCATCGATGCCGCCGGATTCCAGCAGCGAAAGCAGTTCCCGCCCACGCTGCACATTGCGGTCGAGGCGGCCCAGCACGTAGAGCCCGCGCGGCGTCTCGCGGATCTCCAGCCAGGTGCCCACGGGTTCGGCGGGATCATGCTGGAAGAGCATGCGCACGCCAGCAGCACTTCGCTTCCGCAGGGAGTCGGAAAAGGCACCGGGCATCACGATATCGCCCTGCCCATCCCGCCTGCCGAACAAGCTGGCATAACCAGCAAAAACGCCATGACTGGAGAGCGCCTGGAGAGGCTTCATTGAAATTTTCCTCAGTGTACAGATTGTCGGGATGCCGCGAGTGGCCGGTGGTCTATTCGCTATTCGCTTCCACCATACCCCACCGCCTGCCGCTTCTCGTTCGCCGTCAGGAAGCCTGCATCGTTCACGCGCTTCCACAGCGCATCGCGGTCAGGCGCGAGAGCCTCAACCTGGTCGAGGTCGGGCACGAGGGCGAGGCTTCCACCGGCATGGGGTTCGAGCCACAGCGCCAACGCATCGGCGACGCGCAGCACCAGCGGCACGATGGTCTGTCGCCAGAACACGCGGTTTGCTTCGGCGAAGTTGGCGTAGGTGTTGTCGCCGGGAATGCCCAGCAGCATGGGCGGCACGCCAAAGGCAAGTGCAACTTCGCGCGCAGCCATGTTCTTGGATTCGATGAAGTCCATGTCCTTGGGGCTGAAGCCCATCTCTTTCCAGTCCAGCCCGCCTTCCAGCACCAGGGGGCGGCCCGCATTGGCGGCGCCCTGGTAGGCGGATTGCAACTCGCTCTTGAGGCGTTCGAATTGGTCCGCCGTCAGGTGCCCGTCGGCGGCAGCAAAGACCAGCGCACCGGAGGGGCGCGCCGCATTGTCCAGCATGGCCTTGTTCCAGGCGCTTGCGGCGTTGTGCGTGTCGATGGCGCGGGCCGCGGCTTCGAGGGGCGACTGGCCGTAGTGGTCGTCTGCGGGGTTGAAGAGCTTGAGGTGCAGCACGTTTTCACGCGGCATGCGCACGGATGATCCACCCACGGAGTATTCATAGGCCTCGGGCCAACCAGCGCGCGACGGAACCACCGCCATGCGGTCCGGCCGCAGGGCAAAGATTTCGCGGGGTGCACCATCCAGCAAGACCAGTTCGGCATAGGCATTGCCCGCCAGCATGAGTTGGGCGAAGAGTTGGTCGAGAAGATCACGACCGCTCTGTGCCGGATTGGGACGCGCCAGCAGCGCCTTCACGGGATGGGATTCAGCTTCTGCACCGTTCACCTGCAACAGCAACGGCACGGCACTCGCCGCTTCCGCGATCATGCGCACGCAGCGATAGCCGACCACGTTGCCGGCAAACCCCTCCCGCGCCAGCGCCGTGTAATTGCGCGGTGTCCACTGTGCCCGCCCCGCACTGTGCAACGAGATCAGCGGCGCCGTGGCGGAGGACTTGGTGGTGAGAAGGTTTTTCAGTTTCTGGAACATATCATCTTCCTCATCCTGAGGTGCCACGCGGGTTCGCGTGGCCTCGAAGGATTTCTTCAGTGTCTCGTGTTTCGAGGCAGCGACGTGGTGCACCTCGGCATGAGGGCCCGGCACTTCACACCGCGCGCACACGGGGTCCCGATGGTTTTCGCAGCATCAGTTCGGTCAGTGCCCAGACGAGGGCGTCAAGGCGGTCTGGCGAGGCGCCGTCACCGATGACGCTGCACATTTCATCTTCGAGTTCGCCAAAAGCGCCGACATGCGACACGCGGCCCTGCTCGTAGAGGGCGGCCACGGGTTCGGCCCGCGCCTTCTTGCCCTTGGCGGCATGCACGGCCTTCACGGGCAATGTCGCATCCACCTGCATCAGCACGTCGCGTACCATGTCGCCGCCCTGGTTCACCTCGGCGACGATGCGGTCAGCTTCGCGCTGGTGATAGAGGGCCGCCACGCGGGCCGCCCATTGCAGCGGGGTCAGGCGCTTGCAACTGGCATCGTCCAGCACATAGGCCCGGCCATCTTCGCCCAACCCCGCGCAGACGATACCGCAGGCGTTGGCCCGCATGCCGGAGGTGGCCGGCGGATCAACTGCCACCACCACCCGCGTCAGCTGCGGCAGCTTGCGCACCCGGGACTGTTCAAGCATGGCCCGCGTCCACAGGGCATCGGGATCGTCGGCGATCAGCTCGCCGTCCAGTTCCTGCCGCCCCAGGTTGGTGTTGCCGTAGCGTGCCAGCACGTCCGCGAGGAAGGAGGATGCGAGGTTGTTGCAGTTATCCAAGGTTTTTGACCGCGTCACCACCGTTGCGGCGTCATTCATCAGCTCACGGATGAGCTTCGTCGGACGGGGCGTCGTGGTGATCACAGCTTGCGGCGCCTCGCCGAGGCGGAGCGCCATCTGCACATTCATCCAGGCGTCACCGGCCTTCTTCCACTTCGCCACTTCGTCGCACCAGGCGGCGTCGAATTGGGGTCCACGCAGCCCGTCCGGCTCTTCCGCCGAAAAGATTTGCGCCACCGAGCCATTGGCCCAGGTGATGGTCCGCTTCGAGGGTTCGTAACGCGGCCGTTCCTTGTCGTGGTGCACGGCCAGAAGCCCGCTGGCGCCCTCGATCATCACAAGGCGCGCCTCGTCGAAGGTGGGAGCCACGATGGCAATGCGGGCACAGCGGCGGAATACAGGTTCCAATATGCCCAGAGCGAGGAACTTCACCCATTCGGCGCCGGCGCGCGTCTTGCCGGCTCCGCGCCCACCCAGGATCAGCCAGTTGCGGAAGTCATGTCCCTGCGGCGGAAGCTGCTGGCCCGGCCTCGCCCAATAGAGCCACTGGTTGTTCAGTTCCGTCACTTCCTCCGGGTCCAGGATCTTCGACAGCCACGTCCCCGTCCCGTTCCGCTTCGAGTCGTTCAATCTTTGCCGCAAGCTGACGACGCTGTTCGTCATCAAAGTACTTGTGTTCGCCGCGGGCCTGTTTGCGCTTGAGTTTGTCTTTGCGTTCAAGGTCGAGAACCTTCTCCAGTGTCCGCACCAGGGTGTTGACCGACTTGATGCCGCGCTCGGAGTTGAGCGCATTCACTTCCGTGCCTAGCTCGCGAAGTTCATCCTCCAGTTGGGTCACGCGCTGTTGCAGCATGTCCTTGAGGCGCTGGATGGTTTCGCGTGTCGTCTCGGCCTTGCGCGGAGCAGCGGCGGGGGACTTCGCCACCCTCCTGGCCTTGCGCTTGCTCCGCAGCGCCCAGCCCTCCTTCAGGGCGCGGAGCGAGAGCGTGATCCGCGTCATGCCGATGTCTGCGGCAATGGCGTCCACCCGTTCCTCGCCCTTCTCATAGCGCGCACGAATGTCCGCCCAGGCCGGATCGCCCGGCGGCGGTGTGTGTGTGGTCATCTCTGCCTCTCTTGATGGTGAGCGGGCGCCGGTTGGGGGGCCCTTTTCTCTTCGCCCATTGCGGGGATGTAGCGGACACTACGGGAAGGCCTGTCCAGTGTCAAGCACTTTTTTCCTATTGTATGATTTTTCTTTTTTGCCGTGCCAGTTCGAAGGGCACAAACTACTGTTGCGCCATGGATATCCGGCAACTGCAATATCTCGCGGCCCTGGCCCGCGAAAAGCATTTCACGCGGGCAGCGCAGGCCTGCAACATCACGCAGCCCACGCTTTCCGGGCGAATCCGGCAACTGGAACAGGAACTGGGCGTGCCTCTTCTCGAACGCGGGCAGCGTTTCATCGGCCTCACACCGGAAGGCGAGCGCGTGCTCAACTGGGCCCACACCATCCTCGACAACTGGAACGCGCTGCAGGCGGAACTTGCGCAAATCAAGGGCAAGAAGGGCAAGCTCGTTGGCCGCCTTGTGCTGGGCGTCATTCCGTCGGCGCTGCCCAAGGCGTCTCTGCTGACGCGCGCGCTGAACGCGGCGCACCCCGCCGTCGACTTCACCATCCTGTCGCAGTCCTCCGTGGAAATCCTCCGTACACTGAATGATTTCTCCATTGATGCCGGCATCACCTATCTCGACAACGAGCCGGTGGAAGGCCTGATGCAGGTGGAATTGTACCGGGAGAACTACTGCCTCTTCGTGGCCAGCGAGAGCGACATTGCGGCGCGCGACTCCGTCACCTGGTTCGAGGCGGCGCAACAGCCGCTCTGCCTCCTTACCCCCAACATGCAGAACCGCCGCATCATCGACCGGGCCTTCGCGGCCGCCAAGGTGCAGCCCACGGCGCGGCTGGAGACGAACTCCATCATGAACCTCATCGCCTCGGTGCGCAGCATGGGCCTCTGTTCGATCATGCCGGATTATTTCCGCAATGCACTCGGATCACTGGAAGGCGTCGCGGCAATCCCGCTGGTCGAGCCCACCGTCTCCCACAAGGTGGGACTCGTGGCGGTGGACCGGGAGCCGCTGTCGCCACTGGTCGCGGCCCTTTTCGCAAGTGCGAAGACGATGATTCCCGACTAATTCAGTCGATCATACAGCCGGTCTATGCTATCATTGGCGCAGACGATTAGCCTTTTCCGCGCCGCTCGGCCAAAAGGCGACACATGACGACAAAAACGACAATTCCTGACTTTTCCGCTTCGGCTGCAACTGCTGCTGCCGCCGTGTGTTTGCGCCATGGCAACAAGGCCGATGCGCTACTTGAAATTCTCCACGACCTGCAGAATGACCTCGGCCACGTGCCCGAGCAGGCGCTCCCCGTCATTGCCAAGGCGCTGAACCTGTCGCGGGCTGAAGTTTATGGTGTCGCCACCTTCTACCACGACTTCCACCTGCAACCGACAGGCCGCCACATCATCAGGATGTGCCGGGCTGAAGCCTGCCAGTCCATGGGTGGCCGGGATCTCGTGGCTATGGCCGAGAAATTCTTGAATGTCCGCATGGGCGGCACCACGTCAGACAACAAGGTGACGCTGGAAGCCACCTATTGCCTGGGCCTCTGCGCCACCGCCCCCGCCATGATGGTGGACGGCAAGGTGATTGGCCGCGTCGATGCCGCAAAGCTCAAGCCCATCCTCGCCGAGGTGACGAAATGATCCGCCTGTTCCTCACCCGTGACTCCGCTGCACTGGCCGTTGGTGCGGACGAGGTGGCGCAGGCCATTTCGGCAGAAGCGCAGGCGCGCAAGTTGGACGTCACCCTGTCGCGCACCTCGTCTCGCGGCCTGTTGTGGCTGGAACCTTTCGTCGAAGTGGAAACGCCAGCGGGCCGCGTGGGCTATGGCCCCGTGAGCGCGGAAGACGTGAAAGGCCTGTTCGATGGCGGCTTCCTTGAAGGGGCGGTGCATCCCCTCTGCCAGGGCAAGACGGACGATATTCCCTTCCTGAAGTACCAGGAGCGCCTGACCTTCGCGCGCGCCGGATTGACCGAGCCTGTTTCGGTTGAGCAATACATGGCCCATGGCGGATTTGCCGGGCTGAAGAAGGCACTGGCGATGGCTGGCGCCGAAATCGTCAAGGAAGTGACCGACTCGGGCCTGCGCGGACGCGGCGGTGCGGGCTTCCCCGCTGGCATCAAGTGGAAGACGGTGCACGATTTTACCGCCGACCAGAAATACGTCTGCTGCAACGCCGACGAAGGCGACAGCGGCACCTTCGCCGACCGCATGGTGATGGAAGGTGACCCCCTCATGCTGATCGAAGGCATGACGATTGCGGGCGTCGCCGCTGGCGCAACCAGGGGCTACATCTACATCCGCTCCGAATATCCTCACGCCATCGAGACGATGAAGGCGGCGATTGCCGCAGCGGGAGCAGCCAACTGGCTTGGCCAGAATATTCAGGGTACGGACAAATCCTTCACCCTCGAAGTCCGCCGCGGGGCTGGCGCCTATATCTGCGGCGAAGAAACCGCGATGCTGGAATCGCTGGAAGGAAAGCGCGGCATGGTGCGAGCCAAGCCGCCCATCCCCGCCATCACGGGCCTGTTCGGCAAGCCCACCATCATCAACAACGTGCTTACCTTCGCGGCTGTGCCCTACATTCTCGCCAAGGGCGGCAAGGCCTATGCGGATTACGGCATGGGCCGGTCGCGCGGCACGCTGCCATTCCAGCTCGCCGGCAACATCAAGCATGGCGGACTTGTGGAGAAGGCCTTCGGCGTCACGCTGGGCCAGCTTATCAATGATTTCGGCGGCGGCACCTTCACGGGCCGTCCGGTGCGCGCCGTCCAAGTTGGCGGGCCACTCGGTGCCTATGTGCCGGTGTCCCAGCTTGACCTTCCGATGGATTATGAAGCCTTCGCGGCCAAGGCGGCGATGGTCGGCCACGGCGGCATCGTGGTGTTTGACGACAGCGTCGACATGGCGGCGCAGGCGCGTTTCGCCATGGAGTTCTGCGCCATTGAATCCTGCGGCAAGTGCACGCCCTGCCGCATCGGCTCGACGCGCGGCATGGAAGTGATCGACAGGATCGTCGCTGACGAAAACCGGGCCGCGAATACAGCTCTTCTCGAAGACCTCTGCCAGACCATGGTGGATGGTTCGCTCTGCGCCATGGGCGGATTGACACCCATGCCGGTGATGAGCGCCCTCAAGCATTTCCCCGAAGATTTCACGCGCGCCAAGCGCCTCGCTGCGGAGTAATTCCCATGCTGATAAAAGAAACCGATTTCGGAACGCCCGCTGCCGCCACCGGCCAGATGGTGACGCTGGAGATTGACGGCCAGGAAATTTCCGTGCCCGAAGGCACGTCGATCATGCGGGCCGCCATGGAGATGGGCACGAAGATCCCCAAGCTCTGCGCCACCGATTCACTCAACAGCTTCGGCTCCTGCCGCCTGTGCCTTGTGGAAATCGAAGGACGCAAGGGAACACCTGCCTCCTGCACCACGCCCGTGGCCCCCGGCATCAAGGTGAAGACCGAAACGCCGCGCCTCAACCAGTTGCGCAAGGGCGTGATGGAGCTTTACATCTCCGATCACCCGCTGGACTGCCTCACCTGTGCGGCGAACGGGGACTGTGAATTGCAGGACATGGCG
Organism: Hyphomicrobiales bacterium; assembly: GCA_016710435.1. Lineage (NCBI taxonomy): Bacteria > Pseudomonadati > Pseudomonadota > Alphaproteobacteria > Hyphomicrobiales > Hyphomicrobiales bacterium. The sequence goes on along the minus strand of JADJVV010000001.1, from coordinate 2,259,760 downwards.
GGTGCAGTCGGCCTGCGCGACGTGCGCTACGGCTATGCCGGCGAAAATCACATCGCACCGTGCAAGGCGAATGGCGAAGAGAATTTCCGCTACAAGCCAAAGGACGAAACCAACCCCTATTTCACCTTCGATCCCGCCAAGTGCATCGTCTGCTCGCGTTGCGTGCGCGCCTGCGAGGAAGTGCAAGGCACCTTCGCGCTGACGATCGATGGCCGGGGTTTTGCCTCCCATGTTTCGGCCGGCATGGATGAAGGCTTCCTCGCATCCGAATGCGTTTCCTGCGGTGCCTGCGTACAGGCCTGCCCGACCGCAACCCTTACCGAGAAGTCCGTGATTGCAGCGGGACAGCCGGAACACTCTGTCGTCACCACCTGCGCCTATTGCGGTGTTGGCTGTTCCTTCAAGGCCGAGATGAAGGGCGATGAGGTCATCCGCATGGTTCCCTACAAGGACGGCGGCGCCAATGAGGGCCACTCCTGCGTCAAGGGCCGCTTTGCCTGGGGCTATGCCACGCACAAGGACCGCATCACCAAGCCGATGATCCGTGAACGGATCACCGATCCATGGAAGGAAGTGAGCTGGGAAGACGCGATCCAGTACACGGCGCGCCGCTTCAAGGACATCCAGGCCAAATACGGCGTGGGCTCGATCGGTGGCATCACATCGTCGCGCTGCACCAACGAAGAAGTCTACGCGGTGCAGAAGATGATCCGTGCCGCCTTCCGCAACAACAACACCGATACCTGCGCCCGCGTGTGCCACTCGCCCACGGGCTACGGTCTGTCCAAAACCTTCGGCACGTCGGCGGGCACGCAGGATTTCCGCAGCGTCGATGAGGCCGATGTGATCATGGTGATCGGCGCCAATCCGACGGACGGACACCCGGTCTTCGGCAGCCGCATGAAGAAGCGCATCCGCGCCGGCGCCAGGCTGATCGTCGTCGACCCGCGCCGCACCGATTCGGCCAAGAGCCCGCATGTGAAGGCCGCGTACCACTTGCCGCTGATGCCCGGCACCAATGTCGCCATCATCAATGCGATGGCGCATGTGATCGTGACTGAGGGCCTGGAAAACAAGGCCTTCATCGCCGAACGTTGCGACAGCGCCGACTTCCAGCGCTGGACCGATTTCATCCGGGACAAGAGGAATTCCCCCGAAGTCCTCGGCCCCATCGCCAATGTCGATCCGGAAGCGATCCGTGGCGCGGCTCGCCTCTATGCGACCGGCGGCAATGGCGCGATCTACTACGGCCTCGGTGTCACCGAGCACAGTCAGGGTTCGACGATGGTCATGGGCATGGCGAACCTCGCGATGCTCACCGGCAACATCGGCCGCCGTGGTGTGGGCGTGAACCCGCTGCGTGGCCAGAACAACGTGCAGGGTTCCTGCGACATGGGTTCGTTCCCGCACGAATTGCCGGGTTATCGCCACGTGAGCGACGACTCGGTGCGCAATCAGTTCGAAGCCGCTTGGAACATCACGCTTGATCCGGAACCGGGCCTGCGCATTCCCAACATGCTTGATGCCGCCATCGAAGGAACCTTCAAGGGCATCTTCGTGCAGGGCGAGGACCCGGCGCAGTCCGATCCCAATACGCAGCACGTCACGCACGCACTCGCCAGCATGGATTGCGTGGTGGTGCAGGATCTCTTCCTCAACGAAACCGCCGCTTATGCCCACGTCTTCCTGCCGGGCACCTCGTTCCTGGAAAAGGATGGCACTTTCACCAATGCCGAACGCCGCATCAACCGCGTGCGGCAGGTGAAGAAGCCCATGCAGGGCAAGCATGAATGGCAAGTGGTGTGCGACCTCGCGCAGGCCATGGGCTATGACATGCGCTACAACAATGCCTCCGAGATCATGGACGAAATCGCGCGGCTCACCCCCGGATTCAAGGGCGTGTCCTTCGACAAGCTGGAGGTGATGGGTTCGGTGCAGTGGCCGTGCAATGACGCGGCGCCGGAGGGCACGCCGATCATGCATGTCGGCAAGTTTGTCCGCGGCCTCGGCAAGTTCATGATCACGGAATATCTGCCCACGGACGAACGGACCAACCGCGAGTTCCCGCTCATCCTCACAACGGGCCGCATCCTCTCGCAGTACAACGTGGGCGCGCAGACGCGCCGCACGGAGAACGTGGCCTGGCATCCCGAAGACGTGCTGGAAATCCATCCGCACGACGCCGAGGTGCGCGGCATCCGCCACGGGCAGATGATCTCGATCACCTCGCGCATGGGAGCCACCACGCTCCGCGCCGATGTGACCGACCGCATGCCGCAAGGCGTGGTGTACACCACCTTCCACCATCCGGTTTCGGGTGCCAACGTCATCACCACGGAATTCTCCGACTGGGCGACCAACTGCCCGGAATACAAGGTGACGGCCGTGCAGGTGACGCTCTCCAACCGCCAGTCCGACTGGCAGGAGGAATGGGAAGTGCGCGAGCGCGAGAACAAGCGCGTGGCGGCGGAGTGAAACGCCGCTCTCCCATCATCGCGGGCCAGGGGCTTTCCCATCCCAATGTGAGGGAGGGTCACGGGCGTGGCCGTTTTCCCGTGGAGAAGGCCGTGCACGCACGCGAAGCCAAAGGTGACACCACGCTCCACGCTTCGGTGATGGCAACGGGCCAATTGAATGGCGAACCCACCATCTGGCTGTTGCCGGAGGAAGTGCCGGTGGCGCTGCACATCAACAGTGTACCCTACGCCGTGATGATGGCGACGCCGGCCGACCTTGAAGATTTCGCCATCGGCTTCGTGCTGTCGGAAGGCCTTGTGGCCCATGCCGCCGACATTGCCAATGTCCTCGCCTTTCGATCAGGCGGAGGCTTCACGGCGGATGTGGCGGTGCCGGAAGGCAAGTTGATCCGTGAACGGATGGTTGCACGGTCCCTCGAAGGCCGCGTGGGTTGTGGCCTGTGCGGCATCGCCGAGATGGAAGACGCCATCCGCATGCCCGAGGGCAAGCTGAAGAGCCGGCCCCTGATGCCGACAGCTGTTGCCCGCGCTTTCGAAGCCCTGCCCAGCTTCCAGCCGATGAACGCCGTCAACCGCACGGTCCATGCGGCGGCGTGGTGCGGCAGTGATGGCAGCATCCTGCTGGCGCGCGAGGACGTGGGCCGTCACAATGCGCTGGACAAGCTGATCGGCGCCATGGCCCGCGCCCATGTTCCGCCCACGGATGGTTTTGCGCTCATGTCGTCGCGCTGTTCATTCGAGTTGGTGCAAAAGTGCGCGCTTGCCGGCATCAGTGCACTCGCCACGATTTCCGCGCCAACGGCGCTGGCCCACCGGCTTGCCCGCGAGGCAGGCCTTTCCCTTGCTGCCCTGTCCAAGGACGGGGTGATGATTTTTGACGGAGACGGACATGGAAGTGCGTGACACAGTGCGCATGGCGAACCAGATTGGTGATTTCTTCAAGAGCTACCCTGAAAAGGAAGCGCTGGAAGGTGTTGCGGAACACATCAACAAGTTCTGGGAACCGCGCATGCGCAAATTCTTCTTTGCACACATGGATGCGGGCGGGCAGGATTTCAGCGACATCGTGAAGAAGGCCGTGCCCCTCATCAAGCGCCCGAAAGCAGCCTGATCACTCCGGCTGGAGGATGATGAAGGGTTCGTTGATGCAGCGGCGCAGCAGCTTCTCGTAAGGTGCATAATCCGCCTCTTCCGGCTTGATCAGGCCGAAGCGGGGCACTTCGGCGAAGCGGCGCACGGGGATCAGCACGATCGGCACGGCAATCGGCATCAGGGTGGCGCCCTTGCCGGATTGCAGCGTGGCGAGGAGCCCGAACATCTCTCCCCCGATCATGGGTCGTGACAGGGTCGCCATGCGGTGCTGGCCGTGCTTGTTGGTGACGAGATAGATATAGCCGGACTGGTGCGGCACCGACACATAGCCATCCTGTTTGTAGGCGGTGTCGAGGCGTTCGCTTTCCTGGAACACGAGTTGCGAGAGGGCGGTGTCCCAGCCGATTTCGGTGCGGTAGGCGTAGATGCCCTTGGTCACGCTGAAGGATGGGCGCAGTGTCAGGTAGCTGCCTTCCAGCCATTTCACCGCCGGGCGCGAATAGGAGCCGAGGGATTCGGGCGCCAGCGCCATTTCCGCCGCGGCGTGGCCATTGCCCGTGCGCCGCAGTTTCATGCCGAGCGCCGATTCCAGACGCACCACGGTGGCGAGCGTGAAGGGCCGCTGTCCGGCCATGGCTTTCTCCAGGGTGGAGAGCGACAGCTTCGCATCATCCGCCAGGGCCGCACGCGTAAGCCTTCGCTTGGCCAATTCCTCGCGGATCAGGCCTGTGATGGCCCGGTTCTCCTCCGCCGAGAGATCTTCGTCCGACATGTCCCGTTCCCGTGCGTGGCCCCCCACACAAAACCGTACATAACCGCACAGTGGCACCATACGCAAGAAACAGCGGGCGGATTCCGGCAGAAGAAAGACGGAGTTCACGTTGGCGGCGCAACGGAATTGTCCGTAACTGAAACATCCGAGGGTGCTCAACTCGGAGGAACGAAAAGTGCAGAGCAGGACGCTTCCCGGCGGTGCAGAAAGCCGGATCAAATCCCATATCGACAGTATCGTCGCCTGGTTATTGCTGGCGGTGTTGGCCTTCGCGGCCTTCATCGGCAGCGCCGGGGCGGCCACGCCCTTCGTCACGCCCAACGACATGACGAGCGGCAGCCTTCTCCTCAAATCGCGGGAGGGGAAGTATCTGGAGGCCCCGAGGCTCGGGGCTGACTACACCGTCACCATTTCCGGCCCCACGGGCCGCACCATCATCACCCAGCGTTTCACCAACCCGGCCAACGGCTGGGTGGAGGGCGTGTATGTCTTCCCGCTGCCGGAAAGCGCGGCGGTGGATACGCTCAAGATCGTGGCGGGTAACCGCGTCATCGTGGGCGAGGTGAAGGAAAAGCAGGAAGCCAAGGTCATCTATGAACAGGCCAAGGCGGCCGGGCAAACCGCCTCGCTGCTGGAGCAGGAACGCCCCAACATCTTCACCAACTCGGTGGCCAACATCGGGCCGCATGAAACGGTGGTGGTGCAGATCGAGTACCAGGAGACCATTCACCAGTCGAACGGCACCTATTCGCTCCGCGTGCCGCTGGTGGTGGCGCCGCGCTACAATCCCGCGCCGCTGGTGCAGACGGTGGACTTCGGCTCCAACGGTTACGGCAGCACGGTCAATGATCCCGTGCCTGACCGCGACCGCATCTCGCCGCCAGTGCTGGACCCGCGCAAGAACGAACCGGTCAACCCCGTGACGATCAGCGTCGACCTCTCGGCTGGTTTTGCGCTGGCGGATGTCACATCACACCATCACACGGTGAAGATCGACACGATCGACGACAGCCATCGCAAGCTGGCGCTGGATGGTGCCGAGATACCGGCCGACCGGGATTTTGAACTGACCTGGACCGCCAAGGGCACGGCCCCGCAGGTGGGCCTGTTCCGCGAAACCGTGCAGGGCAAGGATTACCTGCTCGCCACCGTCACGCCGCCCTCGGTTGCCGCCGTTGGCCCGGTGAAGCCGCGCGAGACGGTCTTCGTCATCGACAATTCCGGCTCGATGGACGGCCCCTCCATGCAGCAGGCCAAGGATGCCCTGTTGCAGGGCCTCGACACGCTGAAGCCGCAGGACCGTTTCAACGTCGTGCGCTTCGATGATACCTTTGACGTGCTGTTCCGTGATGCGGTGCCTGCCAACGCGGAGTATCTCAACCAGGCGCGCGCCTTCGTCTCGGCGTTGCAGGCCAACGGTGGCACCGAAATGGTGCCGGCGCTGAAAGCGGCGCTCATCGACGGCAATGCCAACGATGCGGGCACGCTCCGCCAGGTGGTGTTCATCACCGACGGCGCCATCGGCAACGAGCAGGAACTGTTCGCGACGATCGGCCAGGGCCGTGGCCGCAGCCGCATCTTCATGGTGGGCATCGGTTCGGCGCCGAACACCTACCTGATGACGCGCGCTGCCGAAATGGGACGCGGCACCTTCACGCTCATCAGTGAGGTGGATCAGGTGAAGTCGCGCATGGAAGAGCTGTTCACCAAGATCGGCCAGCCGGTTGTGACGGGCCTTGCCGCCACGATCGATGGATCGGCCACGGCGCTGACGCCTTCGCAGCTGCCGGACCTCTATCGCGGCGAACCGGTGTTGATGATGGCGGAAGCACCGTCGCTCAAGGGCACGCTGAAGGTCGATGGCATGATTGGTGATACGCCGTGGTCTGTTTCGCTGCCCGTCTCCGCAGCAGCACAGGGCAAGGGCATCTCCAAGCTCTGGGCACATCGCAAGGTGGCCGAGATCGAGACCGCTGCCACGCTGAACCAGATCACCATGGAAGATGCGAACCGGCAGGTGCTGGCAGTCGCCCTCACGCACCAGATCGTCTCATCGCAGACGAGCCTGATTGCGGTGGACAAGTCGCCGAAGCGTCCGGCCAACCAGCCGCTGACGCGCGCCGAGGTGCCGCTGAACCTGCCCGCCGGCTGGAACTTCGAGAAGGTGTTCGGCAAGGACATCCCCCTGCCCGCGCCGCAGAGCCCGAAGGAACGCGATGCCATGGCTGACGCCTATGTGCAGCTTGCCGTCGCGGAAGCACCGGTCAGCGCCAGCGCTCCGCAGCAGGTCGCCCTGCCGCAGACGGCCACACCTGCCGGGCTGTTGGCGATCCTCGGTGGATTGATGGCGCTCCTGGCGCTCGCCTTCCACCTCCTCGCCCGCGCCATGACGCCCAAGGCCGCCTGACGTGACAACGATCACACCCGCTACGCGCATGCCTGAAAAGGGATTTGCACTGCCCGCCGGGCATGCGCGGAAAGATGGACCGGCGACCCCCCGCCGCCGGTCCATCCTCAATCTCCTCACCGTCATCTGCATTGCCGGAGCCGTGCTCATGCTGGGCAAGTCGAGTTGGATCATGCTGAAGGCCGAGGTCAGCCAGGTACTGCTGGCGCGGGCCTTCTCGCAATCGGTGGCGACGGGCGAAGCGGTGAAGCCGTGGAGCTGGGCCGACACCTGGCCGGTGGCGGAGATCAGCATTCCCCGCATCGGCGCATCGGCCATCGTGCTCAATGGCGCCACGCCGGAATCGCTCGCTTTCGGGCCAGCACATGTGGCGGAAACGCCACGGCCCGGCGAGCGCGGCACCAGCGTCATCGCTGCGCACCGCGACACGCATTTCGCCTTCCTCAAGGATGTGGTGGTGGGCGACCTCATCAGCATCACGCGGAGCGACGGCCTCACCTTCCGTTATGCCGTCACCGGCATGCGGGTGGCGGACTGGAACAAGAGTGGCATTGATGCTCACGCACCGGGTCACAAGCTGGTGCTCTCCACCTGCTACCCCTTCGGCAGCGTGGTGCACGGGCCTGAACGCTACATCGTCGAAGCGGCGATGGTGAAGTGACCTGTCAGCCGGTCTTCTTGCGCTTGGCCTTGGGCAGTTTCCACAAGTGGTTGATGAGGTCGTCGACGCGGATGCCTTCTTCGGAATAGGCCATGCCGGCGATGGAGATGCCTGCGTCGGTGACGGTCTTTTGCGTTCCCGACACCAGGGGGTGCCACCAGGGCAGCGGGTTGCCTTCATCGAGCAGGCGGTAGGCGCAGGTTTCGGGAAGCCAGCCGAGGCCGTCGATCACTTCCGGTGTCAGTGTCACGCAATCGGGCACGCGCTTGGCGCGGTTGGGATAGTCGGTGCAGCGGCAGGTCTTGAGATCAAGCAGCTTGCAGGCGGCGCGCGTGTAGAGGAAGTGGCCCGTGTCTTCGTCCTCAAGCTTGTTGAGACAGCAGCGCCCGCAGCCATCACACAGGCTCTCCCACTCTTCGCGGGACATGTCCTCGAGGGATTTGGTTTTCCAGAACGGCTCGGTCATCGGCCCTTGCTAAAGCTAGCGGGTGGCGATTGCAACGGCGGCGCCGGTCATGGCCGTGGCACTGGCGCGGTTGGCCATGCGGATGGCGCGCGGACTGCGGAGCCAGCCGCGCGCCCATGAAGCGGCAAAGGCCCAGGCGAGGTCAACCGTCATCATCACCAGAATGGCGGTGGCAACGAGTTCGGCAAGGCCCAGTGTGCCGACGGCGTTGAGGTCGATCAGTGATGGCAACAGGGCGAGGTAAAACACCATGATCTTGGGATTGCCGATGGTGAGGGCCATGCCCGTCATGAACAGGCGCAAGGCGGAGTCGTCACGCGGCAGCTCTCCGGCCTGCACCGCGGCAGGGGCCGTCCACATCTTCCAGGCGAGGAAGAGGAGATAGGCAACGCCTGCGTACTTGACGATGGAGAAGAGCAGATAGAACTTCTGGGCGACGAAGCCCAACCCCAACACGGCCGCCACCAGCCACATGGCCTCGCCGATCCACATGGCAGCAAGGAAGGGCAGCACGCTGCCCAATCCGCGGCTGATGACGCGGGCCACAAGGGCGGCGATGGACGGACCCGGAGAACCGGCATTCACGAACAGGGCGGCGGCGAAAAGAAGAAGGGCGGACAGTTGCATGGCCACGAGTCTATGCGCTCGACCTCAACCGCGCCAATCCAATTCTCTCCGGATCAAGGAACCACTTCGCCGTGCAGGCCGATGTCGAGCCCTTCGATTTCGGTTTCTTTGTTGACGCGGAGGCCCTGCAGTTTTTCGATCACCGAGAGGATGGCGAAGCTGAGGATGCCGCCGTAAACCGTGACGATGGCGCAGGCCGCAAGCTGGATTGCCAATTGTCTCCAGTTGCCCTCGATGAGACCCGCGGTGCCGCCCCATGCGGCGGAGGCAAAGAGGCCCACGCCGATGGTGCCGACATAGCCGCCAACGCCGTGCACGCCGAACACGTCCAGCGAGTCGTCATAGCCGAGCGCGCGTTTCAGACTGGTCGAGGCATAGAAGCAGGCGATGCCTGCAAGAAGGCCGATCACGAGTGCCCCCATGGGGGAGACGAAGCCGCAGGAGGGCGTGATTGCCACCATGCCCGCCACAGCGCCGGAGATGATGCCGAGGACCGAAGGCTTTCCGTGCTTCTGCCATTCCACCGCCATCCAGGCCAATGCTCCTGCCGCACCTGCGACTTGCGTGTTCATCAGCGCAAAGGCTGCAGTCGCATTGGCGGCGAGAGCCGAGCCGCCGTTGAAGGCGAGCCAGCCGACCCAGAGCAGCGAGGCACCCGTGACCGAGAGCACGAGGTTGTGCGGGATCATCGCTTCCTGCGGGTAGCCCTTGCGCTTGCCCAGCATGATGGCCGCGACAAGGCCCGCCACGCCGGAATTGATCTCGACAACGGTGCCGCCGGCAAAATCCTTCAGGCCCATCTGCGCCAGGAATCCGCCGCCCCAGACCCAATGCGCCACGGGCACATAGACGAGAAGGAACCAGAGGGAGAGAAACCACAGAAGTGCCGAGAATTTCATGCGGTCCGCGAAGGCTCCGCAGATGAGTGCCGGCGTGATGATGGCGAAGGTCATCTGGAAGACCATGAACAGGCTCTCCGGAATGGTGCCCACGAGGCCGTCAACCGTCAGTCCACGGAGGAACAGGCGGGAGGTATCGCCGATGAGGGCACCTTGCCCGGAGAAGGCAAGGGAGTAGCCCACGAAGATCCACAGGAGCGAGATGAGGCAGGTGGCGGCGAAGCTCTGCATCATGGTGGAGAGCACGTTCTTCTTGCGCACCAGTCCCGCATAGAAGAGTGCAAGCCCCGGCACGGTCATCATCAGCACCAGGCAGGAGGCGACGAGCAGCCAGGCCGTATCCGCTCCGTTCAAGGCAGCGGACTGGGCATAGGCGGGCGTGATCAACAGGCATGAAAGCGCGGGGGCCAGAGCCAGCCGCATGGCGAGACGGTGCATGGATTTTCCCATTCTGCCGGTTTCTTGTTTGAGTTGTCCGGCGCAGCGGCTTTGGTCATGGCAAGGGACGTGCCACGCCACCAGCTTGTTTAACCATTGATTCTCCACGATATAATGCGTGGCTGGGAGCGTGCCGCCGACGTGGTTGCCTAAATTTTTCGCAACTTGGGCGATCTCCGCCTGAAAAAAGGGCAAGCTGCTGGCAAGGCGGCAGGGCTATGTCACAAATCGGCCACCCGATTCCCGCAAGTGGGCCAAAACCGTGCCGGATCAGCCATCCCTTGCGAGGCGGGGACCGACGCATTAAGCCACTGCCATTGCAGGTGTAACCCATTGGCCAAACTGCCGACCCGTTTCATGCTCATCCGCACGGTGTGGAAAGGCGATGCCGCCTTTTCCAGCGCCATGTTCGAGATCTGGGATGCCCTGAAACGGGCAGGCTCGGCCTATTCGTCGTTCCTCTACCGCTATTTCAAGCTGCCGCGCCTGCTGCGGCCATTCATTGACATTCTCGACGACATGGCAACCTTCGGCACGGCACTGGCCTTCCTGTTGCTGGCCTATGCGCTGCCGCCCTTCTCCGGCACCGGGGACTGGTGGAACCGCGGCCGAGAATATGCCGTGACCTTCACCGACGTGAACGGCGAAGTGGTGGGACAGCGCGGCATCCGCCAGGACGACGCCATACCGCTTGATGAAATTCCGCCGCAACTCATCAAGGCCGTGCTGGCCACCGAGGATGCGCGCTTCTTCGATCACTTCGGCGTGGACGTGTTCGGCACGTTGCGCGCCATCGTGCGCAATGCCCGCGCCGATGGCGTGAAGCAGGGTGGTTCATCGATCACGCAGCAGGTGGCGAAGAATCTGTTCCTGTCGCCCGAGCGCACGATCCGCCGCAAGGTGCACGAGGCTTTCCTGTCGCTGTGGCTGGAAGCGCGGCTGAGCAAGGAAGAGATCCTGAAGCTCTATCTCGACCGCTCCTATCTGGGCGGCGGCTCCTATGGCGTGGAAGCGGCCTCGCAGTTCTATTTCGGCAAGTCGGTGCGCGACATCAACCTGGTGGAAGCAGCGACCATTGCCGGGTTGTTCAAGGCGCCGACAAGTTATGCACCGCATGCCAATCCGGAAGCGTCGCGGGCGCGCACCAACGTTGTGCTCTACCGCATGCTGGATGCAGGCTTCATCACCCAGGGCGAACTGCTGCAGGCGCGGCGCGAATCTCCCACCATCATTGCCAAGCGCGGCGGAGCGGCACCCGACTGGTTCCTCGACTGGGCCTATGAAGACACCATGGCGGTGCTGCAGGAACACCGCCTGACCAGCGAATACGTGATCGAGGTGAAGACCACCATCGACCGCAAGCTTCAGGACGAGAGCCAGAAGATCATCAACGAGTACATCGCCATGGACGGCACGCTGTCGAAGTTCTCGCAGGGTGCATCCGTGACCATGGCCCCCGACGGCGCGGTGCGCGCTATCATCGGCGGCAAGGACTACGACGAGAGCCAGTTCAACCGCGCCACCTCCGCCAAGCGGCAGACGGGTTCGGCCTTCAAGCCGTTCGTCTATCTCACGGCGTTGATGGATGGTTACAAGCCCGATGATTCCATCGTCGACGGACCGGTGTCGATCGGCGGCTGGGCACCACGCAACTACAAGGGCGGCTGGGTGGGCCGGACCACCCTCATCGCCGCCCTGGCGCACTCGTACAATTCCGTACCGGTGAAGCTCTCCATCGTCACGGGGCGCCCCGCCATCATCAAGACGGCCCATGATGCCGGGATTGTCGGCGAACTGGAGACATGGCCGCCGATGGTGCTGGGCACGAGCGCGTTGACGCTGCTCGATCTTACCACGGGCTACGCCACCTTCGCCGCCGGCGGAAAGAAGGCGAAGCCCTACTCCGTCCTCGAGATCCGCCGGCCCACGGGCGAGGTCATCTACAGCCGCGCCCGCAGTGGCACGGATGCGGTGCAGACCCTGCCCTACGACAAGGTGGCGGAACTCAATTCCATGATGGCGCAGGTGGTGAAGGCGGGAACGGCGCGCAAGGCCGACCTCCTCACCGAACCGCAGGGCGGCAAGACGGGCACCAACCAGAGCTATCGCGACGCCTGGTACGTGGGCTTCACCGCCCATAACGTGACCGGCGTTTGGGTGGGCAACGATGATTTCACACCCATGAACAATGTGACGGGCGGTGTGATCCCCGCACCGATCTGGAAGCGAATCATGCTTGTGGCGGATGCGGGAAAACGTCCCACCGGCCTCCCCGGCATTCCGCTCGATGCCTCATTCGTGCAGGTGGCGCCTGAAGAACCTGCACCCGATGCCACTCCCGTGGTGGACGAAACACCTGACGTTTCGCCCGAATCACAGCCCGAGCAGCCGGACGAGGTCCGCGATGTGCTGAACGGCATGTTCTCGCTGTTCGAGAAACAGAAGTCCGCCCCCCTGGAGACCACCAAGGCCGTGAAGAAATCCGCAGGCACGTTGGAGCCTCAGGTCGCTCCCAAAACGCCGCCGAAACCTTCAAAACCCATCGTCAACGCCTCGGAACCCGAGGGTGAACACCGCTCGCTCTTTGACAAGTTGTTCCGGGGCAAGAACCGGGCCGACAAACCGAAGAAAAAGAAAACCCTTTTCAACTTCTGACGGCGGTTGGACGCATGCCCGCGAACAGTGTATCTGACTGAAGAATGCGCGGATTTCTCCACATGCTGTTTGCCATCGTCGCGGGAGTCGCGGCAGGCTGGATCAGTGCCGTGAGCATGATCGAGAACTACGGCTTCGAAGCCGCTGCCGGACAGCCACAGTGGAAAGAGCGCCGCAACGCCACCGATCATCCCGCAGCGCCTTACGCCTTTGGATACTTCATCAACCAGGGCCAGGTGCCACCGCCCCTCACCTCCCGGCACTTCGTGCGCAGCACGGATGACGAGGGCCACCAGTTGCGCAACGAATGCCTCTACGAACTTTCCGGCATGATGCCCGCGGCGCGGCGCTGGTCCATGGGTGTTGCAGGGGCCGATGGTTCCGCCGCGACGCTCGGCGCGGGCGAAGCCATTTATGAAGCGGATGGCAGCGTGAACATTTTTCTTTCGGAGATGCCCGTGCCCGGCAACCGGCTGATGTTCCCGCCGCAGGGCACACCTGTCGTATCCCTCACCATCCATGACCCGCAGGAAGGCGACAAGCCGCTCGCCCTTCCCGGCATCAAGCGGGTGAGGTGCTGAGGTGGGGCGCTTCTACTGGATGCTGCTGTTCATCGCTTCGGCCATCGCGACGCATGCGGCCTATGTGCTCTACTATCCCGGCTATAATTTCGACAGCAAGGTGGAGGCCGCGCTCGGTCCCGACAGCCGCAACACCATGATGCTGCTCACGCCAGCGCAGGTGGCACGACTCTTTCCGGCCTATGCGGTGTCAGACATCGTGGCCATGTGCCGCTACGACCTCTCGCAAGGCCCGATGCAGATCACCGCCAAGCTGCCGCGCGGCTACTGGACCTTCTCGATCTTCACGGTGAAGGGCCGCCAGGTCTATTCGCTCACCGATGCGCAGGCGGGCGAAAACAGCTTTGCGGTGGACCTGTTGCAGGCGCCCGATCTCATTGCGCAACTGAAGGGCGCGCTCGATGAAGGCGGCGAGGCCGAGGCGATCGACAACGTAGGCTGGAAGGTGGAGACACCGGAAGCGCGCGGCATTGCGGTGATCTGGGTGCCGGTTGCCGATCCGATCTTCCGCAGCTCCACGCTGGCGGCGGTGCGCAACAGCAGTTGCGCGCGGCAGAAATCGTAACCCCTGCGGCTTCTATGATTTGGCGGCGCGGCGGCGGTTCAGGCCGTGTCCGGCGCGGGGCGTGTGCGGTTCGGGCTCGAAGAGGTCATCATCTTCGTTGACCAGACGCTCAAAGCGTACACCTGGAAAAATGATGATTTCAGCGCTGTGTCCATCTTGCGATGGCGGATTGCCAGCCCTCGGACGCAGTGCGAATTCCAGTACCGATGACATGACGCGAGCCTCATTCCCCTGGGTTGCTTCGTTCACCCCGTGACGCGATTAAGGCCAGTCATGGTTAACAAATGACTAAGCCGCTACTCTTCCACAGCAAGACCCGCGAGGCCATTGCGGTCTTCCACTTCGATGAGCCAGAGGTCGGGGTCGGCCTTTTTCCGGCGCGCCATGCGTTCGCTGATGTGGCCCCACGCCACAGGCACGGGAACGTCGCGGATGAACCGGCGCTCGCCCGCGTCATCGTAGGCAGCACCGGGAGCGGGAGCGAGCAGGTCGTGGGTTCCGTCGAGATGGTTGATGACGACGTAGAGTGCGCCCGCCTCTTCCGCGCCCTTATGGACGATGGCGCCGAATTGTCCCCTCACCGCGCAGGTGCGCAGGAAGGCCTGCACCCAGATGGCGGTGGTGAGGCGTGGTGTCACCGCTGGGCGGCGGCGGCTTCCGCAACCTTCAGGGCAGCGACGAGTTCCTTGCTGATGGAGCCGTCCATCGACAGGCCGAAATCCATCTCGAACTTGAGGATGGCGGCGCGGGTGGCATCATCAGGTTCACCGGTGACGGCGCCGATGTCATAACCCAGCTTGCGCAGTTTCTGCTGCACATCGCGGACACGGGCCAGGCCCTGCGGCTTGGGCGCAGGAGCGGCGGCAGCGGCAGGCGCGGGCTGTACCTGCTGATTCGCCACGGCACGCTTGAGCGGCTGCGGTTCGGCAAGTTTTTCCGGCGCAACGGAGCCCGTGAATTCCGAGGCTGCGGCCACCTTGCGGGTGTAGCGGATGTGCTCCAGCAGGTTCTTCGTCACTTGGCCGGTGATGGGCAACTGGTTGTCACGCTGGTAGGACTTGATGGCAATGACGGTCTGCTTGCCGGTCACGCCATCGACAAGGCCACGATAGTGGCCGGTGGCGAGAAGCTCGCGCTGGACGTCTTCCACCTGCGGATCATATGTAATTGTAATGCTGGTCGTGGGCTTTGCCGGTGCAGCCACTTCCACATAGGTGGTGGCGCCCTTGGGAATGCGCGTCACGAACTTGCTGGTGGCAGCCTGGTCATGGGCGCCGAAGAAAGCGTTCCACACGATCATGCCGCCCAGCCCCATGGCGAAAACGGCAAGTGCCGCAGCACCGGGCGAAACGCCACCCTCGCGCTCGTCCAGCACATCTCGAACCCTGGCTTTGGAAGATCGGCCCATACGCAACTCACCTGACTTCCCCACACTCTGCCCAAGTCTGGTTAATGCCACCTTTCTCCCGGTGGCTTGCGCACAGGCAAAGAGGGTGAACGAGACGTTACCAAACCCCGCGGCATTTGAATCGAAACTGTGTGCCCGTCTTCAACGGGCGGCAAGCGGGCTTTGCTATCACGGTAACCGAACGGATTACCGGATCAACACGGTGAACGCGAACGGGGTTGCAGATACGGGGTTACACATGGGGATCTTGAGAAACGCGATTATCCTGGGGGCCGTGGCAGTTGCCATGCCCAATCCACCTGCATCAGAGCAGCAGCCGGGGGTGGTTCCACCGACGGCAAGCAGCTTTGCCTATCTGGCCGCGGCGGCAGATGCCTTTGCCGATGTGCGTGCCTTCTGCGAACGCCGCCCCGCCGTATGCCAGACTGCCGGACATCTGGCGGTCAACATGGAGGCGAAGGCAAAGTACAGCGCCAAGCTCCTCTATGAATGGGCCAATGACGCAGGCGATGCGACGCCGCATCAGGCGGGCCTGCCGCCGGACCTCGCCAATGCCGATCCCATCGCCACCGGTTCCACCGCCGAAAAGCTGGCACTCGCGCCACAGTCGACGCTGAAGCTCGAAGACCTGATCCCCGCGTGGAAAGCGCCCAAGCCCCGGAAGGGTTGATCACCGGCCCAAAACGGCTATGTGACGGGGGCGATGACAGACAGCCTGCAAGCGCTCCGTGACGACTTCTCCGTGCTCGACGACTGGGAAGACCGCTATCGCTATGTCATCGACCTGGGCAAGGCGCTTCCGGACATGGACCCTGCCCTCAAGACCGCCGCCACAAAGGTGAGCGGATGTGCCAGCCAGGTGTGGATTCATTCGCGGCCGGTGGTCCGCAATGGCGCGACCTATCTCGATCTTGTAGGCGACAGCGACGCCCTCATCGTGAAGGGACTCATCGCCATCGCCTTCCTGATTTTCGCGCCGCGGCCCGTGACTGAAATCCCAGACGTCGATGCCGCCGCAATCTTTGCCGATCTGGGCCTGCGCGAGCATCTCACGCCGCAACGCTCCAACGGTCTTGCCTCCATGGTTGCGCGGATCAAGGCTGATGCGATGCGGGCACGTCCGCCGGCGGAATAGCCGGCCTGTAATCCGCCACCGCCCAATGGCCGATCCGCTGCGGGCCGCCATGACGCAGTTGCGGTTTCAATCCATAGTGCCGGGCAAGGCGCGTGAGTGCGAGCAGGAGAATGGCGCGTGCCGAGCGGCGCGGCAATGCAAGGCGGCGCTCTGCCTCCTCCAATCCCGAGATGAGGCAGCAGACCTGCAGCAGCAGGCCCGAGAGTTCCGGGCCCACAGCATCGAGCGCCAGATGAAGCCGTTGCCGCGCGGCGATGGCGCCATCGCTGAGGCGGGCAATGCCGTTGTCGCTCATCTGCCAGTGGCGGCCACCCGCGGTTTGTGCGGGATCGTAGTTCATGGTGAGGCGGGCCGTGAGGTGGGCGCGCTCGTAATCCAGGCGAAGCCGGTCCGCAGCCTTCATGTGTTCGGCATCAAAGCGCGTCTCGCCTGCCTGGGCTTGCGAGCCCAACAAGCGCTGCAAGGGATTTTCCGCCATGTCGCGCACTGCCCGCACTGCCGCGGCAGCAGGGCGGAACAGGCCATCATCAGCGGCCACCAGGGCCCCGGCGGCGACCAGTCTTGCGATCACCGGGGATGATTTCAGTGGCAGGGCGCGCTGACCGCTGCCATCGGCCGTCATCACGTGCCAGCGGCCATTGCGCTCCAGCAATGCGCCACCGCCGCTGCGCAAGCGCTTGAGCAGGGTCTTTTCAGGCGGGAGAGCGGCGGGGAGAACAGTTGAACGTGCAGGCATCACTCACTCCTTCAATGGAAGTGAATGTTGCACATCCTATAATAGGAATCAATACACAGTTAGGCGATAGCGGCCACGTCCTCGTCCAGCCTGTCGGTGGCGGACATGAAATAGTCGAAGCACAGGACCATGCCGACGCCGGTGCCGGCGAGGCGCAGCGGCAGGCGCAGCCAGTATTGCACCATGTGTTCCTTGTGCAGGCGCGGTCCCTTCACCACGCCCTGCGTGGGCAAGCCATCGGCAATGGTGCGTTCGAAGGCGGCGAGCCAATAGTCGCGCTTGTCGCCCCAGTCGAGATCATCCAGCGTGAGGCCAGTGATTTCACGGTCGTAGATTTCGCGAAGTCTGGTGCCCGCAAGGCGCACGCGGGCCTTGCCGATCGCATCGCGCACTTCCACCAGGCTGATGCCGGAGAGCATGCGCGGAATTTCGCCCGGCACGATGTCGGCCCGGCACGGCATGCTCGCCGTGCCAGCCTTTGCCAGCCAATAATCAAAGAGTTGGCGTTGTTCAGGCACAACAAGCTGCGCCCTGAACGCCTTAACGTCCTGACCCCAATCCACTGCCGCCCCTTACAATTCGAATCGGTCGTCCCACCGATTCCCCAGTGTATGAATCGGCGATTCGTGATCCGCAAGAGTCAGGGCCGTGCGGGCGCAGATAAATTTAGCGGCGCTTCTTGCCCTTGCGTCCAAGTCCCATGGACTTCGCGAGTTTGGACCGCGTTTCCGCATAGCGCGGCGCAACCATCGGATAGTCAGCGGGAAGGCCCCACTTGGCGCGATACTGTTCCGGCGTGAGGCTATACTTCACACGCAGGTGACGCTTGAGCGACTTGAAGCGCTTTCCGTCTTCGAGGCAGACGAGGTAATCCGGGAAAATCGATTTCTTGATGGATGATTTCTGCGGCTTCAGATCGGGCGACGACGCCATGGCGGCGCCCGTGCCAACAGCCTGCAAAGCGCCATGCACATCTGCCACCAGACGGGCAACATCACCACGCGGCACCTCATTGCGAGAAACATAGGCTGCAACAATCTGTGCCGTGAGAGAAAGAAGTGGTGAGTCAGTCATCATGTAGTTCCCCGATTGAAATGAAATATTTCCATAGCCGCAGTGGGCAACGGCGGCAACATTCAAAGTATCAATGGAAGGAAATTCTGCTCATCTCAGAGTATAAACGGGATGCAGGGGCGCAACCCCAGATTTCCTCAATGTACCGGAGCATAAGGGCCTGCCTTGCGCACGGCCCAGTTCCAATACGTCAGAAGAATGCGCGCCTTGTTCAGCGACAGCGTATCGAACATCGACTGAAGTTCCGACACTTCGCGCTCGTCATCGATCAGCGGCACTTCCCCGCGTTTCAGGGCGGGGAGCAGGTCCGGGACGCTGGAGCGCGGAAAACCAGCGGCCTTCAACAACACCACCAATGCATCGCCGCGGCGATCGATCAGCACGCGATGAACCGTGGAGGCATCGACGTTCAGCGCCTCGCCAAGTTTGTGGGCCGCCGTTTCGATGCGGCCGCGGCAGGCGATCTCGAGGTATTCCATCACGTCGCCGGCACTTGGCAGGCCGATGTCGTCCTTGCCTTCGTCACCGGCCTGCGCCGAGAGCGTGATCTTGAGAATCTTGGTGAGGGTTTCTGAATCCGTGAGGAAGCGGTGCAGCAGGTAGCGGCGGAGCTGCGGTGGTGCGGGCCAGAACAACTCGAAGGCATGGGGCGCACCAAGATCGGCGCGCGTGGAAAGCGGCGCCATCAGTTCATCATGCTTCGCGGCGGCCTCGATCAGTGCGCCAAAGCCGTCATGGGAGATTTCCGCATTGGCATTGCGCACCAGCGTCAACAACACGGAGGTATCGCCCGTGGCGATCAGCTTGTCGCTGATGGCACGGGAGAGTTTGCGGCGGCGGGCGACCATGCGGCGCTTGCCGGCATTTTCTTCCGCCACCACCATCGCAAGGTCCTGATCGGTGATGTGCATGCAGTCTTCGAGCAAGGGACCGGACACTTCCACGCGATCATCGCGGATGAGCTTGGCCACCAGCAACTGCGGCGGGTTATCCATCATGGCCAGACGATGTGACAGCATGGCGAGCGGCTTTGCGGCGAGCTTCGGCAGCAGGCGGAGCAAGGTATCCGAAGCGAGCGCACGTTCATGCGGCAGGCCGGAGTTGCTGCCAGAGGCCATCATGTCGAGCAGCGAACGGGCGAGTTCTGCCGTCTCCAGCTGCTCGTCTTCATTGTATTCGTTGAAGACGGGCGGCGGTGCGGGCTGGGGCTCGGTGGGAAGGGCCATCTCCGCGATGCGCGAAAGGTCGTGCTCGGGCGGCACCTCGGCGATCTCGATCCCCTGTTCGGCTGCCATAAGCTCGGCTGCTTCGCGCAGGAAGTCGGCGCGCTCTTCGAGCGTCGGCGTGGCCAGCACCTGCCGCCAGATGTTTTCGATGTCGAGCTGTTGCAGGCGGTTCGTGGCCCCTTCACGCAGACGCTCCTGCACCACTTCCATGGTTGGCGCCTCGACCGTGACCTGTTCGCCATTTTCCTCGATCACGCGCGGCGGCGGCGGTGGCGGTGGCGGCGGCAGGATTTCCGGCAAGGCCGCTGGTGGTGCAACCTTGTGTTCAGCGGCCAGCACACGCTCGAGCGGAGAGGCATAGACCGGTGGCGGCGGCGCTTCTTCCACTTCGGGCGACACGGGAGGCAGTTCAAATGGCTGCGCCTCTTCGGCGGCGATGTCCAAGGCAGGCGCCGATGCCTCAACGACGGCAGGCTCTGCGGGCCAGACGACGGCGGGTTCAGGCGGCGGCGGATCGGCAAGCGCCACCAGCACGGGATCGGGCTCTGCCGCGATGGGTTCCTCAAGCGCCAGCTCTTCATGCCGGACGATGGGAGGCTCTGCCTCGACGGTCGGAAGCTCGACTGAAAACGTATCTGCCGGAGCAGCGTCAACAACAGGCGCGGCAAGAGGAGCGTGGTGCAGGTCCGGCAGGGTGATATGGCCCATGGCGGGCGGCACAGGCGGCACCGCGATGGGTTCAACGTGCGCTACGGAAATCGCGAGGGACGGGACGGCAACAGCCGGCCTCTTCAAACGCTCGGCCAGGGCACGAAAGCGGTCGGCGCCGATGCGGGGACGCACCGCACCCGCGCCCAAAGCGCCTGACGCCGAAGTTGCGTCGTTCCCCATGCCAAGTTGTTCCGTCATAGCGTCCAAAGGCTTATTCCCCATTCAATCCATGCCGGACACAGCTTCAAACTTACTTAATTGCGAGGGATGGCGCCCTTGGGCGGCGTTAAGGTTTGAGGTTATGGTGAATGCTTGGTAAATTCCCCGTCATCCTGGCGGTGCTGCTCTGGCGCGCCGCGTGAATGCGCCTACATGAAGGTCCGGAGGTTTTTCACACCATGAGCAAGATCCAGAAGAGTGACGCCGATTGGAAGGCGAAACTTTCACCTGAAGCCTATCGCGTGGCGCGCGAGCACGGAACGGAGCGCGCCTTTACCAGCCCTCTCAACAACGAAAAGCGCGCCGGCATGTTCACCTGCGTGTGCTGCGGGAAACCCGTGTTTTCATCAGAGACAAAATTCGATTCCGGCACAGGCTGGCCCAGCTTTTATCAGCCCGCGGATGATACCGCCGTCGGCACCAGCGAGGACAGGGCCTGGTTCATGCGGCGCACGGAAGTGCATTGCGCCGATTGCGACGCCCATCTCGGCCATGTGTTCCCGGATGGACCCAAGCCCACGGGACTGCGCTATTGCATCAATGGCGTCGCCCTCGATTTCAAACCAGAAGGCAAAGAATGACTGCTCCTGTACTTGCTCCGCCGGTTGCGGAGAAACGCCCCGTCGCTGAAACCTGGCATGGCCATACCAAGCATGATGACTACAAATGGCTGAAGGCTGAGAACTGGCAGGAGGTGATGCAGGATCCCTCCCTCCTGCCCGCGGACATTCGCGCCTACCTCGAAGCCGAGAATGCCTTTACCAAGACCGAGATGGCCGGGACCGAGGCGCTGCAGGCGCAGCTTTTCGCAGAACTGAAGGGCCGCATCAAGGAAGACGACCAATCGGTGCCTGCGCCGGATGGGCCTTACGTCTACTCATCGTCGTTCGTGATTGGTGGGCAATATCCGCTTCTCAAACGCCGGCCAAAGGCCGGTGGCGCGGAAGAACTGCTGTTCGACTGCAACGCGCTGGCCAAGGACAAGCCATACTTCAGCCTTGGCGGCGTGGCGCGCTCGCCGGACCACCGGCTTGCGGCGTGGTCACAGGACGACAAGGGCTCGGAATTCTACGAAATGCGCATCCGCGATTTCGCTTCGGGCACCGACCGGGAGGACCTGCTCACCAACACCAGCGGCGGCGCAACCTGGTCGGCTGACGGACAATACATCTTCTATACGTTGCAGGACGAGCATCACCGGCCGCTGAAGAGTTTCCGTCACCGGTTGGGTACGCCCCAGGCGGATGACGAGGTGGTCTTCGATGAGAAGGACACCGGCATGTTCACCGGTATCGGCTCAACGGCGTCCGAACGCTTCATCATCATCTCGGTGCATGACCACGACACGTCCGAGTGCTGGCTCATCGATGCGCAGGCGCCGCTGGAAGCACCGCGCCTTGTGGCGGGGCGCGTTCCCGGCATCGAATATGACATGGAGCATCACGGCGACCGCTTCATCATCAAGACCAACATCGATGGCGCGGAAGACTACAAGCTGGTGACAGCGCCTGTTTCCAATCCGCATCCGCGCAACTGGGTTGACCTTGTTCCGCACCGGCCCGGCATTTTCCTCGTGGGCTTTGCCGTGTTCAAGGATTGGCTGGTGCGCCTTGAGCGTGAGAACGCCCTGCCCCGCATCATCGTCCGCAACATGTCGAGCGGCGAGGAGCACGCCATCGCCTTTGATGAAGAGGCCTATTCACTGGGCTTTGGCGACATGCGCGAGTTCGAGACCGATACGCTGCGCTTCAGCTATTCATCGCCCACCACGCCGTCGCAGGTTTTCGACTACGACATGCGGACACGCGCGCGTGTCTTGCGCAAGACGCAGGAAGTGCCATCGGGTCATGATCCATCGCAGTATGTGGCGCGCCGGCTATTGGCACCCGCACATGACGGCGAAACCATTCCGGTGACGCTGCTCTACCGCAAGGACACGCCCCTGGACGGGTCGGCGCCGCTGTGGCTCTATGGCTATGGCTCGTACGGCATCTCCATGCCATCCGGCTTCAACACCAATATCCTGTCGCTGGTGAACCGCGGTTTCATCTACGCTACGGCGCATATTCGCGGCGGACAGGAAAAAGGCCGCCGCTGGTACAAGACCGGCAAGATGGACCAGAAGATGAACACCTTCCGCGATTTCATTGCGGCGGGCGAGCATCTGGTGGCGCAAGGCCTCACGCGGCGCGGCGCCGTCGTCGCGCAGGGCGGCAGCGCCGGCGGTTTGCTGATGGGTGCCGTCGCCAACATGGCGCCCGACCTGTTCAAGGCCATCGTGGCCGAGGTGCCGTTCGTGGACGCCTTGACGACGATGCTGGACGACACGCTTCCCCTGACTCCGCCGGAATGGCCGGAATGGGGCAACCCCATCGCCAGCAAGGCGGCGTATGAAACCATCTCGGCCTATGCACCCTACGAGAACGTGACGGCGCAGGCCTATCCGCACCTCTTTGCACTTGGCGGCCTGACAGACCCGCGCGTCACCTATTGGGAACCGGCGAAGTGGATGGCGAAGCTCCGTACACTGAATACATCGAAGAACCTGCTGCTGCTCAAGATCAACATGGGCGCGGGCCACGGCGGCGCTTCGGGGCGCTTTGACCGGCTGAAGGAAGTGGCGGAAGTCTATGCTTTCGGCCTCAAGGTGACGGGGAAGATGAATGCTGCTTGATGCTTCCAAGGCTTCTCTGCTGGTGATCGACATTCAGGAGCGGCTTTTGCCGGCCATGGCGGATGCAGAGCGGGTGGTGGCGAAGACCTCCATCCTGATGGCGGCGGCACGGGACCTGGGTTTGCCGATCACGGTTTCGGAGCAATATCCCAAGGGGCTGGGCCGCACGGTGCCGCAGCTTGCCGCCAATGATGCCACTGTGTTCGAGAAGACCTCCTTCTCCTGCTGGCGCGATGCCGCGATGAAGCAGCATTTCATCGGGCAGCATGACGGCGGGCGGCCTCTTGTGGTGGTCGCCGGAATCGAGGCGCATGTGTGCGTACTGCAAACCTGCTTCGACCTGGCAAATGCCGGTTTTGGGGTTTTTGCCGTGGCGGACGCCATGTCATCGCGCGCGTCCGCCTCCGCAGAACTCGCATTTGACCGCCTGCGCCATGCCGGCGTGGAGGTGGTGAACACCGAAATGGCGCTGTTCGAGTTGCTGGAAAAGGCCGGAACACCGCAGTTCAAGTCGCTGAGCGCACTGATCCGGTAGCCACTTCACGCGACAATCTTGTCCCTTCCGCCGATTTGACATTGCGCGGGCGGGCGGGTTCAATGGTGCATCGCATCAACATTGGGACCATCATGGCCAAACCTGCCGATTTCAACTGGGAAGACCCACTCGACCTCGAAAGCCTGCTCACGGAAGACGAACGCATGATCCGCGATTCAGCCCGTGCATTCGCGCAGGACAAGCTGATGCCGCGCGTGAAGAGCGCCTTCCGCGACGAGCGCTTCGACCGCGAGATCATGACGGAACTGGGCGACATGGGTTTCCTGGGCGTGATGACATCGGAAGCCTTTGGCGGCTCGGGCCTGGGCTACGTGGCGTATGGGCTTGTGGCGCGTGAAGTTGAGCGCGTTGACAGCGGCTATCGCTCGGCGATGAGCGTGCAGAATTCGCTGGTCATGCATCCGATCGAGGAATTCGGCAGCGAGGAGCAGAAGGCGAAATATCTGCCGCGTCTTGCCACAGGCAAGATCGTCGGCTGCTTCGGCCTCACCGAGCCGGATGCGGGCTCTGATCCCGGCGGCATGAAGACGCGCGCCGCGAAGACAGCAAACGGTTTCGTGCTGAATGGCTCGAAGATGTGGATCACCAATTCGCCGATCTCCGACATCGCGGTCGTGTGGGCGAAGGATGAGGCGGGCGACATTCGCGGCTTCATCGTGGAACGCGGCATGAAGGGATTTTCGACACCCGAGATCAAGGGCAAGGTGTCGTTGCGCGCCTCCATCACCGGAGAGATCGTGCTCAACAATGTGGAAGTGCCTGCCGATGCCATGCTGCCCAAGGCGAAGGGACTGGGTGGTCCGTTCTCATGCCTGAACAAGGCACGCTTTGGCATTGCCTGGGGTGTGATGGGTGCGGCGGAAGACTGCTGGCACCGGGCGCGGCAATACACACTGGACCGCAAACAGTTCGGCAAGCCGCTCGCTGCCAACCAGTTGGTGCAGAAGAAACTTGCCGACATGCAGACGGAGATCGCGCTTGGCCTGCACGGATGCCTTTCGCTGGGACGCGGACTTGAACGCGGCACCATTGCGCCGCCTGCCATTTCCCTGATGAAGCGCAACAACTGCGGCAAGTCTCTTGATGTGGCGCGGGCGGCCCGCGACATGCACGGCGGCAACGGCATCTCGGACGAGTATCACGTCATCCGCCACATGGTGAACCTGGAGACAGTGAACACCTATGAAGGCACGCATGATGTGCACGCCCTGATCCTCGGCCGCGCGCAGACGGGCATTCAGGCGTTCATGTGATGTGGCACCGGCGGACATGATCCGCCGGTGATTGCTCAGAAATAGGCCCAGATCGGATTGTCGGCGCTGAACAGGAGCTTTGCCGCCATGGCGAGGCAGACAGTGACGAGCAAGGGCCGGATGATCCTGGCGCCGTTCCTGATCGCCACGTGGGCGCCCACATAGGCTCCGATCACCTGGGCGATGCCCATCACAAGTCCGATCACGATGACGATCTTTGCGGTGAAAGCGAAGATCAGCAGCGATGCGACGTTCGATGTGAAGTTGAGAAGTTTGGTGCGGGCGGTGGCTTCGATGATGCCCAGTCCGAAGACGCTCACCAGCGCCAGCATGAGGAACGATCCCGTGCCAGGGCCGAAAAAGCCATCATAGAAGCCGAGCGCGGGGGCAAGCATGAAGGAGAAGGCCGCCATGGGAAACACCGGCTGGGCGGCCTCATCCGTGAGGCGTGGCGAGAGCGCAAAGTAGAGCGCTACCGCGAGCAGCAGCACGGGCATGATGATCGAGAGCAGCGCCCGGGGTGCTGCGGACACCATCACCACGCCCAGCGCCGCTCCCACGAAGACGAAGGCCACGGTGCGCCAATGGGCGCGCGGGTCCAGCAGGCCCTTTTTCCAGAACGTGTAGGTGGCGGAGGCCGTGCCGAAGGTGCCTTGCATCTTGTTGGTGGCCAATGCCGTGAGCGGATCGAGGCCCGCCAGCAGCAGCGAGGGCAGCGCAAGCATTCCCCCGCCACCGGCAATTGAATCGATGAAGCCCGCCACGAGTCCAACAAGTGCGAGCAGCAGCAGCGTGATGATATCGACGTCCATCCCCGCTATGTATCGGATTGCAGGCCGGCAATCACCATCCGTGTGAGGGCCTCGACGGCCTGGTCCGGGTCGATCTGCGGCGGGGCGGCCTGGTCGATGAGCAGCATGGCGAAGCCATGGCAGGACGACCAGACGTGCAGCGATCCCATGGTGGCCTTCTGGGGTCCGGCGAGCGCCATCACCTCGCGCTCCAGCTGCGACCATGCGGCGAAGGCGGCTGACGTGGCATGGGGCGTGCGGTCCACGCCCGGGCGCTTTCCAAACATCAGGCCGTAGGTGGCACGGTTGGCCTGCGCAAAGCGCAGGTAGGCGCGGGCCATGGCCTGCAGGCGGGCGGAGGGGGATTGATCGGGTGAGCGGCGGGCGGCGGTGTCCAACGATTCCACGAAACGCTCAAAGCCCCGGGCCACCAGTTCTCCGTAGAGTTCCCCGACGGAGGCGAAGTGGTGCTTCGGAGCGGCGTGAGAGACGCCCGCCCGCCGGGCGATTTCCCGCAGGGAGAGCTTTTCCAGCGGCAATTCGGACAGGGCCTGTTCGGCCGCGTTCAGGAGTGATTCCCGCAAGTCGCCGTGGTGATAGGGTTTTCGCTCGTCCGGACTCATGCCTGCCCAGGATAAGTCTCGTTCGACATCTTTACAACGTAAAATATCTTGACAATGTAAATATATCGGCGACATATGTTTCCGCTGTCAACATAGGAACGTGTCATGTCATCCGACTTCCTTTTCTTCGCCGCCAACACCGCGGCAGTGCTCGGCTGGCTGGTGCTGGGTTATGCGGTGCTCCGCCGCAACGACTGGCTCCGGGACCAGTTGGCCGGCCGATGGCTGCCGCTGGCCTTCGCGGGCTTCTACAGCGTGTTGATCTTTTTTTTCTACGGCCGGGGGCCCGGCGGGTTTGGCTCGGTCGGAGACGTACAGGCGCTCTTCACCTCACCCTGGATGGCGCTCGCAGGGTGGGTGCACTACCTCGCCTTCGACCTGTTCATCGGGGTGCTGATTGCGCGGCGCGTGATGGCGGCGGGTCTGCCGCGCTTCGTTCTGCTGGTGCTGCTGCCGGCCACCTTCCTGTTCGGGCCCGTCGGCCTCCTGCTTTCCGAAATCACGCTGCTGGCGTTGCGGCCCCGCGCGCTGGCGGCCCCAGAGGAATGGCTTCAATGACACACAGCATCACGGCCCTGCCCTCATTCTCCTGGCGTGACAGCCGCGCGGTGTTGTTGTTGCGCGACAGCATCTTCGGGTCGCGGCTGCTCAGCGTCCATGCCGTGCTGATGCTGTCAGGCCTCGCCGTGACGCTGTTGCTGATGCAGTGGGACACGCGGATGATCGCGGGTGCTGGTGTGTGGCACAAGCCGGCGAAGTTCTTCTTCTCTCTCGCGGTGCAATTTGCAACGGTGGCGTGGGCCTTGTCGCTGCTGCCTCAGGCATCGCGCAGCCTGCGCAGCGTGCGCATTGCCTCCGTGGCCATGATCGCGGCGGGGTGGGGCGAGATGGCCTACATCGTGTTCCGTGCGACCCGCGGCGAAGCTTCGCATTTCAACCAGTCCGACCTGTTCGCACAGATTGCCTATGCGTTGATGGGCATTGGCGCGTTGACGCTCACGGTCACGGCGGGATGGATCGGCATTGTGCTGTGGCGGCAGCGCGGCGCATCACTGTGGCGCATGGCGGCGGGGCTTGGCTTGATGCTGGGTGCGGTGCTCACCACGCTGGTTGCCTTCCATCTTTCCAATCATGCCGGCGGACACTGGGTTGGGGGTGCCGCCACAGATGCAGGCGGGCTCCGCCTCTTCCTCTGGTCGACGACGGGCGGTGATCTCCGCGTGGCGCATTTCGTGGCGCTGCATGCCATGCAGGTCGTGCCCTTCGCCGCACTTTCCGGGCGGCGCAGCGTTGTGCTGGCAACGGCACTTGCTGTCGTGCTTGCGACAGTGGCCCTGTTCCTGCAGGCCGTGTGGGGCATTCCACTGTTCACAGCCTGATTGCGGGGGTGAATTGTCTCTTCCTTGCAGGGCGGCGTCGCAACGACTAAATGTTGTGACCAATCAACAAGGAGAGAACCAATGGCCCTTGAACTTCCAGCCCTGCCCTATGCGTATGACGCGCTTGGGCCCTACATGTCGAAGGAAACGCTTGAGTTCCATCACGACAAGCATCACCAGGCCTATGTCACCAACGGCAACAACCTGTTGAAGGATTCACCGCTCGCGTCCGCCTCCATCGAGGAAATCTGCAAGAAGGCCTATGCGGAGAAGAATGCCGGTCTCGTCAACAACGTGGGCCAGCACTACAACCACATCCACTTCTGGAACTGGATGAAGCCGAATGGCGGCGGCAAGAAGATCCCGGCGGCCCTGCAGAAGGCCATCGACAGCGATCTCGGCGGCTACGACAAGTTCCGCACCGATTTCGTGCAGGCGGGCGTGACGCAGTTCGGCTCGGGCTGGGCCTGGCTTGCGGTGAAGGATGGCAAGCTCGCGATCACCAAGACAGCCAACGGCGAGAACCCGCTGATGCATGGCGCACAGCCGATCCTTGGTGTCGATGTGTGGGAACACAGCTACTACATCGACTATCGCAACGCGCGCCCGAAGTATCTGGAAGCGTTTGTCGACAACCTCATCAACTGGGATTACGTCGCCGAGATGTATTCCAAGGCGTAAGGCCCCTTTCGGCTTTTCAATCCTTCCGTCACCCCGGCTTTGGCCGGGGTGACGGCTTTGTTTTTCAATCAGTATTCATTCATGCTCCCTATCATCGACGGCCATAACGACGTCCTGTTGCGTCTCCACGAGAAGAAAACCGTTTCGCCCGCGCGCGATTTCATTGATGGCGACGGGCTGGGGCAGATGGACCTGCCGCGCATCCGTGCTGGCGGCATGGGCGGTGGCTTCTTCGCGATTTTCTCTCCGGGCTCGCATGAAACGGTGCCTGATGATGACGAGGATCTGAACCCGCCCTATGCGGGCGCCCTGTCGCAGCGCGCCGCCGACCGCTCGGCCAAGGCGATGCTCGACATTCGCGATGCGATCTTCGCAGGCGCCAAGGGTGCCGTAACACCTTGCACCACGGCGGCGGAGATGCGTGCCGCCATGGATGCGAGAACGCTGGGCTTCATCACGCATATCGAAGGGGCGGAGGCAATCAAGCCCGACCTTTCCAACCTCCAGGATTATTACGACCGCGGGCTTCGTTCCCTCGGGCCGGTGTGGTCGAGGCCCAATGTCTTTGCCACCGGCGTTCCCTTCCGCTTTCCGGGATCACCGGACCAGGGCAGCGGGTTGACGGTCGAAGGTGTTGCACTGGTGAAGACGTGCAACGCCATGGGCATCATGGTGGATTGCTCGCACATCACCGAGCGCGGCTTCTGGGACATCGCAAAGACGAGCACCGCGCCCATTGTCGCCACCCATTCCAATGCCCACGCCATTGCGTCGTCATCGCGCAATCTCACGGATGAACAGTTGCGCGCCATCGGTGCGTCGCGCGGCATGGTGGGCCTCAACTTTGCCACAGGCTTCCTGAGGCCCGATGGTCGCTGGAATACAGATACGGGCCTCGACGTGATGCTGCGCCATCTCGATCACATGATTACGCTGGCAGGCGAAGATTGCGTGGGATTTGGCAGCGACTTCGACGGCGCCCGCATCCCCGCCGCCATCGGAGATGCCGCAGGCTTGCCGAACCTTGTGGTCGCGATGGAAGCCGCCGGTTATGGCGCGGCCCTGATCGGCAAGATCACCAGCGGAAACTGGCTTCGCGTGCTGCACGAGACGTGGGGCGCTTGATTATCTCATTCCGTGCGGCCACCAGACCCCCAGCCCGGCCCTCCCCAGAGCGTTGAGGGAGGGGTAAGGTGGGGGCGACCTTTCACATGGAATCACAGACATGCGCGCCGTTTATTTTGACGCTTTCCAGACACTCCCTGCTGTCGAGACGCTGACGGATCCTTCGCCGTCCCCGGCCGGCATCGTGGTGAAAGTGGAGGCGACGGGGCTTTGCCGGTCGGATTGGCATGGCTGGATGGGACATGACCCGGACATCAAGCTGCCGCATGTGCCGGGGCACGAGTTGGCGGGCACGGTTGCGGCCGTGGGGCGCGACGTGAGGACGTGGCGCGTCGGCGACCGGGTGACGGTGCCGTTTGTCTCAGGCTGCGGGCACTGCCCGGAATGCGCTTCCGGGCACCAGCACATCTGCGACAATCAGGTTCAACCCGGCTTCACCATGTGGGGCTCGTTCGCGGAGTACGTGGCGCTGGAATACGCTGACCTGAACGTGGTGCGCTTGCCCGACTCCATGGCCTTTGACACGGCGGCGGCGCTGGGATGCCGCTTCGTCACTTCGTTCAGCGCCGTGATCGACAAGGGCCGCTGTGCCCCCGGAGAATGGGTGGCGGTGCATGGCTGCGGCGGCGTCGGGCTGTCGGCCATCATGATCGCCGCCGCCATGGGCGCGCAGGTGGTGGCGGTGGACCTGACGGAGGAAAAGCTGGCGCTCGCCAAGGCGCTGGGCGCTGCCGTCACGATCAATGCCTCCGGTGGAACGAAAGTACCGCAAGCCATCCGCGACGTAACGGGGGGGCGGTGCACATCTCTCGATCGATGCCCTCGGGCATGCAGTAACGGCGATGAATTCCGTACGCTCGCTTCGCAAACGCGGACGCCACGTGCAAGTGGGATTGATGCTCGCCGAACACGCCCGTGCCGCCATGCCCATGGACCGGGTGATCGCCTACGAACTGGAGATCAAGGGCAGCCACGGCATGCAGGCGCACCGTTATCCCGAGATGTTGCGCATGATCGGGGCGGGCATGCTGAAGCCGGAGAAGCTGGTGGCCAAGACCATCGGCCTTGACGCGGCGCCTGCAGCCCTTGCGGCCATGGACAAGTTCGAGGGCAGCGGCATCACCATCATCCGGCCGTGAGCCCCGCATTGGCAAAGCCGCATCCGCTGATGTAATCATCTGCCCATGGCCATGCCGCCCCGTCCCACATATTTCCTCCTGCCTCAGGCGGGTTGGAAGGAGCATGTGCGGTTTCCGAAGCTCAAGCTCGGGCCCATCGTCGCCAAGCTCGATACGGGCGCGCGCTCGGCGGCCCTGCATGCCGACGAGATCCACGTGAGCGGGCGGCGCGTCACATTCGTGATCGTTAGGGATGGCCGCAGGCACAGTTACAAGGCCCCGCTTGTGGGCTTGAAGCGCGTCAAAAGTTCAAACGGAATCAGCGAGATGCGGGCAGTCATTCGCGCGACGCTGGAAGTGGGCAAGGCACTCTTCAAGGCCGAGATCACGCTCACAGACCGTGCCGACATGGATGTGCCCATGTTGCTGGGCAGGAATATCCTGAAGGGCCGCTTTCTCGTGAACCCGGCCCGCACATTTCTTCTGGAGCGCAAGACCAAGTCATCATGAAGATCGCCCTGCTCACCCGCAATCCGAAACTCTATTCGCACCAGCGCATCATCAGCGCCGCGCAGGAGCGCGGCCACGAGATCGTGCCCATCGACTACCTGCGCTGTACCATGAACATCTCATCGCGCAGGCCGGAGCTGCGCTTCATGGGCGAGAAGCTGGAGGGCTTCGACGCGGTGATCCCGCGCATCGCGGCCTCGCACACGTTCTATGGCCTCGCCGTGTTGCGCCAGCTCGAGATGATGGGCGTCTATCCGCTGAACGAGTCCGTTGCCATCGGCCGCAGCCGCGACAAGCTGCGCGCGCTGCAACTCCTGGCGCGCGATGGCGTGGGCCTTCCGGTGACGGCCTTCGCCAACTCGACGGGCAGCACCGATGACATCCTGCAGATGGTGGGTGGCGCTCCCGTGGTGATCAAGCTCCTGGAAGGCACTCAAGGGATCGGCGTGGTGCTGGCCGAAACGCACAAGTCGGCCAAATCGGTGATCGAGGCCTTCCATGGCGCCCAGATCAACATTCTCGTGCAGGAGTTCATCAAGGAGGCTGAAGGTCACGACATCCGCGCCTTCGTGGTGGGGCGCAAGATCGTGGCCACCATGGAACGGGCCGGGCCGGAAGGTGATTTCCGCTCCAACCTGCATCGCGGCGGGTCCGCCACCAAGGCCGAGCTTTCGGCAGCGGAGAAGACAGCGGCCCTCAAGGCCTGCAAATCCATGGGACTCAACGTGGCGGGCGTGGACATGCTGCGCTCGAAGCGGGGACCGGTGGTGATGGAGGTCAACTCCTCGCCGGGGCTGGAAGGCATCGAGCAGGCGACGGGACGCGACGTGGCCCGCGACATCATCTCCTTCCTCGAAAAGAACGCAAAACCGAACAAGACAAAGACACGCGGGAAAGGCTAGGCTTGCAGGGGCAAGCGGGGCGAAGGGGCATGGGCGGATTCGAAATCGGCGAGCGGACTGTCGCGGCGGGAACGCGCGAGACGGTGAACCTTGCCGTTTCGACGCTGGCCAATGCCAGCCCCATGAACCTGCCCGTCCATGTGGTGCATGGCGGGCCGGGGCCGGTGCTGTTTCTCTCAGGTGCAGTGCACGGCGATGAAATCCAGGGCATCGAAATCGTGCGGCGGGTGCTGGCTCACGAGTTGCTGAAATCGATGAGCGGCACGCTGCTCGCCATTCCCATCGTCAATGCCTTCGGCTTCCTCAATCATTCGCGCTACATGCCGGACCGGCGCGACCTCAACCGCTCGTTTCCGGGATCGGACCAGGGATCGCTCACGAGTCTGCTGGCAGACCTGTTCTTCCGCGAGGTGGTGAAGCGCTCGCACTATGGCATCGACCTGCATTCGGCGGCGCTTCACCGCACCAACCTGCCGCAAATCCGAATCGCGCCCAAGGATGACGACCTGATGAGACTGGCGGAGGCCTTTGCGCCGCCCGTCATCATGACGTCAAAGCTGCGCGAGGGTTCGCTGCGACAGAGCGCCAAGGATGCCGGTGTGAAGGTTGTACTGTACGAGGGCGGCGAGGCGCTGCGCTTCGAGGAGGCGGCAATCGAGGCCGGCGTGAAGGGCACGCTGCGGGTGATGAAGTCGATCGGCATGATCGGCACGGCACCTTCAGTTCCCGGCCATGCGGTGACGGTGCATTCGACGTCCAGCACGTGGACGCGCGCGCCCGAGGGCGGCATCCTGCATTCGGTCCGTCACGTGGGTGACAAGGTGGGACGGCGCGAGCCCATCGGCATCATCACCGATCCGCTGGGGCAGAGCCGCGTGCCGGTGTTTGCGGAAGACGACGGCATCATCATCGGCAAGACCAACCTCCCCATCGTGAACCGCGGCGATGCCCTGTTTCACGTGGCCCGCATCAAGACCTCGGCGAAG
Organism: Hyphomicrobiales bacterium; assembly: GCA_016710435.1. Taxonomy (NCBI): domain Bacteria; kingdom Pseudomonadati; phylum Pseudomonadota; class Alphaproteobacteria; order Hyphomicrobiales; species Hyphomicrobiales bacterium. The sequence goes on along the minus strand of JADJVV010000001.1, from coordinate 2,227,013 downwards.
GTGGATGCGATGCCCGACGAAGACGAGATCATTTAGGCACTTCCATTTCGATTGAACCCACGTTGCGCCGGGTTGACGCATGAAGAAGCTGGTTCATTGGAAGTGGATGGCTGAAGTTCTGGATGCCTCCTGCCGTCGGCATGACGGCAGAATCATTGTCTCAGATCATCACACCCCGATGCCGTGGGCTTTCATGGCTGCGGCGATTTCCTCGAGGATCTCGGGATCATCGATGGTGGCGGGGGCCTTGAAGGGTTCCTTGTCGGCGATCTTGCGCATGGTGGCGCGGAGGATCTTGCCCGAGCGTGTCTTGGGCAGGCGCTTGATGGTGATGACCGTCTTCAACGCGGCAACGGCGCCAATCGTGTCGCGCACCAGCTTCACGCATTCCTTCTCGATCTGCGCGGCTGCCTTGTTCACGCCGGCCTTCAGCACAATGAGGCCCAGTGGCAGTTGCCCTTTCACCTCGTCGGCAATGCCCAGCACGGCGCATTCCGCGACATTGGGATGCGAGGCCAGCACTTCCTCCATGCCGCCGGTGGAAAGGCGATGGCCCGCGACGTTGATGATGTCGTCGGTGCGGGCCATGATGTAGAGGTAGCCGTCGGCGTCGATGAAGCCAGCATCCGAGGTTTCGTAATAGCCGGGGAAATGCTGGAGATAGCTGGAGCGAAAGCGCTCGTCGGCATTCCATAGCGTCGGCAGGCATGAGGGCGGCAGCGGCAGCTTCACGCAGATGGCGCCCAGTTGCCCCGGCGGCACTTCGTGGCCGCCTTCATCCAGCACATGGATTTCATAGCCGGGCATCGCCACCGTGGGTGAGCCGTGCTTCACCGGCAGCTTGCCGAGACCCACCGGGTTTGCGGCGATGGCCCAGCCGGTTTCCGTCTGCCACCAGTGATCGATCACGGGAACTTTGAGATGGTTCTCCGCCCATTTCACCGTATCGGGATCGGCGCGCTCGCCCGCGAGGAAAAGCGTGCGGAAACAGGAGAGATCGTAGTTGCCGATGAGCTTTCCTTCCGGGTCTTCCTTCTTGATGGCGCGGAAGGCGGTGGGGGCGGTGAACAGGGCCGCCACCTTGTATTCGCTGATGACGCGCCAGAAGCTGCCGGCGTCCGGCGTGCCCACGGGCTTTCCTTCGAACATGAGCGTGGTCGCCCCGCGCAGCAGCGGCGCGTAGCAGATGTAGGAATGGCCCACGACCCAGCCCACATCGGAGGCCGACCAGAACACTTCTCCGGGCTTGATGTCGTATATGTTCTCCATGGACCAGCGCAGCGCCACCATGTGCCCGCCGTTGTCGCGCACCACGCCCTTGGGCTGGCCCGTCGTGCCGGAGGTGTAGAGGATGTAGAGCGGGTCGGTTGCCTTCACCGTCACGCAATCGGCGCGGCGCTTTTGGGCCGAAACAAGGGCGGACCAGTCGTGATCCGTGCTGCCCAATTCAGCCGAGACTTCCGGACGCTGGAAGACAACCACGTGCTGCGGCTTGTGCTCGGCCTGGGCGATGGCGTCGTCCACCAGCGGCTTGTAGGCGATGATGCGGCCCGGTTCGATGCCGCAGGAGGCGGTGAGGATGACCTTTGGCTTGGCATCGTTGATGCGGGTGGAGAGTTCGTGGGGCGCGAAGCCGCCGAAGACCACGGAATGAATGGCGCCGATGCGCGCACAGGCCAGCATGCCAAACAAGGCCTGGGGAATCATCGGCATGTAGAGGATGACGCGGTCGCCCTTTTCCACGCCGAGATCCTGCAGCGAGGCGGCGAGGCGGGCCACCTCATCCAGCACCTCGTCATAGGTGTAGCGGGCCTTGGTGCCGGTCATGGCGCTGTCGTAGAGGATGGCGTCGCGGCTGCCATGGCCAGCCTTCACGTGGCGGTCCAGCGCGTTCCAGCAGGTGTTGCATTCCGCGCCAACGAACCAGCGGTCGAGGTTGTCGACGCGGTCGTAGGCCTTGTCCCACGGTTTCAGCCAGTCCACGTCCTTCGCCGCCTCGGCCCAGAAGCCGTCGCGGTCGTTCTTCCAGCGGTCGTAGGTTTCGGCGTAGCGGCTCATGGCGTGTTCCCCGGGGAAGGCTTCTGGCGGTTGTCGGACCCATTTTCGCGCGTTACCGCCCCCGCGCGCGAGGCCAACTTTGGTCTGAGGATATTAACGGGATTTAAGAGCTTTTCCGGGCATTTTGCGCCGTTCCAACGGGAGTTTCGGGATGAGCAACGCGACGGACATGGCGGGACGGCTGGCGCGCCCGGAGCGGACATTCCTGCCGCTGCTGCGCCAAGGCCTTTCTGCCCATGCGCTTCCCATCACCCTGGCGCTGACCTATGTGCTGGCCCTCAAAGTGAGCGGCACATTCAATGCAACAGTGGGCGGATTGTCCAGCGCGGAAGCGCTGCTGGGCATGGTCTCCTTCTCCGTTCCCGTCGCCCTGCTTTCACTGTTGCTGTTCCTCTTCGGCCACATGGCACTCACCGACCGGCCCGACAAGCCGGCGCGCGTGCTTTGGACGCGCTTCAAGGGCGTGCTGACCTCACCACGGCAAATGGCGACGGGTCTGCCCATGTTCGCTGCGCTGATCCTGTTCATCTATGGCTTCACCGTCTTCAAGGCCACCATCCCGTCCTTCATTCCCTTCTCCTGGGACCAGACCATGGACCGGTGGGACGTGGCACTTCATTTCGGCTACCGCCCGTGGGAATTGCTGCAACCGGTGCTCGGCCACCCCCTCATCACCATGGCCCTGAACGTGAACTACAATCTGTGGTTCTTCGTGATGAACATGTTCTGGGTCTACTACGCCTTCCTCAGCAAGCCATCGGCGGAACGCACGCGCTTCTTCGTTGCCTTCATGCTGATCTGGTCGCTGGGCGGAACGCTGGCGGCAATCTTCTCCTCCTCCGCGGGCCCGTGCTTCTATGGCCGCATCGGGCTTTCGCCTGATCCTTACGCGCCGCTCATGGCCTATCTCAATCATGTCCACGACATCTATCCGCTGTGGGCGCTTGATACGCAGAACATGCTGTGGGACTACCGCAGTGCGGGCTCGGTGTTCGGCGGCATTTCCGCCATGCCCAGCATGCACAATGCAACGACGCTGCTGTTCGTGCTGACCGCCTGGAACAAGGGGATTTGGCTGCGCAACGTACTCATTGCCCACATGGTGCTGGTGTTCATCGCTTCCGTGCATCTCGGCTGGCATTATGCGGTCGATGGCTATGGAGCATGGCTGATCGCGCTGCCGCTGTGGTGGATCGCGGGCCGCATCGCCGCCTGGTGGGAAGCGAAGCCCCATGTGGAATCGTTCCGCGCGCGTGTCGCCCATGTCTGAGGCAACGCTCAGCGGCACGTCGCAACGCCTGACGCGGACATCGCTTCTGCTGCTCAGCCTGCGGCGGCAGTGGATCTTCTTTGTCGTACCCCTGTGCTACGCGGCAACCACGACATGGCTGCTGCGCGACGTGCCGGAAGCACGCGTTGCTTCCGTGCGGGCGCTGGTCATGGGCATGATCACGCTCACCATACCGGCAGGCCTCGTGGCGATCTTCCTGTTCCGTCTCGGCCAGTATGCGCTGGTGCTGAAGCCGGAGAGCCCCACCCGGCAGATGATCACCGATGTGGCCGGACTCTTCCGCAAGCCAGCGGCCTTCCTCCTCGGCCTGCCGCTGCTGGCCGCCATGGTGATCTTCAACAAGGGCATGCTGGAACTGAAGCCGATGATCCCGGCGGTGAAACCCTTCTCGTGGGACACGGACTTCATGGCGCTGGACCGCGCATTGCATGGCGGCTTCGATCCATGGGTGCTGCTGCAGCCGCTGCTCGGCCATGACAACATCACCTTCGCCATCAACATTCTCTATAACTTCTGGTTCCTCGCGCTCTTCGGCTGTTTCATGTGGTTCGGCTTCGCCACGCGCGAAAGCGTGAACCGCACGCGCTTCTTCCTTGCCTACATGCTGACGTGGTGGATCGGTGGCGGTCTGCTTGCCGTGGCGTTCTCCTCGGCAGGGCCCGTGTACTACAGCAACCTCGGCCTTTCGCCCGATCCCTTTGCGCCGCTAATGGCCTACCTCCGTGACGTGGACTTGCGGCTGCCCATCTGGTCGCTCGATACCCAGCAGTTGCTGTGGGACGGCTACATGGGCAAGACCGCGCCCATCGGCATCTCGGCTTTCCCCTCCATGCACAACGCCTCCACACTGCTGTTCGCGCTGGCGGCGTGGCCGCGGTCGCGGGGCCTGGGGGTTGCCTTTGCCATCTATACCGCCATCATTCTCGTCGGGTCTGTGCACCTGGGCTGGCACTATGCCGTCGATGGTTATGGCGGGCTGGCGCTGGCCGCCTGCTGCTGGTGGCTCGCCGGATTTGCGGCGCGCTGGCACCACCGCCGGCCGGGCCATGACAGGCTCAACGAAGGTCTGGCCTCGCTTTAGGCGCCGGACTTGGTACAAAGGGCTCCCAGCAGAGGGTTGCCCCACCTATGTCCGCCTACGACCACGACCTCGACAAGAATGCCGCCAATTTCCAGCCGCTGACGCCGCTGTCGTTCCTCGAACGCTCGGCGGCGGTCTATCCGGACCGCATCGCCATCATTCACGGCCAGTCGCGCACCAGCTACCGCGACTTTTACGCCCGCTGCCGCCGCCTGGGTGCTGCACTTGCAAAACGCGGCATCGGCAAGGGCGACTCGGTTTCGGTGCTGCTCGCCAACACGCCCGCCATGCTGGAATGCCACTACGGCGTGCCCATGACGAAGGGTGTGCTCAACACGCTGAACACGCGCCTTGATGCGCCCACCATCGCCTTCTCGCTCGACCATGCGGAAACCAAGATCCTCATCGTCGACAGGGAATTTTCGAAACTTGCTGCGGAGGCGCTGGCACAGTGCAAGGTGAAGCCGCTGGTGATCGACTATGTCGATCCGGAATGCGAGCTTGAAGGAACGCGGATCGGCACGGAGGACTATGAGGCCGTCGTGCAATCGGGTGATCCCGCCTATCCGTGGCATTGGCCGGATGACGAGTGGGATGCGATCTCGCTCAACTATACGTCCGGCACCACCGGCAATCCCAAGGGCGTTGTCTATCACCATCGGGGTGCAGCGCTGCTGGCGCAGGGCAACGTGCTCACCGCCACCATGCCGAAACATGCCGTCTACCTGTGGACGCTGCCCATGTTCCACTGCAACGGCTGGTGCTTCCCGTGGTCGCTCTCCGTGATCGGCGGCACCCATGTGACCTTGCGCTGGGTGCGCTCGAAGGCGATCTGGGCGGCGCTGGAGGAACACAAGGTCACGCATCTTTGCGGGGCGCCCATCGTGATGTCGACGATCCTCAATGCGCCTGCCGAGGAAAAGCGCCCGCTGACGCAGACCGTCGAATTCTTCACCGCCGCGGCGCCGCCGCCCGAGGCCGTGTTGAAGGCCATGGCAGAGTCGGGCTTCAACGTCACCCATCTCTACGGCCTCACGGAGACCTATGGGCCCGCCGTGGTGAACGACTGGAAATCCGAATGGGACGAACTTGAAAGCGGTGCACGCGCCGCCAAGAAAGCGCGCCAGGGTGTGCGCTATCATGCCTTGGAAGACCTGACAGTGATGGACCCCGAGACCATGGAACGCGTGCCCGCCGACGGCGAAACCATGGGCGAGGTGATGTTCCGCGGCAACGTGGTGATGAAGGGCTACCTCAAGAATCCGAAGGCCTCGGCGGAGGCCTTCAAGGGCGGATGGTTCCACTCGGGCGATCTCGGCGTGCTGCATGCCGACGGCTACATCCAGCTCAAGGACCGTTCCAAGGACATCATCATCTCGGGCGGCGAGAACATTTCATCGATCGAGGTGGAGGATGCCCTCTACAAGCATCCCGCCGTGCAGGCGGCGGGTGTGGTGGCGAAACCCGATGCGAAATGGGGCGAAACGCCGTGCGCCTTCGTGGAACTGAAGCCCGGAAAGACCGCCACGGCGGAGGAAATCATCCAGTGGTGCCGCGGCCACCTCGCCCATTACAAGGTGCCGCACTACGTGGTCTTTACGGAAATCCCCAAGACGAGCACCGGCAAGATCCAGAAGTTCAAGCTGCGGGAACTGGCGCGGGCCTAGTGCCATTTGCCGCCCGGACTTGCGGCATTTGCCGGGATGCCCTATATAGGGAACATGACCATGCATGCCGCCATTCCCGCCGGACTGGGATACGCCGAGATTGCCAAGGGCATTTCGGCAAGGCTGGTCGTGCGCCGGGTGAAAGATGGTGAGCTTTCCTGGGCAGACGTCTATCGCGTGGTGCCGGAGCGGACCTTCAAGCGCCGGCTGGCGGAGGGGGAGGCACTGAAGACGGCGGAGGCCGACGCCATTGCCCGCCTGTTGCGCGTGAGCGAACTGGCGCAGTGGGCATTTCGGGACAAGGCGAAGGCGCGGCTGTTTCTTGATACGCCCAACCCCGCGCTTGGCCGGCACATCCCCTGGGACATGGCGCAGACGGATGCCGGTGCGCGCGACGTGGAAGCGCTGCTCGTGCGTTTCGTGCATGGCGTTCCGGGCTGACGTTTCCGCATGATCGTCTGGCGGCTGGCCGATCCGCGTTATGCCCGTGATCTTTCCGGCGAGGGAAGCCGCCTGATGGGCGGGCGCTGGAATGCGCCGGGCCATGCGGTGCTTTACGTTTCCAGTCACCTGTCGCTGGCGGTGCTTGAAACATTGGCGCATCTGCCTGCCGTGCTGCGGGATGTGCTGCCGCCCCGCGTGGCGGTGGAAATCGAACTGCCGGATGACGTGTCCATGGCCAGTGTCGATGTGCTGCCGCGCAAGATGAGCGGCGAGCGCCTGTTGAAATGGTGCCGGACGGCCGGAGAGAAATGGCTGACGCAGGGATCCAGCCCCGTGTTGCGCGTGCCTTCGATCCTTGTGCCGCAGGAGCACAACTATGTGGTGAACGTCACGGCGCGCGACATGGGCCGTGTGCGCATCCTGAGTGCCAAACCGTTTGCCATCGATGGCCGGTTGCTGCGCTAGGCAGGCTATCTTCCCCGCACCTCGGCGATGCCCTGCCGGGCCAGTTCGTCGGCGCGTTCGTTGTCGGGGTTGCCGTCGTGGCCCTTTACCCAGTGCCAGGAGATTTCGTGACGCTTGATCGCTTCATCGAGGGCCTGCCAGAGTTCCACGTTTTTCACCGGCTTCTTGTCCGCCGTCTTCCAGCCGTTCTTTTTCCAGCCGAAGATCCACTTGGTGATGCCGTCCTTCACGTAGTTGGAATCAACGTGCATCTCCACCGCACAAGCGCGCTTCAACGCATTGAGGGCTTCGATCGCCGCCTTCAGTTCCATCCGGTTGTTGGTGGTATCGGGTTCGCCGCCGAAGAGTTCCTTGCGTGTGCCGTTGTAGTCAAGGATGGCACCCCAGCCGCCGGGGCCCGGATTGCCTGAACAGGCTCCATCCGTGTGGATGACGACCTTGCCCTTGCTCATGCGGCGGGTTGGCTTTCGCGCAGTTCGCGCGGCAGCTTGAAGGAGACATTCTCCTCGCGCAGCGTGACCTTCTCCACCGTCACATCATAGTGGACGCGGAAGGCATCGACGATCTCGTTGACCAGCACTTCCGGGGCCGAGGCGCCCGCCGTGAGGCCGATGGTCTTCAGGCCCTGGAGCTCGTCCCATTTCAGCTCGCTGGCGCGCTGCACCAGAAGAGCACGCGGACAGCCGTTCTTCACGCCCACTTCAACGAGGCGTTTGGAATTGGAGGAGTTGGGGGCGCCCACCACCAGCAGCATGTCGATCTGTTCGGCGATGGACTTTACCGCCTCCTGGCGGTTGGTGGTGGCGTAGCAGATGTCTTCCTTCACGGGCCCGCGCATCTCCGGGAAGCGGCGGCGCAGCACGGCAATCACGTCGGCCGTATCGTCGACGGAGAGCGTGGTCTGGGTAATGTAGGCGAGCTTGTGGGGATCACGGACGCCAAGAGCTTCAGCATCCTCCACCGTCTCGATCAGCGTCACCGCGCCCTCCGGCAACTGGCCCATGGTGCCGATCACTTCGGGATGCCCGGCATGACCGATGAGGATGATCTGGCAGCCGTCCTGCTGGTGGCGTTGCGCCTCCAGATGCACCTTGGTCACCAGCGGACAGGTGGCATCGAGCTGGAACATGTTGCGGCGCTGCGCTTCCGCCGGAATGGCCTTGGGCACGCCGTGGGCGGAGAAGATGACAGGGTGATCGCCTGCGGGAATCTCATCCAGTTCCTTCACGAACACCGCGCCCTTGGCCTTCAGTCCATCCACCACGAACTTGTTGTGCACGATCTCATGGCGCACGTAGACCGGCGCGCCGTAAACTTCGAGGGCCCGCTCGACAATATCGATAGCGCGCACCACGCCAGCGCAAAAGCCGCGCGGCGCTGCCAGCAGGATCTTGAGGGCGGGTTTGTTCATGGCTGCTGATGTGGCTGGCATGTGACAGGATGTCAAGTTAGGCTGCGCCCATGAAAATTACCAAACTCGAAACTTTCTGCAATGAATTCGTGGGCTTCGTACGGGCGACGGCGGAAACCGGCGCGCAGGGCTGGGGCCAGGTTTCCACCTACAACGCCGACATCACCTGCGAGGTTTTTCACCGCCAGGTTGCCCGCCATGCCCTTGGCACCGAGGCGCTGGATTTCGCCGATACGCTGAACCTGATCGGCGAGCGAGAACACAAATACCCCGGTTCCTATCTGCGCCGGGCCATGACCGGGCTCGACACGGCGCTCCTCGATCTGCGCGGCAAGGTGGAGGGTAAGCCGGTGACGGCGCTGCTCGGTGGAACACCCGGCAGACTCCGGGCCTACGCTTCCTCCATGAAGCGCGACATCACGCCGGAGGATGAAGCCAAACGCTTCCTCAGGCTGCGCGATGCCCATGGCTTCGATGCCTTCAAGTGGCGGGTCGGCGCCGAATGCGGGCGCGACAAGGATGAATGGCCGGGCCGCACGGAGGCTGTCATCCCGGTGGTGTCCAGGGCGCTGGGCGATGGCGTGGACAAGCTGGTGGATGGCAACTCCTGCTACTCGCCCGGCCGCGCCATCGAAGTGGGCCGCATGCTGGAGCAGCATGGCATCGGGCATTTCGAAGAGCCCTGCCCCTATTGGGAATTCGAACAGACGAAGCAGGTGACGGATGCCTTGTCGATCGATGTCACGGGCGGGGAACAGGATTGCGAATTCACGGCATGGAAGTCCATGATCGACATGCGGGCGGTGGACGTGATCCAGCCCGATGTCATGTACATGGGCGGCATGTTGCGCACGATGGAGGTGGCGCGCATGGGCGCGGAGGCGGGCCTGCCCTGCACGCCGCATGCGGCGAACCTCTCGCTGGTGACACTTTGCACCATGCATCTGCTGCGGGCCATTCCCAATGCGGGCAAGTATCTCGAATTTTCCATCGAGGAGGCGGATTATTATCCGTGGCAGTATGGCTTGTTCCGCAATGATCCGTACACGGTGGAAAACGGCCAGGTGACGGTGACGGATGCGCCCGGCTGGGGCGTGGAAGTCAGCCCGGCGTGGCTGGACAAGGCGGCATACCGGGCAAGCGCGGTCTAGGCCGCAGGCGCCTCACCCGCCCAGCACATCGAGCCGCGCGTGGCGGTTCACGTCCTTGTAGAGGAGGTAGCGGAAGCGGCCGGGGCCTCCGGCGTAGCAGGCTTGCGGGCAGAAGGCGCGGAGCCACATGAAGTCGCCCGCCTCCACTTCCACCCAGTCTCCATTCAGCTTGTAGACGGCCTTGCCCTCCAGCACGTAGAGGCCATGTTCCATCACATGGGTTTCAAGAAACGGAATGATGCCGCCGGGCTCGAAGTTGACGATGGTGACGTGCATGTCGTGGCGGAGGTCGGCGGGGTCGACAAAGCGCGTTGTCGACCACACGCCATTGCAGTCCGGCATGACACTCGGCGCCACGTCCTGCTCGTTGACGACAAAGGCCTCGGGTGCGGCCAGGCCGGGTGCGGGTTCGTAGCGCTTGCGAATCCAGTGAAAGCGCGCGGCCTCGACGCCCTCATTACGCACGGCCCATGTGGCACCGGGCGGGATGTAGGCGTAGGAGCCGGGCTTCATCACGTGCACCTTGCCGTTCAGCATGAGGCCGAATGAGCCTTCGACGGTGAACAGCACGCCTTCGGCGCGGGGGTCCGGTTCCGGCGCGCTGCTGCCGCCACCGTGCGAGACTTCCATGATGTATTGCGAGAAGGTCTCGGCGAATCCGCTCATAGGCCGGGCGATGATCCAGACCCGCGTCTTGTCCCAGCCGGGCAGATGGCTGGTCACGATGTCGCGCATCACGCCCTTGGGGATCACGGCGTAGGCCGTGGTGAAGATGGCGCGTCCGGTGAGGAGATCGGTCTGCGGGGGAAGGCCGCCGTGCGGGGCGTAGTAGGTCGGGTGCTTGGTCATGATGTCAGGCTAGAGAGGTCAGGTGCGATTTGCAAACGCGTGCACGGTCCACTTCTCGGGCAGCCAGACCTCGTCGAGGTTATCGCCGGGGCCGATGCGGTCGATGACGAGAAAATGGCTGTGCGGATCAGCGACCAGAAGCGGATGATGCCAGGCGCTGCGAGAATAGTTGACACCCTGCCGCCCCGTGGCGGCAAAGAGGCGGTAGCTGTTGATCTCCAGCGGGTCAGTGCAGACGAGCACCAGCCACGGCCTGTCCTGCATCGGGATGAAGGCCTGCGAGCCGAGTGGATGCCGTTCCATCATCTTGATGGCAATGGGTGTGGGCCGCGGATTGGCGGTGAAGATCGACACATTCACGGCCCCTTCGCCCGCCACCACATCCACCTTGCAGAGATCGTTGAAGCGGTTGGCGAAGCCCTGGTTGATGGTGCGGGGCTTCACGAGTCCGGTGTCCAGCACATCGCCAAAGGGGCGGAAGGCCTCCGCCGTGAGCGGCTGGGCCGAGAGGCGGAACTCAGTCATCCCAGCGGCCCTCCATCCATGAGCCATTGATCGTGCGCCCGCCGGACGTTCCGAGTGCTGCGAGTGCGGCCATGTCGTCCGCGGTCAAAGCGAAATCGAAGATACGCAGGTTGGATTGCGCATGGGCGCGCTTGTCGGTCTTGGGGATGGCGATTACGCCCTGCTGCACGATCCAGCGCAGGATGATTTCGTTGGGCGGGCGGCCGTAACGTTCCGCCAGGGCTTTCACAACGGGATGGCCGAAGGGCTTGCCGCGCGCCACGGGGCTGTAGGCCACCAGCGGAAGGCCCAGCTCGTCAGCGGTGGCCTTGAGCTTTTTCTGGTCGATGAGAGGATGGAATTCCACCTGGTTGCAGGCCACATCGCCCAACCGTTTCACCGCCTGGCGGAGCATGCGGGGGGTGAAGTTGGAAACGCCGATGCGCCGGGTATGGCCCGCGGCCTGTGCTTCCTTCAACCGGTCGAGCGCGCCATCGATTTCCGCATCGGGCGGCGGCCAGTGGATGAGCAGCAGATCGGGCGGCCCGCCAAGGGCCTCCACGCTCCGCCGGACGGAATCCGCGAAGCGGGCCTTGCCGAGGTTGGACGGTTCCACCTTGGTGGTGATGAAGAGCTGGTCCCGTGCCACACCGCAGCGGGCAATGCCCTGACCCACCTCGCGCTCATTGCCATACATCTGGGCCGTGTCGATATGCCGGTAACCCAGCCCGATGGTCATGATGATGGTTTCGGTGCACTGGTCGCCGGTGAGCGGATAGGTGCCCAGGCCGAGGGCCGGAATGCCGTTGATCAGGGGAACAAGTGGAACTGGCACGGCGACATATCTCCAGGTTGCACCTGCACTATCGCACCGCAGTGGTGGGGGATCAACGCGGAAGCAAGCATGTTTTGTCCGCAGGGTTGAAGCGAATCCACAAATCGCCAATAACTTGCCCATGTCATCACAGCCCAAGCTCAATGGGGCGGAAAGCCTCGTCCACACGCTGATCTCCAACGAGATCGGGGTGTGCTTCGCCAACCCCGGCACCAGCGAAATGCATTTCGTCGCCGCCCTCGACCGCATTCCGGGGCTGCGCTGCATCCCCGGCATGCAGGAGAATGTCGTGACCGGCATGGCCGACGGCTACGGCCGAATTGCGCAGGTGCCCGCCGCCACCCTGCTGCATTGCGGACCGGGACTGAGCAACGGACTCGCGAACCTGCACAACGCCCGCAAGGCGCGGTCCCCGGTGGTCAACATCGTGGGTGACCAGGCGACCTATCACACGCAGTATCAGCCGCCCCTCGCGATGGACACGCAAAAGGTGGCGGAGACAGCCTCGGACTGGGTGCGCGTGTCGTCGCGGACCGACAGCCTGGGCCGCGACGCCGCAGAGGCGGTGCGGGCGGCGCGCAGTTCGCCCGGCCAGATCGCCACGCTGGTGGTGCCGTCGGACATTTCGTGGAGCGATGGTGGCGTGGCGGCGGGGCGGCTTCCGCCTGCACCGGCGCGGCCCTTCGACATGGCGAAGCTCAGGGCTGCTTCCATCATCCTCAAGGAAAAGAAGAACGTGCTGCTGCTGCTCGGCGACCGGGCGCTGGCGCACCTGCCGCAACAGCATGCCGCGCGCATCCAGGCCAAGACCGGGTGCCGCGTGATGGCGGAATCGATCAACGGGCTCCAGGCGCGCGGCCACGGCCGCCTGCCTCTCGAGCGCGTGCCCTACCCTGCCGCCATGGCCATTGAAACTCTGAAGGACGTGGAGCACATCATCTGCGTGGGCTCGCGCGCGCCGGTCGGGTTCTTTGCCTATCCGGGCGTGCCCAGCCATCATGCGCCAGCCGGCGCAACCGTCACCGTTCTTGCCCAGCCAGGGCAGGACATGGTGGAGGCGCTGGATGCGCTGGCGCAGGACATCGGCGCGCCGCGCACGGCCGTGTTCGACTCCGGGCGCAGGCCCGAGGTGCCGAAGGGCATCCCGTCGTCGGAAGGCTTCGGCCAGTTGCTGGGTGCCGTGCTGCCGGAGCAGTCGATCGTCGTTGACGAGGCCATCACCTTCGGCACGCACATGTTTCCGGGTTCGACCGCGGCCCATCCCCATGACTGGATGATGGTGACGGGCGGGGCCATCGGCTATGGCATGCCGGCGGCAACGGGTGCTGCCGTCGCGGGCAATGAGCGCCGCGTCCTCAACATCCAGGCCGACGGCTCGGCCATGTACACGATCCAGTCCCTGTGGACGCAGGCGCGCGAAAAGCTGCCCGTCACCACCGTCATCATCAACAACCGCAAATACCAGATCCTGATCGGCGAATATGCCGGCGTGGGCGCCAATCCAGGCCCCACCGCCATGAACATGCTCGACCTCGGCAACCCGGACACGGATTTCGTCAGGATCGCCAACGGCCTCGGTGTCGAGGCGGCGCGGGCGACGACGCTGGAAGATTGCGCGCGGCTGATGCAGCAGTCGTTCCTCACGCCTGGGCCTTTCCTCATCGACCTCATTGTGTGATCTTCGCGGCCATGAAAATCGCAGACGCCATCCGCCTCACTGAAGATGCAACCCGCCATGGCACCTTTGCCGGGCGCGCCTGGCGAGACGGCGTGGGACCCTGTGTCGTCACGCTGCGCAAGGGGCGCGTGATCGACATCACGTCACGGGCACTGCCCACGATGCGCGATTTGTGCGAGGCGGATGAACCCGCTGCCGCGGCATCTGCGGCGGAGGGCACCGATCTCGGCGGGCTGGCAGACATTCTCGCGGCCACGGCTTCGCCAGCGCCTTCGCCGGTGCGCCTGCTCGCGCCCATCGACCTGCAGGCGATCAAGGCGGCGGGTGTCACTTTCGCGGTCTCGATGCTGGAGCGGGTGATCGAGGAGAAGGCGCGCGGCAACCCTGCGCTGGCCGACGGCATCCGCCACGACATCACGCGCCTGATCGGCGATGACCTCTCCAAGCTGGTGCCGGGTTCTGACGAAGCCATGGCATTGAAGCACGCGCTGATCGCCAAGGGGGCGTGGTCGCAATATCTCGAAGTGGGCATCGGCCCCGATGCCGAGATCTTCACCAAGTCACAGGTGATGAGTGCCGTGGGTTTTGGCGCCGACGTTGGCATTCACCCTGTTTCGCACTGGAACAACCCGGAGCCGGAATGCGTGCTGGTGGTGAGCAGCAAGGGCGCCATCATTGGAGCGACCCTGGGCAATGACGTGAATCTGCGCGACGTGGAAGGACGCTCCGCGCTTCTCCTCGGCAAGGCGAAGGACAACAACGCCTCCTGCGCGCTGGGACCGTTCATCCGGCTGTTCGATGCAAGCTACGGCCTCGATGATGTGAACAGCATGGACGTGGCGCTGGAGGTTCAGGGGCCGGACGGCTTCCACCTCACGGGCGGCAGCAGCATGAGCCGCATCAGCCGCCCTCCGCTGAAGCTGGTGGCGGGCACGATCGGGGCGCATCACCAGTATCCGGATGGTTTCGTGCTGTTCTGCGGCACGGTGTTTGCGCCGACGCAGGACCGGGACGCGCCAGGATCAGGCTTCACCCACAAGCATGGCGATGTGGTGAGCGTCTCCAACCCGCATGTGGGCGCACTGGTCAACACGGTGCGGTCCACGGATGCCTGTCCGCCCTGGCAGTTCGGCGTGTCGCACCTCATGCGCAACCTTGCGGGGCGCGGGCTTCTCTAGGCTTCAGCTGTGGTTACCGCGCCCGTCGGTGAAGGCCTGCGAGCCCCAGACCTGCTTCACGCGCTCATCGCGGCCGCAACCTTCGCGGTAACGCTGGTACGCCAGTGATTGCCGGATCAGGCCGAAGCGCGTGAGCACGAGGCCTTCGCCCATGTAGTAGTCCTGGTGATAGGCCTCCGCTTCGGCAAAGCGCGTGTGCGGACGCACGGGCACGGCGAGGGTTTCGCCGAGCGCCTTGGCGGCATCGGCGACGGCGCGTTCGGCAACCGCCTTCTGCTCGGGCGTCTGGTAGAAGATCGCGGGCACGTAGCTGTCGCCACGGTCGCAGAACTGGCCATCGCCGTCGGTCACATCGATGGTGCGGAGGAAACGGCGCACCAGTTCGTCATAGCTCACCACGGCGGGATCGAATTCCACCTCGACGGACTCGGTGTAACCTTCGTGGCTCTCATAGCTTGGGTTGTCCGCCGTGCCGCCGGCATAGCCGGACGTTGTACGGGTGACGCCCTTGATGTGATCCATGTCCTTCTCCACGCACCAGAAACAGCCGCCGGCGAAGATGGCGGTGTCGGCATGGGCCGGAACGATAAGGAAAGCGCCAAGGGCGAGGGCCAGCAGCGGGCGTGCGAGGGCGGTGAGCGTCATGGGTTGGTCTCCCTTTCCGTCCCTCATACGCCTGAAATGACCGGAGCGTTCTTCACGTTCCTGCACAATTGCGTGGCGGCGATGTGAAGGCCGTTGGGGGCCAGCTTCAGTTTGGGCCTGTCGTCACCGCCTGGAGCACCGCGAGTTTCGCATTCATCTTGCGGATGCGGCGGGCCAGAAGGCGCATGATCAGCAGGTTGAAATGCGGGACCTTGGCCATCAGTGCCATGAAGCGCTTTTCATCCAGCGGCACGGCGATCACATCGGTCCTGGCGACAATGTTGGCACTGCGGGTGGTACGCTCCAGCAAGGCCATTTCGCCAAAAATTCCGCCCTCGCTGATCTCCTCGACGGGGATGCCGTTGACCTGCACTTCGACCGTGCCCTGGCGGATCATGTACATCAGCGTTCCATCGTCACCTTCGGTGACAATGGTGTTGCCCGCCGGAATCGACACTTCCGGAATGTTGAGGTCCTTGAAGATGCGAAAGTCGATGGGCCGTTCCTTGTGTGGATCGAGCATGTGTTGCCTCCTTCTGCTCCTGGTTGTGAGACAGTAGCGATACCACCGTGAACGGCCCTTGAAGGGGCCGTTCATGTGGCGTTGGGCGGAGGCCCGGCCCTCAGCCCTTGACTGCGCCCATGGTGAGGCCGCGGGAAAGATTGTTCTGGATGAGGATGACGAGCAGCAAGATCGGGAAGAAGGCCATGAAGGCAATCAGCGCGATGGCATTGTAGATGATGCCGTCTGAGCCGCCTTTGAAGTTGGCCAGGGCAATCGACATTGTGTAGGCCTCTTTGCGGCCGATGATCAGGGTGAGCAGATACTCGTTCATGGCAAAGACGGAAGCGATGACAGCGGCCGTGATAATGCCGGGCAGGCACATGGGAATGATGATTTCCCAGAGGATGCGCAAATCGGACGCGCCATCCGTGCGGGCGGCGTCTTCGATTTCATGGGGAATGTCGATCATGTAGGAGCGGATGATCCATACGACGATGGAAAGATTGATCGCGGCATAGACGAGCATGAGAGCCCAGATCGTGTCGAGCATCCGGACCTGGGCAAAGAGAACGTAGAGCGGGATGGCAACGACAACCGGGGCCATCATCTTTGTGGAGAGGATGTAGTTGCCGATGTCTTCGCGGCCCTTGTAGCGATAGCGCGCCAGCGAATAGGCAGCGGGAATGCCAAGCAACAGGCAGATGAAGACGCTTCCGGCGACGGATGCGATTGAATTGAAGAAATACTTCATCATGGGCCATTCGTCCCAGATCTTGGCCCAGGTCTCCATGGTGAAGGTGGGCCAATAGATGGGATCGGGCGCGATGATTTCGACGCGCGGGCGCAATGCAATTGTCGCAAAGTACCAGATGGGCCAGACCGAGACGACAGCCCAGGACAACAGGATGATGGTGCCGATGATGGAACGCTTCGACTTCATGATTCAGTTCCAGACTTGAAGTAGCGGCGCACCAGGACCTGCGCCAGAACAACCGTGATGATCAACACCACGACAGAAATTGCCGAGGCGTAGCCGAAGTCGGGTCCGTCCCAGGCCACGCGGTTGATGTAGTAGCTCACGGTTTCCGTGGCACCTCCTGGGGCACCGTGGGTGATGAGCTGAATGGGGGTGAACATGTTGAGAATGTCGATGCCGCGCAAGATGAGGGCCACGGCGATGATGGGCCGCATCATCGGCAGGGAGACATTGAAGAATGTCGACCACCAGGAGGCGCCGTCGAGTCTTGCGGCTTCCTCCACTTCCTTGTCCTGCCCCTGAAGGCCGGCGACGAAGATGATGAAGAGGAAGGGCGTCCATTGCCAGACGTCGGTGAAGATGACGACAAGCCGTGCTAGCGCCGGCGTGAACATCCAGTCGATATTGAAATCAATGAGGCCGATGCGCTTCAGAAGATCGCTGATGATGCGGCCGTCGTTGAACATGAGCTTCCAGATGAAGGTGACGGCAGACGGCATGAGCAACATCGGCAACAGGAAAATGATGCGGAAGCCCTTGACCCAGGGGTCGCGGTAGACAAGCGCGGCCAGCAACATGGCAAGGAAGAATTCGACCAAAAGGGTGATCGCGCCAAGGAAGGCGGTGTTCCACAAGGCGTTGAAGAACTCGTAGTCGGTGAAGAGCTGGCTGTAGTTGGCCAAGCCTGCCCATTCGAGCTTGAACTTGCCGCCGTAGAACGAGCGGTAGACTGCATAGATGCCGGGATAGAGCGTGATCGAGAGCAGGTAGATGACAGCGGGCGCCACCAGCAAATAGGGGAACATCTTGCGCGCCAAGGGGCTGCGGCGGCGGACGGTGGCTGGCAGTGTCGCGGCGGTCATGAGGGGAGCCTGGGCCTTGAGCGATGGATTGCAAGGCAAATTCAACAAAGGGGGAAAAGCGATGGCCGGGGTTTCCCCCGGCCATCCAGCGTAAACGGTTTAGATGGGCGCCTTCTTGCCCGCGCCCAAGTTGAGGCCCGGAGCCATGGAGGCGTAGGACACCGGGTCCTTGCCTGCATAGAAGCCGGACTTGGTCATGATGTCCTTGACCTTGGCAGCGGCGTTGTCGAGCGCTTCCTTGGCACCGACCTTGCCGACGATGGCATCGTTGATCTGGAAGCCGATTTCCTGCTCCATGTCGAAGGCCGACGGGAGGCGCGGCGAGCACCAGGCGTAGTCCAGCGACTCGGACCAGATCTTGGCCGGCTGCGAGACCTTGCGGAGGTTCTCGTTGGTGAGCACCGAGCGGTAGCCAGGTGCAACGCCGTTGGCGTTGGCTTCGTTCATGGCCATGATCGACGACGTCGTGAGGAACGAGAGCAGCAGGAAGGCTGCTTCCGGTTCCGGCGAAGTCGCGGCAACCGACGAGGTCGAGCCAGCGATGTTCGGCGGGCAATAGGTGCCACCGGCAACGCGCGGTTCATAGATCGTCAGGATGTCGTCACCGAGTTTGGACTGATCCGGGCGCGTGGCCTGGGTGCCCGAGTCCTGCCACGAGATGTTGCAGGCGATCTGGCCGCCAAGGAAGGCGCCACGGTTGGTCGGCCAGTCGGCTGCAGCAACGCCTTCGATGGCATGCTTGGACAGGGCGAGGATGGTTTCCAGGCCCTTCATGCCGGCGTCGCCGTTGAAGATCGGCTCCCACTTGTCGTCGAACAGCATCATGCCGTGCTGGGCGGCAACATGCTCCCACAGGTAGGTGGCCCAGAAGCCGCGGCCAGCCATCATGCCGATGCCCGCAACGCCCTTCTGTGCCTTGTTCAATTCAGGGGCCAGACGCACCATTTCCTCGTAGGTCGGGATGGTGGTGGTGGTGTCCGGATCCTTGCCGAGAACCTGCTTGAAGATCGACTTGCGGATGTGAACCTGCTGGATGTCGCAGTCGAACGGAATGCCGAACATGCCCTTGTCGCCAAAGTTGGCGTAGTTCAGGCGGTAGGTGTCATAGAAATCGTCGAGCGGCAGCTTCCACTTGGCGGCATAGTCGTCGAGCTTGGCAAGCAGGCCCTGGGCGGCGAAGTCGCCGAGCCACGGAGAGAAGAACTGCATGCAGTCGAACGACGGGTTACCCGACATGGCTTCCGAGACAATCTTGTTCTTCATGTCGCCGTCAGGGATGGCCACGAGATCAATGTTGATGCCCGAGAGATCCTTGAAGGGCTGCGTGCCCTGAAGTGCCGATTCACGGTCATCCGACGAGATCAGGAAGCGGACGGTCTTGCCGCCATGTTCCTTGCGGATGGCTTCCCAGTCAGCAGTGCGGATCCAGTCCTTGTTCGGATCCCACATCAGCTCGTCGCCATTCAGGCCATACTGCTTCTGGTAATCCTTGTTCACGTAATTGGCCACATTGATCTTGGCCAGCACGTCCGCAGGGTTTTGCATGTCGGCAAAGGCCCGGTTCACATTGAACAGGTTCACGCCGCCGACGCTGAGTGCTGCACCCGTGGCCGCGGTGCTCTTCAGCAGTGAGCGGCGGGTGACCAGACCCGACTTCTTGAACTTCATCACATTCCTCCGTTGGTGTGGCCTGGTTCTGCAAACCCATGGACTACGGCAGGCCAGCCGTGGCGCGGGGTCTTCAATGCCGTCCCCCAGGGAGAGGAGCCGCACGAAATCGATTCTGGATCAGGGGAAGAAGACAGCACGGGCCGAGCCGCATTGGCCGCCATGAACAGCGGCCTCCGGCAAGTGGCGACACGTCTGGAGACACCTGTGACAGGCATCACGTCAGTCCTCCCAAGCGGGCCTTCGAGCCCTTGTTGTTCTTTGGTTCAATTAGACTACTTAATGTCTTTCGAGAATGCAAATGTTTCGTTTTAGGTGTGAACCTCTCATTTCTGAGGCTGAAAACGGGCCAATCTTGGGCCGCGCACCTTCCCTGCAAGGGGCGGGCGAACACAATCCCTGTCTGCATTCCGAAACAATTGTGCTATGAAAGGGCAGATGTATCCATCGCGCGGGCGGTGGATTGATGAGCGAGGATGATTGCCTTGGGCAAAGACACGATGCCGTTTTCCGGCGATCCACTGCCCGAACGCACGGCGGGTCGCGTGGCGCGCAATCGCATGCGCATTGCGTGGATGTACTATGTCGAAGGGCTGACGCAAAACGAAATCGCCGACCGCCTGGGCATTGGCCGCGTGACGGTGGTGCGCAACATCAACGAAGCGCTGAAGCAGCGCGAAGTGAAGATCTGGATCACCGGGGGCGTGGCCGAGTGCCTCGACCTGGAAGCACAATTGAAGGCACGTTTCGGCCTTACCGATGCCGTTGTGGTGCCGGAGCCGGCAGAACCCGGCCACGTGAACAAGGCCATCGGCTTTGCCGCGGGCATGTATGTGACGGACCAGCTCACCGACAATTTCTGCCTGGGCGTGGGCTGGGGTGCAACGCTCTATGAATCGCTGCAAACACTGTCGCCCCGGGAACTGAACAATGTCGAGGTGGTGTCGCTGCTCGGCGGCATCGTGCAGGCGCGGCGGTTCAACCCGGCGGAATTCGCCTGGCAGTTCGCCAACACGGTGGGGGCCGACTGCTATTTGCTCACGGCTCCGGCGGTGGTGGATTCCCCCGAGACGAGACGCGCCCTCATCGAGCGCTGCGGCCTCGATGGCGTGCTCAACCGGGCCGACAACATGAACATGGCGCTGGTCAGCGTCGGCACCATGTCGGCACTCTCGACCTCGTTCCGCTTCGGCTTCATGAGCGAGGCGGACCGGCAATCACTGGTGGCCGCCAATGCGGTGGGCGACCTGCTCTATCATTTCTTCGATGCCGAGGGCCGCATCGTTGATCATCCCATCAACGCGCGCGTGATGTCGATGCCGATCGAGCGCCTGCGCAAGGTGCCGCGCCGGGTGCTGATCTCGGGCGGCAACGACAAGGTTCCTGCCCTGCTTGCAGGCATGAAACTTTCCGCCGCGAACGTGCTCATCACCAATGAGGACACGGCGCGCGCCCTGCTTGAGGCGCGGGGCTGACATCGGCGGAGGCGCTGGCACAGGGGGCAGCAGGAATGCTAACGGCGGCGCTCGCCGTAAGTCCCTCGCTCCCTACCAGGATTCGCCATGCCGCCGCCTCACGCTTCCACTGCCCGCTTTGCGCTTCTGGCGATGTTCGTTTTGCACGGCATGCTGTTCGGCGTATGGGCCACGCAAATTCCCCTCGCCAAGGTCCGCCTTGATGTGAGCCTCACCACGTTCGGGCTTTCGCTGCTGTGTGTGGCAGTGGGAGCCGTGGTGGCGATGCCGGTGGCCGGCGCACTGGTCAACCTCTACGGCAGTGCGCGGCTCACCATGATCACGGGAATGATGTTTGCGGCGTCCGTGGCGGCACCATCGCTGGCGCCGGACCTTCCGCCGTTCATTGCGGGCGGTGTGTTGCTGGGGGCTTCCATCGGGTCCATGGACGTGGCCATGAATGCCCATGGCTTGCTGATCGAGCGGGCTCTCAGGAGGCCGGTGATGTCCGGCTTCCATGGCGGCTTCAGCATTGGCGCTGCAATCGGCACGATCGGCGGGGCATGGCTGCTCGGTGCTGCCGGACCTGCCGTGCAACTCGCCGCCGTGTGCGGACCTGTGTTCATCGCCATGCTCGTATGCAGCCAATATCTCTTGCCCAGCCATCTGGACCGGGGATTGTCGGGATCGCACTTCGCCTGGCCCACGGGCGCTTCCATCGGGCTAGGCCTTCTCTGTTTTCTGGCGCTGATGATTGAAGGCTCCGTGGCAGACTGGGGCGCCCTGATGTTGCGCGAACGCTTCGTCGTGGATGCTGCCTTCGCTGCCATGGCCTTCGGCTTCTATCAGACGGGCATGAGTGTGGCGCGCTTCACGGGCGACAGGCTGCGCCTTCATTTCGGCGCGGTGCGGCTTGTGGCTGTGAGTGCCGGTCTCACTGCGGCAGGAACAGCAGCCGCCCTGCTCGCACCCCACGCAGTCCTCTCACTTGCAGCTTTTGCTTTTGCGGGTGTCGGCATCGGCAATGTTGCGCCCATCCTGTTCGCGGGCGGCGGGCGGCTTGAACCGGAAGCGCCGGGGCGCGGCATCGCTGCCGTCACCTCGCTCGGCTATTCCGGGTTTCTTGCCGGACCGCCGCTGATCGGCGTCGTTGCGGACTTCACATCCCTCCAGCAGGCGATGTTCATCACCGTCGCCGCTGCCTTGATCATCGCCTTCTGCGCGCGCATGGTGAAAGCTGCGGACACATATTGATCCGCACAACGGAGACGAGATGGATCAGATCAAGGGGAAACGCGTCTTCATCACGGGTGCCGCGCGAGGCCTCGGAGCCGCCTTTGCCGTGGTCCTCGCCGACATGGGCGCGAAGCTCTTCCTCACGGCGCGCAACATCGAACCACTTTCGGCGCTGGCGGAATCGATCCGCCTGCGCACTGGCACGGCACCCGAATATCATGCGCTCGATCTCGCCGATGTCTCGCAGGTCACGCTTTTCGCCAAGGCCTGGCGCGACCAGAACCAGCCACTCGACATTCTCGTCAACAACGGCGCGATGTGGCTGTCGGGGTCCATGGATTCGCATGATGCATTTGCGATCCAGCAGACGATCACCGCCAACGTCACGGGCACACTTCTGCTGACGCGCGGATTGCTGCCGCTGCTCAAGGCGTCTCCCGCTGCCGACATCGTCAATGTCGTGTCGGTGAGCGGCATGAGCAACGTGCCGCTGCAAGGCGCATCCATCGCCTACATCGCGTCGAAGCATGGACAGGCGGGATTGACGGACGGCCTGCGGCAAGAACTCCGCGGCACGGGCGTGCGGGTGACGGCGCTCTATCCGCCGAACATCGAGGACCTGTCGCCACTCAACCCGAAGGAATGGGATGCAGCACGCGATACGGCAAGCTGGCTTACCACCAAGGATGTGGTAGGAACCGCGCTCGGCGCCCTCTCGCGGGCCCGGCATGTGCATTTCATGTCGGTGCTGATGGAGACGGCGACGGCCAATTTTCATGGACATTAGGAGCTGAAATTGAAGCTGAAGGACCGCATTGCCGTCATCACCGGATCTGCCAAGGGAATCGGCCTTTCCATCGCCGAACGCTTCGTCGCCGAAGGGGCCCGGGTGGTGATGTGCGACGTGCTGGATGAAATGGGCGTGAGGGAAGCAAGCCGCATCCGCGCCAACTATCATCACTGCGACGTGTCCAAGCCGAAGGATGTGAATGCGCTGGTCGCCGCCGTGGTGCGCGACCATGGCAGCCTCGACATTCTCGTCAACAATGCGGGAGTCTCGCTGGCAAAGGATTTCCTGGATCTCACCGAGGAGGACTACGACCACGTCCTCGACATCAACCTCAAGGGCTCGTTCCTGATGTTGCAGGCGGCGGCGCGCGAAATGGTGAAGCAGGTGCGGGCGGGCCGCAAGGCGGGCGCCATCGTCAACATGTCATCGGTCAACGACACGCTCGCCATTCCGGCCATTGCACCCTACGTCATGTCGAAGGGTGGCGTGAAGCAGCTGACCGCCGTTGCAGCGCTGGCGCTGGCGCCCCACGGCATCCGCGTCAACGGCATCGGCCCGGGATCGATCCGCACCGACATGCTCACCGCGACGCTGCAGGACAAGGCGGCCTATACGCGCGCCATGTCGCGCACACCGCTGGGGCGTCCGGGCGAGCCTTCGGAAGTGGCGAGCGTTGCGACGTTCCTCGCTTCCGACGATGCAAGCTATGTGTCGGGTCAGATCATCTACGTCGATGGCGCGCGCATGCCGCTGAACTATACGGTGCCGGTGCCGGAGTGATGCGCGGGGGGCAGGCGGCGGGCGGTTAGTCGACCGTCACCACCTGGCCGTTGATGGCGCCTTCCACGCATTTGGTGAAGGCGATGCCGACGCGGGCCGACGTGACGGGAACATGGCCGGGGAAGAAGCCGTCGTACTTCACAGCCGATTCTTCCAGTAGGCCCGGGCTCACGCAGTTGATGCGAATGCCGCGCGGCATTTCAATCGCAGCGGCGCGCACGAAGTCGTCCAGCGCACCGTTCATGGACGCGGCGTTGGCGCCCTTGCGAATGAAATCGCGGTTGGTGACGCCGCTGGTGATGGTGATCGAACCACCATCCTTCACGTGGCGGATGGCGATCAGGGCCACATTGATCTGGCCCATGAGCTTGTCTTCCACGCCCTTGCGGAACTGCTGCGGGGTCATGTCGGCAACGGGTCCGAAGTGGCCGTGGCCGGTGGTCGTGACCACCGCGTCGACAGGGCCCAAGGCCTTGAACATGGCCTCGATGGAGGCCTCGTCCATGACATCGACCTTCACATCACCGGTGGTGCGACCCGCGGTGACGATGTCATGGCGCTTGCGCAGGTCGCTGAGGGCGGCCTTGCCGACGGTTCCGGTTCCACCCACAGCGAGAATGCGCATGATTACTCCTGATCTTCCTGCTTCATGCCCTTGAGCTTGGCGAAGACCGAGTCCGCATCGAGGTCAACCTCGCGGCCGTTTCCTGCGGCAGCCGCAGCGGCTTCGCGTTCTTCCATGGCCATGCGGTGGGCTGTCGTGCCTTCCACTTCGGCGGCAGGAATGAGCGTGCGCGGGGGTTCCGCATCGCCGCTGATCTTCTTTCGGTTGGCGGCCTTCTGCACGGCGAAATCGAGATCGATCTGCGAGCACAGTCCGAGCGACACGGGATCGACCGGCTTGATGGACGAGATGTTCCAGTGGCTGCGCTCACGCACGGCGTTGATCGTGTGCTTTGTCGTGCCGACGAGCTTCATGATCGCGGCATCGGGCAGTTCGGGGTGATAGCGCAGCAGCCAGGCGATGGCGTCCGGGCGGTCGCCACGGCGCGAGACCGGCGTGTAGCGGGGGCCGGCCGTCGACTTCTTCACCTGCACATCGACCTTCGATTCCAGGATGGCGAGCGGGCGGCTGGTGTCGGCTTCGGCCTCGGCGATTTCCTCGCGCGTGAGCTGACCGCCGGTGACGGGATCGAGGCCCTTCACACCAGTGGCGACGTCGCCATCGGCGATGCCCTTCACTTCGAGTTCATGCAGGTGACAGAAGTCCGCGATCTGCTTGAAGGTGAGCGTCGTGTTCTCGACCAGCCAAACGGCGGTGGCTTTCGGCATCAGGGGTGGGCGTGACATAATATTTCGCTCCTTCGGAACCGTTCCACGGGCTCCAATTGTTTGGACACAACTTGTCGGGGATGGCGGTCCCTATAGGGGATTGCAGCCCCGAAGGCAATCAGCTTCCCACGGTGAGGACGATCTTGCCGACGTGGGTTGAACTTTCCATCAGGGCGTGCGCTTCGGCGGCCTTTTCCAGCGGAAATGCCGCATGAATTGTGGGCCGGCAGCGCCCCGCGGCGAGCAGCGGCCAGACCTTTTCTTCCAGCGCACGGGCAATAGCAGCCTTTTCCGCGACGCTGCGCGGCCGCAAGGTGGAGCCCGTGTAGGTGAGGCGTTTCACCATGATGGGCAGCAGGTCGGCCTGCACGCGCGAGCCTTCCTGGAACGCGATCTGCACGATGCGGCCGTGCATGGCGGCGGCCCTGAGATTGCGCTCCACATAATCCCCGCCCACCATGTCGAGAATGACGTCGGCGGCGATGCCCTGCTCCTTCATCACGGCGACAAAATCCTGCGTGCGGTAGTTGATGGCGAGGCTGGCTCCGAATTCGCGGCATGCGGCGCACTTCACATCCGAGCCGGCCGTGGCCACAACGCGCGCGCCAAATGCCGTTGCCAGCATGATCGCGGTGGAGCCGATGCCGCTGGTGCCGCCATGCACCAGAAATGTCTCGCCGCCGCGCAAGCCGCCGCGCTCGAAGACATTGGTCCACACGGTGAAATAGGTTTCGGGCAGGGCTGCGGCTTCGGTGAGGGTCATTCCTTTCGGCACGGGCAGGCAGTTGTCGGCGGAGGCGATGCAATATTCCGCGTAACCGCCGCCCGGCACCAATGCGCACACTTCATCGCCCGTCTTCCAGCGCGTCACGCCTTCGCCCAGCGCCACCACATGGCCTGCAATCTCCAGCCCCGGCGTGGCCGGTGCGCCGGGTGGCGGAGGATAGGCGCCCTTGCGCTGCATCACATCGGGACGGTTGACGCCCGCTGCCGCCACCTTGACCAGCACCTGCCCCTCTGCAGGTGCGGGCCGGTCCAATTCGGCCGGCACCAGCACGTCGGGGCCGCCGGGGGCGCGAATGGCAATCACCTTCATCTTCATCATGTTTCTCCTGCAGCTTGCCCAAGGTTAATCTGTGGGCCAGAATTCCCGCAAGCAATGGAGGATGCCATGGAGCCCGACGATTTACCAAAACCGAAAGCAATGCTCATCGCCGGTGAACCGCTCGACACCGTATCGCTCGCCGAACTGGAGCTGCGCATCGTTGCTTTTGAAGGAGAAATCTCCCGGCTGAAGGCCGAGATCGCGAAGAAGAAGGCTTCCAAGGCGGCGGCGGATGCATTCTTCAAATCGTAAACACAGCGGCCGAAAAAGGTGCATGGCAGGCTGCAATCACTGGTTTTGTTAACCATTCAGCAAGTTTTATCATTTACCTTAACAGTCAATCCGGAGCGATCCGGATTCTCTGAGTGGTTCTGTCCACTCTGTTTGACGCCTCCCTGTTAGAACTCAAGCCGCGGTTTCCGCGGCTTTTTTTTATTTGGACGTCATGGCCCCGGACTTGCTCCCCTGTTCTTCGACACAGGCAGGCCGCCCCAGAATGGTTCATCCCGGACGGATGGACAATGCGAAGCGGAATGCTAAAACACGAAACAAGTGAGTAAGAGGTTGTTCACCATGGGGAATGTGGCGGGTTCAGGAATTGGCAGGGGTGCCGTTGATTTTCTCACGAAATTCACAGGCTCGGACCAGTTCGACAAAGTCTTCAAGGAAGGCATGGGGTTGGTCGAAGAAACGGCCAACTATCTCGACGGCCCAGGCCGCGCCGACAGCAAACTGCTCGACCGTTCCGGCGCCATTGCCTACGCCACCGAGAGCATGCGCCTCACCACGCGGCTGATGCAACTCGCTTCCTGGCTGCTGCTGCAACGCGCCATCGCCGCCGGCGAACTGGGCAGCGATGAAGCCCGCAAGGAAAAGAACCGCATCAGCCTCACAGACATCGGGCGCGGTGCCGATATTCCGGGTGCGGAGCAATTGCCGGAAGGTTTGGGCGAACTCGTGGACCGTTCGCTGCGGCTTCTCGACCGCATCAAGACGCTCGACCTGATGATCTCGCGCCAGACGATGCCAGGCGCCGGCAAGGCAAACCCCGTCGCCTCGCAACTGGACCAGTTGGCCCGCGCCTTCGGTACGCGCTGATACCATCATGACAGGCGGCCATGGCTGACGGACTGAAGTTCCCTGCCGCGCAAAGCCGCGCCCCCCTGCCGCTTGCGCCTCGTACCGCTGCCAAGCCGCATGCCACACCACGGCATTCGGTCGGACATCATCTCGATGAGGTGCGCAAGATCATCCTCAACATCGCCTTCCTCGGTCTCGTGGGATTGCTGGTGTTTGCCGCTGCAAGAGTGCTGCGCTCCGATGACCTTATGATCGACGCCATCGGCATGCCCAAGAACATCAAGGAACTGGGCTATACCGAGGACGGCGCGGCGCTGATCCTCTCGGACAACATCCGGCGCATTGCGGAGGCCGCAAAATCCGATGGCGGATTGCTGACCATCAAGACAAACTTCGACGAACAGGACATCTCGGTTCCCGTGGAAGGCCTGTCGTTCGGATCGATCCTGCGGCTGTTGCGGCAGGCACTGGGACTGCCGCAGAACAGGCTTATCGGCGATTTCGTCTGCCCCACCGAGCCCTGCATTACCAGCAATCTCGAAATGCGGCTGCGCAAGCTGGAAGGCACGGGCGCGCCCCGGCCGCTGGCCACCGTCAAGGGCCCGACGCCTGATGCCATCCTGCAGACGGCAGCAGAGCGCTACATGGACGAAAAGGCGCCGATGGCGCTGTCTCTCTACCTGTACCACAGCGGGCCTGAACGGAAGCAGGAGGCGCTGGACATTGCGGCGCGGCTTGTGCGCGCTGATGATCCGGAGAAACTCGCGGCGTTGAACCTGATCGGTGTTGAACTCTTCGAACGCCCGGGGAAAAAGCCCGAAGACCTGAAACAGGCCATCAACTATTTCCAGCAGATGGCGGAAGAAGATCCCGGCATCGCCATGGCCTATACCAACTGGGGCGCGGCGCTGAGTGCGCTTGGCGACAAGGCCGGTGCGGTGGAGAAATATCGCAAGGCGATCGAACTCAATCCCGGTGAGGCGATGCAGCATCACAATCTCGGGGCCGTGCTTTCGGACGAAGGCAAGGATGCGGAGGCCGTTTCGGCCTTTGAGCGGGCCATTGCGCTCAATCCGGATGACCCCGACAGCTACGTCGGATTGGCGTCATCGCAGTTGAAACTCGGCAAGGCGGCGGAGTCGCTGGCGAGTTACGAGAACGCCGCGCGCCTCAGCCCTGGCAACGCGGGCATCCAGTACAGCATCGGCGTTGCGGCCGACCAGGCGGGCCAGCGTGCGACGGCCCGGCAGGCCTTCGAGTCCTATCTGGCGCTCTCGCCGGATGCGACCGACAAGGCGACGGTGCAGGGCTACATCGAACAACTCAGCAAGCCCTGACACGAGAAAAAACCCGGCCCTTGCGGGACCGGGTTTGTTCGCCAGCGCGAGCCGGAAAATTACTTCTTGAGGAAGCCGAACTTCTGATTGAAGCGCGACACACGGCCGCCACGGTCCACGAGGCCCTGCTGACCGCCGGTCCATGCGGGGTGCGACTTCGGATCGATGTCGAGGCTGAGCGTATCGCCCGCCTTGCCGTAAGTGGAACGGGTCACGAACTTGGTGCCGTCCGTCATCACAACGGTGATCGGGTGGTAATCGGGATGGATGCCGGACTTCATGGTGCAATCTCTTCAAAGCAATGCGGCGTTTCGCCAAGACTGGACAAACACCGCCGGGTGACAAGGAATGTGGCGGTCCTATATAGGAGGGCGCGGGCGCCTGCAAGGCCCTCCAGATTCCAGGGTCTCAGATGAGCAACGTATACGAACAGGAAGCCAAAAGACGCGGCAAATCCAAGGATTTGCGGCCCCTGCGGCGACTCCTTCCCTTCCTTTCCAGCTACAAGCCGCAGGTGGTGATGGCGTTCATTGCCCTGCTGGTGGCGTCGGTTGCGACCCTGGTGATCCCGGTCGCGGTGCGGCGGGTTTTCGACCACGGCTTCACCGGCGAGAATGCCGGACTGGTGGACCAGTATTTTGGCGTGATGCTGGCGGTGGTGGCGCTCCTCGCCGTGGGTTCGGCGGTGCGATTCTATTTCGTGACGTGGATCGGTGAACGGGTGGTTGCCGATGTGCGCGATGCGTTGTTCCGGCACCTCACGCTGCTCACGCCCTCCTATTACGAAAGCCAGAAGACAGGCGAAGTGATCTCACGGCTCACGGCGGATACGACGCAGATCAAGAGTGCCTTCTCATCAACGGCATCGATTGCACTGCGCAACGTGGTGATGCTGATCGGTGCGCTGGTGATGATGGTCTACACCAGCCCCAAGCTCTCCGGCCTTGCCGCACTTGCCATTCCACTGATCGTGCTGCCGCTGGTGCTCTATGGCCGGCGCGTGCGTTCGCTCTCTCGGCTGGCGCAGGATACCCTTGCCGACAGTGCCGCCTTCGCGCAGGAGCGGCTCTCGGCCATCAGCACCGTGCAATCCAATACGCAGGAAGCGGCCACCATGTCTGCCTTTGCCGGTGCCACGCGCACGGCCTTCGATGCCGCAGCCCAACGCACGCTCGCGCGCGGTGTGCTCACCTTTCTCATCATTCTTGTTTCCCTCGGCGCCATTGTTGGTCTGTTGTGGTTCGGCGCGCGCGACGTCATGGCCGGGAAGCTCTCCGGCGGAACGCTGAGCCAATTTGTTCTCTATGCCGTGTTTGCCGCGAGTTCGCTCGGGCAGTTGTCGGAAGTGTATGGCGAAGTGCAGCTGGCGGCGGGTGCTGCAGAACGCATTTCGGAATTGCTGGATGAAAAGCCGGCCATCGTTTCCCCCGCCAGTGCCACGCCCATCCCCTCGCCGGCACAGGGGCTCATCACCTTCAAGGGTGTGTCGTTCCAATATCCCACACGGCCTGGCATCGACGTGTTGAAGAAGCTCAGTTTTGTGGCGCGGCCTGGCGAAGTGGTGGCGATTGTCGGACCTTCGGGCGCGGGCAAGACCACGATCTTCTCGCTGCTGCAGCGCTTCTACGATCCGCAAGCGGGCGTTGTTTCCATTGATGACGTTCCCCTCACAGGCGCCGACCTCACCTCGCTCCGCAGCGTCATCGCCACCGTGCCGCAGGACCCCGTGATTTTCTCCGGCTCCGTGAACGAGAACATCCGCTTCGGCCGCCCCGGCGCCACCATGGCGGACGTGGAATCGGCGGCAAAAGCAGCGCGCGCCGACGGGTTCATCAAGGCGCTGCCTCAGGGCTATGAGACGCCGCTGGGTGAACGTGGCGTCACATTGTCGGGCGGGCAGCGGCAGCGCATCGCCATCGCCCGGGCCATCCTCCGCAACGCGCCAATTCTGCTGCTGGATGAAGCAACAAGCGCGCTCGATGCTGAAAGCGAACAGATGATCCAGCAGGCGCTTGAGACGGTCACGCAGAACCGCACGACGCTCGTCATCGCCCACCGGCTCGCCACCGTGCGGAACGCCGACCGCATCCTCGTGCTCGACAAGGGCAAGCTGGTGGCGCAGGGCACGCATGCCGAACTCGTCAAGAAGAACGAGCTCTACGCCCGCCTCGCCAAGCTGCAGTTCAGCGGTCCGTCAGCTTGAGTTCGATGCGGCGGTTTTCCGATTTTGCGTCTTCGCTGTCGCCTTCGACAATCGGCTGATATTCGCCGAAGCCCGCGGCCACGAGGTGACGCGGCTGCACGCCCTGGGCAATGAGGAACTTGACCACCGTGATGGCGCGGGCAGACGACAGTTCCCAGTTGGAATTGAACAGCGGCGACTGGATGGGATCGATGTCGGTGTGACCATCGACGCGCAGGACCCAGGCAATGTCTTCCGGGATTTCGCGCTCAAGCTGGCGGAGGGCGTCGGCGAGCTTCAGCATCTCCACCTTGCCCGCCTCGTTCAGGTCGGCGCTGCCCTTGGGGAAGAGCACTTCGGCCTGGAAAACGAAGCGGTCGCCCACCACGAGAATGTCGGAGCGCTGGGAGAGGATCTGGCGCAGGCGGCCAAAGAACTCCGAACGGTATTTGGAAAGTTCCTGCACCTTTTGGGCCAGTGCCGTGTTGAGGCGCTTGCCGAGGTCCGCCACCTGCGCCTCCGAGGCCTTGTTGCGTTCTTCGGCGGCATCCAAAAGCGCATTGATCTGCGAAAGCTGACGGCGCATGGCGGCGATCTGCTGGTTGAGCAGTTCGACCTTTGCCAGTGCATCCGATGAAATCTTCTTTTCGCTATCGAGGGAGGTCTGCAAGGTCGAGACGATGGACCCCGCGGATTGGCCCTTCTCGTTCTCCGCCTGCAGATCCGCCAGCAGGCCTGCGGTCTTGGATTTTTCCTTGTTCAGGTCATCGGTGAGCGTGAGAAGCTGCGCCTCCACTTCGGCCTTGGCGCCTTTTTCGAGATTGAGCAGTTCCGTCAGTTCCGCGATCTGCGAGCGCAACTGCCCCAAGGCCGAGTCCTGCCCGGTGATTTCCCGCGCCAGCAGGAACTGCGCAATCATGAACACCGACAGGAGGAAAGTGATGACCAGCAGAAGCTGGGCCATGGCATCGACGAAGCCCGGCCAATAGGGCGCATCTTCCTGGCGTCTGCGGCGGGAAAGGGCCGGCATGGACGGCTATTCCCTGCTGCGTCCGCCACTCTGGCGGATGAGGAGACGCTGGATTTCGCTTTGCTGCACCTGCTGGGTCTGAATCCAGTTGCGCACCATCTTCTGCTCGTCGCGCATCTGGGCCACGAGGCTTGCGACCGCATCGGCCAGTTGTTCGATGGTTTCCGTACTGCCATTGCCGCCTATGGCAGGCGTTGCGCCACCTCCTTCGCCGACATTCTGGGCGAGGCGTTCGATCGACCGTTGCAGGCCCTGCATGTCGATCCGCATGAAGGCGGGAACGGCACCCGAGGAGTTTCCATCACCCTGCCCGGCCTGCAGGTCGGTGATGGTGGAGAGCCAGTCTTCAAGATCTTGGTAGAAGCGATTCTGCGCCTGCGAAGCCTTGAGGTCCATGAAGCCAAGGATCAGCGAGCCGGACAGGCCGAAGAGGGATGACGAGAACGAAAGGCCCATGCCGGCAAGCGGGCGTTGCAGGCCGTTCTTCAACTCCTCGAACACCGAGCTTGATTGCGCCGTGGAGACATCCAGCCCGCGAATGGCATCACCCACCGAGGATACGGTTTCGAGAAGTCCCCAGAATGTGCCGAGAAGGCCGAGGAAGATCAGCAGGCCCACGAGATAGCGCATGAGGTCACGCGCTTCATCGAGGCGCGAGGCCAGCGAGTCGAGCAGCGAACGCATGCTCGATGGCGAGAGAATGGTGCGGCGGTCGGCATCGCCCAGCATGGTGGCCATGGGGCCGAGCAG
This sequence comes from Hyphomicrobiales bacterium, assembly GCA_016710435.1. NCBI lineage: Bacteria > Pseudomonadati > Pseudomonadota > Alphaproteobacteria > Hyphomicrobiales > Hyphomicrobiales bacterium. The sequence continues at coordinate 2,194,668 of JADJVV010000001.1, read as the reverse complement.
CACGGGAAGCGGCTGATCGGACGATTCGCCCAAACGGAAATTGTTGACCCAATTCACTTCGGGCATGAGGCGCCAGACCATGCGGTAGGCGTAGACCATGCCGAGCATCAGCGTGGCGACGATCAAGCCGTTGAGAAAGGGGTTTGCCATGAAGGCCCCCTTGATTCCGGAGTAGAGAACCGCCGCGAGCACCGCCACCACGAGGGTGAAAACAGCCATGTGCACAAGATGCACCATCGGCTGTTCCAGTTGCGGAGAGTCCTGTGCCATCGCATCCACCCCTTCGTATGTCCCGGCGTTTACAGCCGGGTTATGGAGCAAGTTAGACGAGAAAGCGGCGGCGGGGAAAGAGAATCAGTCTTCCGCCCACATGCGCGTGAGAACATTGCGGACCTTGAAGATCCGGTCCGTGGTGGCGCGGTCGGCGGCGGTGCCAGCGAGGCCCGCAATCACCTGGTCGAGATCGAGAAGGACGTCGCGCTGTTCCTGGCTGCGGATGAAGCTGCGCACCCAGCCCACGATGGCCAGACGCTCGCCCCGCGTCACCTCGTTCACGCGGTGCAGGCTGGTGGTGGGATAAAGCACCAGCGCGCCGGCAGGGAGCTTGAGGGCGTTGTCGCCGTCATTGCCTTCCACCACCAGTTCGCCGCCGTCATAGGAAGCCGGATCAGCGAGGAAGAGCGTGAATGACATATCCGTGCGCTTGCCGCCCATGAGCGCGTCATCCACATGGGTGCCATAGGCCATGCCTGGCTGATAGCGCGACGCCAACATTTTCACGAAGTCCTTGGGCCTCGCGATGGAGCGGAAGGCGGTGTTGGCCAGCAGGGCCTGCTTCACATCGGCGATCACCTGCAGTGCCGCGGGGCCGTTGGCCTGATCGTTGTGCTTCAGGTCCTTCACATACCAGCCCGCGGTGGCCTTGCCCGAGGCAAACCCCGCCATCTCACTTCCGAGCTTGGCGCGCGCTTCGGCAACCTCGTCCGGTGTCAGAACGTCTGCAATCTGGAAGATCATCGTCACCTCGTCTGCACGCGCACGCCGATTCTGTTTGACCGGTTTTGCGGGATGATGTTATCCCGACCATATTAGTCGGATTGACGGGAAGTACAATGGCGAAAACATTGAAGACGTGGACGGCGGTGGGCATCGCCCTCGTGGGGACGACGCAAATCCTGGAGGCCGCGCCGTCTGCACGGGTGATATTGCCACACAACCCGGCCTTCATCCTGTCGGATGGAGAAGGCGGCGAAGGAGCCAGCGAGGGCGGCGAAGGCGGGGGCCAGGCCGTCAGCAGCTACAAGCTCGACTCGACAGACCCCACTGCCTTTGCTTTCGATGCCAAGCCGCAGATCGAGGCCTACGCCACGCTGGTGCACCAGAGCTATGCAGACGCGGCCACTGGGGCGGACAAGATGGCCGCTGCCATCGACGCCCTGCTCGACAAGCCGTTGCCGGAGACGCTGGCGGCGGCGCGGGCCGCCTGGGTTGCGGCAAGGCCCGCTTATCTGGAAACGGAGGCGTATCGTTTCTACGACGGCCCCATCGAGGCGATCGAGGGCGACATCAACTCCTGGCCCATGAACGAGGCCTATATCGACTATGTTGAAGGCAACCCGAAGGCGGGAATCATCAATAACGGAACAGAGACGATCACCGGTGCAGGCCTCGCCGCGATCAACCAGAAATCCGATGAAGCGGATGTGACGACGGGCTGGCATGCAATCGAGTTCCTGCTGTGGGGACAGGACCTCTCTACCACGGGTCCGGGCAACCGTCCGTCCACGGATTATATCGCCGGTGAGGGCAACAACGACCGCCGCCGCGCCTATCTCAAGGCGGTGACGGAAAAGCTGGTGGGAGACCTTCAGTCGCTGGAGCAGCAATGGGCACCTTCCGTTGCGGGCAACTATCGCGAGGTGTTCGAAAAGCTGGACCAGCGCGAGGCGCTGGGCCGCATGGTGAATGGCATGGCGATCCTCGCCGGTTTCGAATTCATGTCGGAGCGGCTGGGCGTGGCACTCGATTCCGGCGACCAGGAGGATGAACACTCCTGTTTCTCCGACACCACCAAGCAGGATTTCGTGCATGACCTCGCCGGCATCAAGCGGGTGTGGGAGGAGGCGAAACTCGCCGGCCTGGTGAAGTCCCGCAACGCCGCCGTGGCCTCCGAAGTGGACGGCCTGCTGGTGGATGCCGAAGCCAAGATCGGGGCGCTGGGCGATCCGTGGGACGCTGTGCTCCGCGCCGATGCGGCATCATCAGAACGCAAGGCTGCGGAAGAGGCTATGGCCAGTTTGCAGGCTTTGGCCGACGGCCTGAAGAAGGTGGGCAGCACGCTGGGCGTTCTCGTCCTCATCCCGACGGAGTAAACCTGCCGTGCGATTGACTGCTTCCATCGTGTTTGCCACGGCACTCACGGCCGTGAGCATCGTGGCCAGTGCGGGCGGGTCTTCCGTTCGCGAGCAGCTGCTGTCGATGCCCGTAACGGCCGCCCTGGGCGGGGCAACGACGCGGCCCATCGCGGCGCAGAACGCATTTTCTTTCGCCGCGCCCAATGCGCCGCGGGAACACCAGCGCATCTTTTCCTTCGGCAACCGCCTGTTCAACACCAACTGGGTGATGGCGCCCGCATCCGTGAAGGCCTTCGATGGGCTCGGACCCTTGTTCAACCGTGTGTCCTGCTCCGGTTGCCACACCAAGGATGGCCGGGGCCAACCGCCTGCCGATGGCCACGGGCCCATGGAGTCCATGCTGTTGCGGATCAGCGTTCCGGGTGAAGGACCGCATGGCGGTCCTCGTCCCGTGCCGGGCTACGGCGACCAGTTGAGCGAGCGCAGCAATCACGATGTGGCGACGGAAGGTGTGGCGCGGATCACCTACACCGAGATTGCTGGCTACTACGGTGATGGTGAGGCCTTCTCCCTGCGCAAGCCAGACTATGCCATTGAACAGCCGGGTTACGGCCCCTTGCCCGCTGATCTGCTGATTTCGCCACGCGTTGCACCGCAGATGATCGGCCTTGGCCTGCTGGAGGCGGTGCCGGATGCCACGTTGACGGCGCTGGCCGATCCTGGCGACGCGGATGGTGACGGCATTTCGGGCCGCACCAACAGGGTGTGGAATGCGGAGACGCAAGCCCCAGCCATCGGCCGCTTTGGATGGAAGGCGGGACAGCCGACGCTCCGCAACCAGAATGCCGGAGCGGCACTCGGCGACATCGGGCTCACCTCCTCGCTTCGTTCTGCCGAAAATTGCGATGCGGCGCAGGCGGCCTGTGCCGCGCAGTTCAACGGCGGCGCGCCGGAATTGACGGATGTGTTTCTCGACAAGCTGACACTCTATTCGGCGACGCTCTCCGTTCCGGCCCAACGCGGTGCTGATTCCCCCGCCGTTATGGAGGGTGCTGCGCTGTTCCGCGGACTGGGGTGCAGTTCCTGCCACATGCCCACACTGCAAAGCGGCGGCCACCCGCTGCCGGAAGTGTCGCATCAGACATTCCATCCGTATACGGACCTTCTCCTGCACGATATGGGCGAAGGCCTTGCCGACAACCGGCCGGATTTTGCGGCTTCGGGGCTGGAATGGCGCACGCCACCGCTGTGGGGTCTCGGACTTGTCCCCCAGGTGAACGGCCATGGCTTCCTGCTGCATGACGGCCGCGCCCGGGGGTTCGCCGAGGCCATTCTCTGGCACGGCGGAGAGGCAGAGACGGCCCGCGAGGCTTTCCGCAATACCAGCAAGGACCAACGCGACGCGCTCATCGCTTTCCTGAAATCACTGTAGGTGAACATGAGCGCACGGTCCCACGGCAACGAACTGTTCGACCACCGGCCGGAGCGGGTGGTGATCAATGGCTGCCGCTGCGCCATGGCGGGGTACGACCATGGCGATCCTTCCTGCTGGGACCAGTTCTGGAGTGACCTCGTGGGGGAATGCGGCGTGGAGGCGGCCTGCGAGATTTCCGGCACCCTGCAGAACTTCGTGCGCCAGTTGCGGTCGCATTGCCAGCGGCCCCTCAACTTCTTTCCCCGTGCCTGCCGTTGGGCCTGCGTGGACGAGTGCCTGGCGCTGTCATTGCTCTCTGCCTGCCAGAACACGGATGCGGCGGTGCGCGCCTATTGTCTCGATGCCTTGCAGATCGAGGCCGGTGCGGGGCGGTTCGACGTCACGCAGGCTGCGGAATTGTTGGCGCAACGCCTGAGTCTCACGCAGCTGCCTCTGATGCCTGTGCCGCTTGCCGTCATTGTCTCGGCGATGGAGCGGACCTGCCGGGTGTGTCCGGTCGCGGCAAAATGCCGGCACTAGCAGGGAAACCTCAGTCCAGCTGCCCCTCCCTCGCGTGGTTGCTGGCTTCGCGCCGATCGGACACAGGGGGAGGCAATCCTGCGATTTCAAGGATCAGCTTGCGCTTCACGGCCAGGGCGAAATTGGCGGGCTGGTCGGCGGAGACGACGAAGCTGCCCGTGCCGCCGATGATCGTGTCTTCAAAGGCCTGCTCCAGATCATAGGAGACGGGCCGCCCGCTGGCACAGGTGCGGCAGAGCACGGCGAGGCCATTGATGGTGATGCCCTGGGCCAGAACCTGCGCGCGCGCCTCCTCCACACTGGCACCGCCCCAGCTGTTCACACTGTCGGCGGAGAGGTCAATCACCTTGCGCGTGCCGTCATGGACATTCCCCGTGATGGCCTTCCCGGCTGCGATAAGCGCATTGCCGATCGAATTCCGCCCGCGCGCCGTGCGGGGTGCCGCCAGCAAGGCGCGATTGAAGGCGGCGGCATCTTCGGGAGAGGCGATAATGGTCCACGGCACAACGGCGATTTGTGAATCCCATTGCCCCCATTCGATGTAGGTGACGGCGATCTTCTGGAAGCGCCCGGTGGAGGCAATGGCTGCCAGCGTATCAGGATCCGCCAGCGCATCGGCGTAACCCCGGCGCTGGTAGCGGATCTCATCATTGCCGATAGACCCGGACGCATCGGCAAGGAGCACAAGTTCAAGATCGACAGGCGCCGCACGGGCCAAAGGTGCGGCGAGGATCAGGCACAGGAGACTGGCAAGCCGCGCAAGACTCCTCATGCAAGTTGCTCCATCGTTCGGCGGAACGGCGGATCATGCGGGGAAAAGTGGCGGAATGATGCAGGGCGTCTTGCCCCGCGCCTTGCTACCCCAGCGACTTGTTGATGGCTTCCGTCATCTTCTTGGCGTCGCCGAAGAGCATCAGCGTGTTGTCGCGCCAGAAAAGCGTGTTGTCGATGCCGGCGTAGCCGGAGGACATACCGCGCTTGATGAACATCACGGTCTTGGCCTTCCACACCTCCAGCACAGGCATGCCGTAGATGGGCGAGGCCGGGTCTTCCTTGGCGGCGGGGTTGGTGACGTCATTGGCGCCGATCACGAAGGCAATGTCGGCCTGGGCGAACTCGCTGTTGATGTCTTCCAGTTCGAAGACTTCATCATAGGGCACGTTGGCTTCTGCCAGCAGCACGTTCATGTGGCCGGGCATGCGGCCCGCCACCGGATGAATGGCATATTTCACCGTGACGCCGGACTTCTTGAGATGATCGGCCATTTCACGGAGCGCGTGCTGCGCCTGAGCCACGGCCATGCCGTAACCCGGCACGATGATCACGGTTTCGGCGTTCTTCATCATGAAGGCCGCGTCTTCCGCCGAGCCTTGCTTCACCGGCTTGGCATCGCCCTTCGCGGCGGGGCCTGCGCTTTCGCCGCCGAAGCCGCCGAGGATCACCGAGATGAAGCTGCGATTCATGCCCTTGCACATGATGTAGGAGAGAATGGCACCCGACGAGCCCACCAGCGCACCGGTGATGATGAGCGCGGTATTGGCGAGCGTGAAGCCGATACCGGCGGCAGCCCAGCCGGAATAGGAGTTCAGCATCGAGACGACGACAGGCATGTCGGCGCCGCCGATGGGGATGATGAGCAGGAAGCCAAGCACGAAGCTGACCAGCACGATGATCCAGAACAGCGTGGCGGTGGGTGCGGCGTAGAACATCACCACAGCCGCGACGAGCGCCACGGCGAGCGCGATGTTGATGACATGGCGCGCCGGCAGCAGGATGGGTGCGCCCGACATGCGGCCATCCAGCTTCAGGAAGGCGATGATGGAACCGGTGAAGGTCACGGCGCCAATCGCTGCCCCGAGCGACATTTCGATGAGGCTCTGCTTGTGGATCACGCCATCGGTGGCAATGCCGAAGGCATCAGGAGCGTAGAAGGCTGCGGCCGCGACGAAGACGGCGGCGAGACCGACGAGGGAGTGGAAGGCGGCCACAAGCTGCGGCATGGCCGTCATCGGAATGCGCTTGGCGGTGATGCCGCCGATGACCGCACCGATGCCAAGGCCGCCCACGATCAGCAGCCAGGGTAGGACGCCCACGGGCTTGGCCAGTGCCAGCGTTGTCAGCACAGCGATGGTCATGCCGACCATGCCGAACATGTTGCCCTGGCGCGACGAGGCGGGCGACGAGAGGCCGCGCAACGCCATGATGAAGAGCGCGCCGGCGACGAGATAAAGAAGGGCTGCGAGGTTGGCGCTCATCTTATTTCTCTTTCTTCTTGTACATGGCGAGCATGCGCGAGGTGACCATGAAGCCACCGAAAATGTTGATCGAAGCCAGCACCAGCGCGATGAAGCCGAAGATCATGGCGAGGGTCGACCCTGACGCAATGGCCCCTGCTCCGACGGCGAGCAGTGCGCCCACCACGATGACCGAGGAAATGGCGTTGGTGACGCTCATCAGCGGCGTGTGCAGCGCGGGCGTCACGTTCCATACCACGTAGTAACCCACGAACACGGCCAGCACGAAGATGCCGAGCAGCGAAATGAAGGGGTCGATTGAATGTGCGATCTGTTCCATTACTTCGCCTCGTAAATCTTGTGCACCAGCTTGCCGCCCTTGGCGATCATGGTGCCGGAGATGCATTCGTCCGCTTCGTCGATCTTCAGTGTGCCGTCCTTCTGGATCATCAGGTCCAGGAAGTTGGCGATGTTCTTGGCGAAGAGCGGCGTGGCGTTGCCCGCCAGCTTGCCGGCCAAATTCACGGTGCCGACGATCTTGACGCCCTTGTGCTCGACGATCTGATCCGGCTTGGAGAGCGGGCAGTTGCCGCCGCGTTCCACCGCAAGGTCGATGATGATGGAGCCGGGCTTCATGCTTTCCACCATGTCCCTGGTGATGAGCGTCGGCGCGGGGCGGCCGGGGATGAGGGCCGTGGTGATGACGATGTCCTGGCCCTTCACGTGGCCCGCCACAAGCTCCGCCTGCTTGGCTTTTTCCTCCGCCGTGAGTTCGCGGGCGTAACCGGCAGCGGTTGCGGCTTCGGCGAGGTCGACATAGACGAACTTGGCGCCGAGCGACTTCACCTGCTCCTCCGTTGCCTTGCGCACGTCGGTGGCGGAGACGATGGCGCCGAGGCGGCGCGCCGTGGCGATGGCCTGCAGGCCTGCCACGCCCACGCCCATGATGAAGACCTTGGCGGCGGGCACGGTGCCGGCGGCCGTCATCATCATCGGGAAGGCGCGGCCGAAGTGGGCGGCGGCATCAATCACCGCCTTGTAGCCGGCGAGGTTCGCTTGCGAAGAGAGGATGTCCATGGCCTGGGCGCGGGTGATGCGCGGCATCAGTTCCATGGCAAAACCGGTGACACCGGACCTGGCGAAGGCCTCCAGGGCCTTGCGGTCGCCAAAAGGTTCAAGGCCGCCAGCGACGATGGCGTCCTTCTTCATGGCCTTGAGCAATTTCTCGCCCGGGCGGCGGATGGTGAGCACCAGATCGGCGTCCTTCACCACGGCCTCGCCCTTGACGATGTCCGCGCCCGCAGCCTTGAAGTCCGCATCGGAAATGTTGGAGCCAAGGCCGGCGCCCGCTTGCACGGCCACCTTGGCGCCCTTCTTGATATAGGCCTTCACCGCATCGGGCGAGACCGCGACACGCGACTCCCCCGGTTGGATTTCGGAGGGAATCGCTATTTTCATGATGCTCTCAGATCAGAGGTTGATGGCCACGAACAGTCCGAACAACACCAGGAGACCGCCGGAGAGGAACCACTTGCCGCCAGCGCGGACGTCGATGATCGTCGCCAGTGTGCCGATGATGAGCCCGGCGAAACCGGTGAGCACGTTCAGGTAGTCCATGAAGCGGAAGGCGACGAGCGCCACGAGCGTGAAGCCGCACAGGATGCCGAGCGCAACGGAGCCCTTGAGGAAGCCTTCGTAGGTCTCCTTGTGGTCTTCAAAGCCGCGCGGCGTGTGGGTCGGTGAATGGTCGGCCATACTGGTTCCCTCAAATCGAATGGCGGAATCTGCGATATCTAGGCTTTAGCGAAGCCCCGACAGCCGTGCAAGGCGGGTATTCCGGCGCGTTTTGGCGCAGGGCGCGACACTTCTTTCTTGCCAATCCCGCCCGGCCCTCGGACAAAGGGCCATGACCGATCCGGCCCTGATCCAGCGATACCATGTCGCCCGCAGCTTTTATGAAAGCCTGATGAAGTCGCAGTGGCTGCCGCAGGAGCGCATCATCGCCTGGCAGGAGCGGCAGTTGCAGCAGATGCTGGCCCATGCCCATGCGCAGGTGCCGTTCTATGCCGAGCCGCTGGGGCGCATCCGCAAGCCGGATGGCGGCTTCGATCTCTCCCGCTGGGAGGAACTGCCGATCATCTCGCGCGAGGTTGTGGAGGCGGATTGGGATGCGTTCCAGGCGAGGACATTGCCGCCGGGGCATGAGGGACTCATTTCGCAGAGCACCTCGGCCTCCGAAAGCCAAGGATTTCGCGTGCGCAAAACCCGTTTCGATCACACCGGCGTGGCCTGTGCCTCTTTCCGCTACGCGGACTGGTTCGGACACGACTATGCCACGCCGCTGGTGATGATCAGGGCCGGGTTCATCCGCCCCGAACGGGCCGACGATCCGGAAGACAAATTGTGGGGACCGCCGTGGCTGCCGCCTGAAACGCGTGGCAGCAGGCACCGCCTTCACATCAGCACGCCACTGGACGAACAACTCGACTGGCTCATGGGGCTTGGCCAGGTCATTCTGAACACGCTGCCCTCCAATGCCATGGCGCTGGCCCAGCGCAGCGAGGAGCGTGGGCTGCGCCCCGGCATTAAGAGCATCATGTCCGTCGGCGAGAAACTGTCACGCGACATGCGCGAGGAAGTGCGGCGCATTTGGGGCTGTGAATTCAGCGACGTGTATGCGACCGCGGAAACCGGGCTCATTGCCATCGAGTGTCCCCAAACCGGACTCTATCACCTGCAACCCGAACTGAGCCGGACGGAGATCGTGGATGACGACGGCCACCCCTGCCCTCCGGGCAAGGCGGGATTGCTCGTGGCCACAAGCCTCTACAATTTCGCCATGCCGCTGATCCGGTACAGGTTCCAGGATCTGGTCGAGGAAGGTCCGCCCTGCACCTGTAGCCGCGGCCTGCCGGTGCTTTCGCGTATTATCGGGCGCAAGAGCAATCTCTTCGAGAGGCCAGATGGCAGCCTTTACCAGCCTGACGTCTCCACGGCACGCATCCGGGACATCACCGGCGCGCGCGCGTGGCAGTTGACGCAACATGGCGCTGGCAGCTTCACACTCGCGCTAGCCAGTCCGACGGCATTTTCCACAACAGAGATGCCGCAGCTGCAATCATACCTGCGAACGCTTCTCGGCGATCACGCGGAAATCAATGTCATTCCGGTAAATGACTTTCCCCGCAGCAAGGGCGGCAAGTTCTACCCGTTGACGCGATCCAAGTCCTGAAAAAACCGTTCAGAAGTGCTCCAAGCCTAACGATTGCGGCAGCTTCAGCCGCAGTTGACGCCGTCGCAGACCACGCCATCTCCCGTGCCGTCATCCAAAACGCCCTCTGCGACCGGGCCGCCGCCACCCGGAACGGAAGCCGCAGCTGCCGCGCCGCCGATGAAGTCGAACAGGCCGTCATCAGGGTCGTCCTGGCGGTGACGGTCGATCAGCGACTTCTGGGTGCCGCCGAAATAGAACTTGGCGCCAATGGCGACGGAGCGGAAGTCATCTTCGCCGAGCTGGCCTTCGGCGGTGAAGGACAAGGGCGTATCCGGCACCTGCCATTCCGCACCGATCACACCCGAGGTGAAATCATTGGCATGGCGAATGCCTGCCGACAGGCGAAGGTCGTCCGTGGCATAGATGGCGGCGGTGAACTTGCCGAAGAAATCGGTGCTGGTGCGGTTGGTGTCTTCCACACCGGCCCAGGCTTCGAGGCTGATGTTGCCGAGATAGAGTTCGCCTTCGGCACCCACCTTCCATGAGGTGACGTCAAGAGCCGGTGCATCGAAGCTCCAGTCTTCATAGGTGGCGTGAACGCCGAGGAGATAGCTGGTGGGGTCGCGATAGAACAGGTGGCCGCCCGCGCCCAAGGCGCTGGCGTCTCCGAATTCACCGGCGCCGGCATCCACCTGCAGGCCGAACATGCAGCCGAGCGGCAGGCTGAGCGAACCGATGCCCTGGAACAGTTCGTCGTTGCTGTAGTTGTCGGCATCCCAGACGCCGCCCTGCGCGGCGATCTTGCCGTTGATGCCCGATACGGCACACAGGTCCGGCGCGGCAATATCGGCCGACCATGCCGGGACGGAAAGCGTCAGAGCGAGGGCAAGGGTCGAAACGAGTGTGAGATTGCGCATGGACACCACCTGTATGGGATTCGTCTTATTTGTTGTCGCCAATGTGCAACGGTCACCGGGCGCTGACAATGCTACAACCGCCCAAATTCGAAGCTGTTGTTTCCATGCCACAGAAACGCGCGAAAATACACCCCTTAGTTGTGTTATTCCATCGATTCCAACTCGTCGATCATCCCGGAAATCACGGACAGGCCCTTTTGCCAGAAGGCGGGATTGGTGGCGTCAAGGCCGAAGGGCTTGAGCAATTCGGAATGGTGCTTGGTTCCGCCCGCGCGGAGGAGCGCAAAATACTTGTCCTGGAAGCCTACGCTGCTTTCCTGGTAGCGGGCATAGAGCGAGTTCACCAGGCAATCGCCGAAGGCATAGGCGTAGACATAGAAGGGCGAGTGGATGAAGTGCGGGATATAGGTCCAGAACACTTCATAGCCCGGGCCGAATTGAATGGCGTCGCCCAGGCTTTCGGCCTGCACGCTCATCCAGATGTCGTTCAGCTGGTCGGGCGTCATCTCGCCTTCCTTGCGGGCGGCATGGACCTTGCGCTCGAAGGTATAGAAGGCGATCTGGCGCACGACCGTGTTGATCATGTCCTCCACCTTCGAAGCGAGAAGGGCCTTGCGCTTTTTGGGATCGGTGGTGGCCTTGAGCAGGCGCTGGAAGGTGAGCATCTCGCCGAACACGGAGGCCGTCTCCGCCAGCGTCAGCGGGGTCGAAGCCATCAGCGCGCCTTGCGG